>JBBAWA010000121.1:0-4591 GCA_040397425.1 Methylacidiphilales bacterium
TGAAAGGAAAAGAGTGCACGAGTAAGGCTGACACTCCTTGTCGATGAATGATTTACACGTATGTTGAGTAGGTCTCTGGTGCTCCGTCATAACTTGTGAGGTTCAGCTGAAGACTCTATGGAGAATAATATAACCGATGCAAGTGGCCCGACGCCCGAGTTCGTCCAGCTCTTGACGGCATCGCAAAGTGCTATGTATGCCTTCATCGTGTCGCTTTTGGGTGGAGTGAACGACGCCCACGACGTGCTGCAGGAAGCAAACATGAAACTCTGTCGCAAATGCTCCGAGTATGATCCGAACCAGCCTTTCCTGCGCTGGGCCTACGCATTTGCCCGTTTTGAGGTCATGGCGTGCCGGAAGCGCAACCAGCGGTCGCGCCTGGTTCTGGACGATGCCTTGCTGGCTACCTTTGCCGACGAACTCGAGGGATCCTCCGAAGACGCGGATCAGCGGTTGAAAGTGCTGGAAACCTGCATGGAGCGCATGACCCCTCGGCAGCGCGAACTCATCGCAGCGCGCTACGGTCATGGTGAGGCGGTGCAGGATATTGCTTGCCGGCTTTCCCGATCGGAAAATGCGATGGCTGCACTCTTTTACCGGTTGCGCAAAATGCTGGCCGACTGTGTGCAGTCAGTGATCGGAAAAGAGGTTAGGGCATGAGTAAGGAGTCATTCGAGAACTTGTGCCATGCAGTCCTAGAGGGCACGGCCGACGAGCTGCAACTCGAACAGTTCCGCGCGCACTTGCGCGCCGATGTGGCGCACCGCAAGGCTTACGTCGACCAAGCACAGATGCATGCCCTACTTACTTGGCAACAGGGACGTGCCGCTATTCCTGCGCTTGCTCTTCTCTCCCCGACGGATGTTCCTCCCCAACCGAAGATTCGCACCTTCCGCTCCCGCAGGGTATCCCCGCTCCTTCAGGCGGCACTCGCAGCGGCGATCGTACTGACGGTGGGATTCGCCTTTTGGCAATTCGGCGATCACGGACGCAAACCCGACTCGGTGACCGTGGCGAAAGGGGTATCGGTTGATATCCTTGCCTCGGAGGGCTCTCCGTATCAGGTGGGTGAGCGGGTGGTGCTGGAGAAATTACGGATGGATACGGGTTCTTTACGGTTCCGAATCTCCTCCGGGGCCGTGGTGGACCTAGAAGGTCCCGTGATCTTGGAATTTGTGAATCCGATGCGCTTGCGGCTGTTACTTGGCAACATCACCATCGATGTGGGTTCGGAAGCCAAGGGGTTCGTGATTGATACAGCGAGCGCCCTTTTGATGGATATTGGTACGCGCTTCGGCGCATCAGTTGGGAATGACGGTAGCACCGATGTCCTGGTGCTTGAAGGTGAGGTTGAAGTTTACCGGGCTGGGGAACTACCTACACAGAAAAGCCGACTCGCGAGTCTTTATGAGGGGGAGGCGGCACGGATGGCGAATCGGGAAGCTAAAATCCAGCGCTTGCAAGCGTTGGCGTTACAGGGCGATCGCTTGGCGATTCGGGGCTTGAACGCCCCTGATTCGGAGGTGATCACGGGTGTCACGGACAATATCAAGAAAGCAAACTTTTACCGCTGCTATACGATCACGCCGGGTGGTATGGGGGAGGGTGCGCTGGCTTCCCTCGTTCATCGCGGGCATCGCAAACTCTCTTGGCGCGCCATGCCCGACCAGCTTTTCCCGGCAGAATTGGAGGGAGCCGACGTGATCGGGACCTTTCAACGTCAATCGATCCACCAACCACTGCCTGACATTAATCTCGAACTGTCTCGTCCCTGTGCGGTTTACGTTTTATTCGATAGTCGGGCGGAGCCGCCCGAGTGGTTGCGGCAGGGCTTTCGGGACACCGGGTTACGCTTGCGTAGTGGTCCGTGGTGGCCGGACCTGTTTGAAACGAAAAAGCTTATTCCGGATGCGAATGGTGAGCTCTACGTCGAGCATTCTGTGTGGCGCAAGGACGTACCGGGCTCTGCGACGGTGACACTTGGTGCGCCTACAATTGTAAGCGAGAAATATCGCTACGCTATGTATGGCATCGCCGTGAAGCCGCTCTAGTCATCAGCGGGGTTTTTTGGGATAGCCCCTTGGGGGTAGTGGGCTCGGCGGTCGCCCTAGGGGGCAGGGGGAGGAGGCACTTTTTTCGTCATAAACCGCTCCTGTGGCTGAAAATAGTAACCTCTACGTACATTCCCCAATGAACCAAAGTAACATAAATAACAAAACTAATTATGAATTTAAAAAATTATAGCCAAGTTCATCGCCTCACAGCGATCGCATCATTCACCGCTCTTTTGTTGGTGGGTTGGTCGAGTGATGTAAAAGCCCAAACAAAGTATTGGAACACGAACGGAACACCCAGTTTAACTTGGACGGGCGCTAATTGGGGAACTACCGATGCTGGACCTTTCGATACCGCGTGGGTTGCGAGTAATGACGTCGTGTTTGGCGGGTCCGTTGCTGCAGCCATCACATTTGCAACGACAACGGTTGGAAACATTACGGTTGATACGGACACGACGGTTACCCAAGGAGGCACGCTGAGTTTTAAGACAGGGGGAAGCACTGTAAATGTCGCGGCAGGAAAAACTCTTACTTGGTCTGGTCAAACCTGGACAACAGCAGCGGTTCCTCAAATTATAACGAAAAGTGGTTCGGGAACATGGAACATGGGGTCCCAAAGCACCGGTCTCGTTGCTGGTAGTAGTTTTACACTAAATGCAGGAACGGTGATTGTAAGTGGAAACAATTCTTTCGGCGGAGCGAATTCTACATTAAATATTAACGGTGGAAATATTCAACAAGCTTCGGGTACAAGAACTTATGCGAATGCAATAAATATAGGTGGTGATTTTGAACAAAGTGGTGCAGGTGGCACTGGTACTTACTCCGGCACCGTGGCACTTGGAAATGCGATACGCACGATTAATAATACGCAGAATGGTAAGCGCGTCTATTCCGGTGTTATTTCTGGAGTGGGGGGCGGGCTAACTATCACCGGTGCAGGTACAGGGGAAACGTTCATTGGAAATACGGGCAATACTTTCAGCGGGCCGGTCACCATCGTGAATGCCAAAACAGTCTGGAATGGTAGCGGAGCCTTTGGTAATACAACAAGTATCACGTTGGACGAAAAGGTGACGCTAGCCAGCGATAACGCTGGGACAGTAGGGGTTACGTCCTCGTTCGGTGCCGATAAAAGTATATTTCTTAGTGCCAATGGTGGGATAGGCACTGCTGGGACTGGGGTCACCACTATAAATGGAGTAATTGCTGATAAATTAGGTGCTGTAGGAAAATTGACTAAGTCGGATACAGGGACTTTGATTCTGGGTGGCGTGAGCACTTACACCGGAATGACGGTAGTTAATAACGGAATGTTGAAACTCGCCGACGGCGATAACCGTCTACCCACTGCCACGCTTTTAAAACTTGGCGCCTCTGGAAGTGGCACTGTTGCAGGCACTACTGCCACCTTTGATCTCAATGGGCGAAACCAGGAGATCAAAGGGCTCGAGTCGACGATTTCGACTCTAGATCAAACATCAATAAACACGGTCACGTCGGCGGCCCCGGCTACTCTCACCATTGGTTCGAGTAGCGGCACTACAACTACCTTCGGATCAGAGATGGTGAAGAATCGTGGGGTGATTACGGGTGCTCTTGCCGTAACTAAAACTGGGGCTGGAACTCAAGTGTTGGGTGGGGCAAACACTTATACGGGAGTGACGACAATCAACGCTGGGACACTGGCGGTGACCGGATCCCTCTTAAATACTGGAACCGTGTTGGTGAACGACGGAGGTAGCTTAAGTGGATCGGGATCGGTGGGTGTGGTCACGCTTGCGAATGGTTCATTCCTAAAGCCTGGCAACAGTCCTGGGACCTTGACGGCCGCTTCCTCTATATGGCAGGCAGGGTCGACCTACAGTTGGGAGATCGACAATGCGACAGGATCGGCTGGAACGAACTGGGATGTGTTCTCAGTGACTGGGGCGCTTGATATGAGCGCTCTTAGTTCCAGTGCTCAAATAAACTTGGTTTTGAATAGTCTTTCGCTGGCCAACTTCAGCACTTCCTCAACCTACTCTTGGGTTATCGCTAAGGCGGCATCTTTTACTGGATACGCTGCTGACAACACCAACTTAACCGGTTTGTTTAAGATAGATACGTCCAACTTTAATGGTGGGATAGTGCCGACTGGTGGATTTCAGGTTGTCACAGGGACGGATGGCAGCCTGCGCACTCTCAACTTGATGGCCATTCCTGAGCCCTCTACGGGCACCTTACTCGCCTTTGGGACGTGTGGGCTGGTGTTGACTAGGTTACTGCGTCGGAAGCAGAGCTGAACCGACTGCACTTAAAACATATCTGGGAAAAGCGCCACGATTGGGCGTGGTTTGGAAAGCTGCTTACTTGCGAATGCTAACCTCGGCGGAGGCATCCACACATTGACGATGTCGGGGGAGGGGGTTGTCTTGCGAAGGTTGTAACTTTTCCCGTCATAATTCGCACTTTTGGCTGAAGGTTAGCTTAGAGTTTTTGCTACCTGCTGGTGCTAGGTGGCTTACTCTCGATCCAACCAAATACCAAAACAG
>JBBAWA010000122.1:0-4531 GCA_040397425.1 Methylacidiphilales bacterium
AAGGACTACTTACGAAGTGAGGCCCAAGGTGGGAAATTAAAATTAAGTGAGATTGATGATATGTTGTCCGATCCGATTGTGTACGGAACG
The DNA here is from genome assembly GCA_040397425.1 of Methylacidiphilales bacterium. Taxonomy (GTDB): domain Bacteria; phylum Verrucomicrobiota; class Verrucomicrobiia; order Methylacidiphilales; family Verrucolacustridaceae; genus Verrucolacustris. The sequence goes on from JBBAWA010000122.1 coordinate 91, forward strand.
TTGATGCTACGATTCGGGCAGGTGGACGGTCTTGTGGCGGGGGTGGGGGCGTATTCGGGAAATGTGTTGCGGCCTTTGATTCGAATGATTCCGCGCTTGCCTCATATTTCGAGGATATCGAGTGCGACCCTGTTGGAATGTGAGGATGGAAAGACGGGAGATAATGGAATTCTGGTTGTGGGAGATGCTGCGGTGGTGCCTCGTCCCAAGGCGGAGGAGTTGGCGGCAACGGCAGTGGGATTAGCGGGACTCAAGAAAAGGCTGACAGGTCGAAACGCCCGAGTTGCCCTGCTTTCCTACTCGACCCGTGGGAGTGCTACGTTGAGTGAGGATACTGGCAAGGTGATAGAGGCCACGAAGAAAGCCCGTGAGTTGGCCGAGCAGATTGGGTTGCCAGGAGAGTTTGATGGAGAGATGCAGTTGGATGCGGCTTTAGATCCAAAGAAAGCGAAACTGAAAATTGCGGGATCGCCTGTTGCGGGTCGGGCAGACTGTTTGGTGTTTCCAGATCTAAATTCAGGCAATATTGCAGTCAAAAGTATTCAACACTTCGGGCGGGTTCGAACCTATGGGAATATTTTGCTGGGGATGCGCTTGCCTGCAGCCGAGATCAGTCGCGGTGCAGACGAGGATGAGGTTTTGGGGGTGGCGGCGATTGTGGGTATTTTGGCAGTGGAGTATCGCAAGCTCTATCCTGAGCCCGCCTCTCCAGCGGTAGCTGTGCAAAGGTAGGAATGGATCTTAATCTAGTCACCCCCCGCATCTATGTAGCGGCGACCCGGCAGGATGATGGAAAGACGACCTGCTGCTTAGGGCTGTATGCGGCCTTATCGTCAAAATACAAAAAAATTGGGTACATTAAACCTGTCGGTCAGAGGTTTGTTGAAGTTGCGGGCAAAAAAGTGGATGAGGATTCGGTTCTCGTTAGTAACACCTATGGGGTGAATTTGCCGATTGAGGCGATGTCTCCGATCGCGGTGGACAGAATGTTTACTCGGGAATATTTGGAGCGGGGCAATCTGCCTGCGATGAAGGGGACGATTGGCGAGGCTTTCAATCGGGTGGCTTGGGAGCACGATTTTGTTTTGATTGAGGGCACAGGGCACGCGGGGGTGGGCAGTGTTTTGGATCTTTCGAATGCCCAAGTGGCAAAGCTTTTAGGGAGTCAGGTCATCATTGTGACGACTGGAGGCGTGGGCAGGCCTGTGGATGAGGTGAGTCTGAATTTAGCTCTTTTTGAGAAGCATAAGGTAAAAGTGGTGGGGGTAGTGTTAAACAAAGTTCTGCCTGCGAAGATGGACGCCTTACGGCCCTGGGCAGAAAAGGCCTTTCAGCGAATGGGTCTGCCTGTTCTGGGTATGATTCCCTACCATGGGGAGTTGCGAAGGCCGACCTTGGGTCAGGTGACTTTGGAGTTGGGCGGGGTATTTCTTTCTGGCGAAAACATGAAACGGAGGAAGGTGAGGTCGGTTGCGGTGGGGGCAATGACGGCCGCACGATTGCAGGATCAGCTCAATCCTGGTGCCCTGTTAATCACTCCTGGGGATCGGGAGGATCTGCTTTTGGCAACTTTGGAGGCTCAAGGAAAAGGGGGGAATGAGGCCAAGCCTGCCGGAATTATTTTAACCGATGGCCTGAAGCCACAGGTGGGTTTGATTAAAATGCTTCAAGAGAGAGGGCTTCCGACTGTGGCAGTTACTGGAGATAGCTACTCCGTGGCTGCGAAGATTGAGAGGATGACCGTAAAAACAGATCCTGGGGATAAGGAAAAAATTTTAATGATCCAGGAGGTGATCGCGAAGCATCTCGACTTAAGTCAGATCATTCGGGGCAGTCATCCCGCCAAACTGGTCGCTGCTTAAGCGGACGCGGGGTGCGAGGAGGCGGTGGATGGCCGAAGGGCGGGGGTGATTTGAGGAATGTCGGAGGGAACCGGGTTGTAGTGGTGGAGGAACTCCTCTTGGACACGACGGGAGGGTGTTCCTGAGGGGATTGGTGCACGAGTGGAGAGCCCGTCGGGGCCCAGAAGGCGCGCTTTGCGGTTGTCGTTGAGATAGGCAGGAACAATCTCCTGAATAAATTGGCGACGTAGTTCGGGATCAAGAATTGGAAATACGACCTCAACTCGACGATGAAGGTTGCGAGGCATTAGGTCGGCGCTGCCCAGGTAGACAATGGGATCACCTCCGTTTGTGAAAATGTAGATGCGACTATGTTCGAGATAACGATCCACGATGCTACGAACATGAATATTTTCACTGAGGCCAGGGACGCCGGGGCGGAGGCAGCAGATTCCACGAATTAGAAGCTGAATGGGGACACCCTCTTGCGAGGAGGCGTAGAGAGACTGAATGATCTCGGGATCCACGAGAGCGTTCGCTTTGATAAATATTCCAGAGGGTCGGCCCGCACGATGATTTGCGGATTCGCGATGGATATGTTCGAGGAGGCGTGGGGCAAAGTTGAATGGGGCGACGAGGAGTTCGTCGAAGTGGGCGGTCTCTGACATTCCCGTGAGAACGTTGAAGAGAGAAGCGACTTCAGATGTCAGACTGGGACGAGCGGTGAGGAGGCTGAAATCGGTATAGAAGCGGGCGGTACGGGGATGATAATTGCCCGTTCCTAGGTGAAGGTAGGATAGGAGGTGATTTTCCTCCCTGCGTACAATAAGGAGGACTTTGCAGTGTGTTTTGAGTCCAACGAGGCCATAGACGACGTGAATGCCTGCCTCCTCCATTTTCCGGGCCCACGAGATGTTGTTGGCTTCATCGAAGCGAGCTTTCAGTTCAACGAGGATCGTGACCTGTTTTTCGTTGTGGGCGGCTGCAATCAGGGCGTTGAGTACAGGGGAATCGCCACTGGTACGGTAAAGGGTCATTTTGATGGCGAGGACTTGAGGGTCGGTGGCTGCCTGTTCCAAGAGGGAGACGATCGGTTGGAAACTTTCGTAGGGGTGATGTAGGAGAATATCTTTTTGGCGGATCGCCTCGAAACTCCGAGAGGGGAGTTGGAGAGGGGCAGGGATGGAGGGGGTTGAAACGGGATCGTGAAGATGGGGCAGGCCACGACCGGATTCAGTCAGAGCAAAGAGTTGGGTCAGATTCACGGGGCCTGGGACGCGATAGATATCGTCGGGCGTGAGATGGAGATGTCCGAGGAGATAGGTTTCAATTTCGACTGGGCAGTCGCGGGTCAGTTCAAGTCGAACCGCGGCTCCGCGATTTCTTTTTTGGAGTTCCTCTTCGATTGTGAGGAGGAGGTTATGGGCCTCTTCCTCGTCGATGTAGAGTTCGCTATTGCGGGTGATACGGGTGGGCCAGGCGCCATGAATATTCATTCCTGGAAAGACCTCCCCCACGAAGTGTCGGACAAGTTCGGATAGAAGGATAAATTCACGAGGGTTACCGCTTTCGCGGGCCAATGGGATGAGTCGGGGAATACCTCGTGGAATTTGAACGAAGGCGTGCCGGGAGGTTTCTTGGTGGCCGGGTTTGGAGTAGAGGATGACTAGGTTAACGGATTTATTGAGAAGTTGAGGAAAGGGGTGACTGGGGTCCACGGCGAGGGGAGTGAGAATGGGGAGAATGTCGCGTTGGAACAGTTCGCGCGCCCAAGCGGATTGGGTTTCGTTCAGTTCTTGAATGGGTCGAAGGTGGATTCCCTCTTGGGATAGGGCGGGCAGGAGGGTTTGGTGGAGCAGTTGGTACTGGTCATCGACCATTCGGAGGACGCGTTTGCGGATCGCAGCGAGAACTTCGGCGGGTCGAAGCCCATCGGGCCCGTGAACATCGCTACGATTTTCTACCAGTTGCTTGAGGGCGGCGACGCGGATTTCGAAGAACTCATCGAGGTTGGAGCTTACAATGGTCAGGAATTTGAGTCGTTCGAGAAGGGGTTGGGTAGGGTCTTGGGCCTCTTCTAGGACGCGTTGATTAAACTCAAGCCAGCTGAGCTCCCTGTTTAAGTAAGAGGTTGAATCGAGGGACATAAAGTAATTCTATCAGAAAACTGTCCCCATAACTAGGCGGGTAAACATACCACCAGATATGAGAGGCTTGGTCGCAAGTGTCTGTAGAATAGATATATAGAATGAATTACCTGTAACGAATTGCAAGACCTGCAAAACCAATTTTTAGAGTGGCAAGAGGTGACCGCGAGAGAAGGAGACGATGGATTGGTCAGAGGATTCGTGCCACTGGACGGCAGGGTAGGTTTTTGCTTTCAGGTTTTGACCTGCGAGCAAGCTGTGAAGCACCCCCACGCCGTCAAAATAGAAAACGTTTTGGTTGGACCCCAGGTGCTCAAAAAATTCCGGTAGGGTTTTGCTCGACGCAAAAGTCCAAAGTTTTTTTTCCCATTCCGCGACCTGGGCCCGAATCTTTTTGTCGGCAGCGAAAGGATGCTGAAATCGAGGGCCTACGTGGCATCCGTCGATACTTGC
>JBBAWA010000123.1:0-4511 GCA_040397425.1 Methylacidiphilales bacterium
TGGGCGCATCGCCCGATCCGTCGTTGAGATAATGAGGACGCTTCAAAATTCGTCGCAGGCAATCTGGGATGGATTCACCCCAAGATCGGCGAGCATCTTCCGACAGGCCTTAACCATCATGGGTGGCCCACAAAGATAGAATTCAACGGCTCTCACATCCGGATGTTGGCGAAGATATTCATCTAGAACAACCTCATGGATAAATCCAACCGAACCATTCCATTGATCCTCCGGTAGCGGCGAGGAAAGCCCCATGTGGAAGCTGAAGTTGGCATGACTTGCCGCAAGCTGCTCGAAATACTCCTGGTAATAGAGTTCCTGTTTCGAGCGTGCTCCATACCAGTAACTGATTTTACGCGCCGATTTTTCCGACTCGAGCAAGTAACTCAAATGGGAGCGAAGGGGTGCCATTCCCGCCCCACCTCCGATGTAGACCATCTCCTTCTGCGTCGGCTTGATATGGAAATCTCCGAAAGGTCCGATCGCCGTGACCTGGTCCCCCGCTCGCAGATTGAACACATAGGAGGAACCGACTCCCGGTGGACAATCCTGACCAGGCGGTGGCGTGGCGATGCGGACATTGAAGCGGAGGATCCTCTCCCCTTTTGGATTTGAAGCCAGCGAGTAGTTGTTGCGTTTGCCCGTCTGTGGATTGGAGACCTCCAGGTCGAAGACATTTTGATGGCGCCAGACGGAGGCGAAAGGTTCGGAAATGTCGAAGTCTTGGAAGCGGATACGATCATAAGCTGGAATCTCGATCTGCAGATAGTCGCCTGGAGTGAAATCCACCCGTGCGTTGACGTCCAGTGGTTCGAGAACGAGCTCCTTAATGAACGTGGCGACGTTCCGGTTGCTGACGACCCGAAACTGCAGGGTCGTCTGTTGCCTGGCCCCTGCCCCGCCGGGATTAAGGACATTGAGCCAGAGTCGCCCTCCCCTTTCCTCAATCGGGTAGGTGGCTAGCCCGCGACAGACGGGAGTGCGGGCTGGCGATCCGTCGGCAAGGTGAAACCGTCCGTTGTGTTTCGGACATTCAATGATGCCCCCTTTCACCAAGCCATCCGCCAGGTGGGTATTTCCATGGGTGCAGATGCCGTCGGTGGCAAAGAGCGCTCCCTTTTCGTCGCGGATCAGGGCGTAGCTTTTGCGGCCATGGTCGAAGCGCAAGACATCGGCAGGTCCAAGGTCAGCAGAAGCGCAGATTTCGATCCAACCCTTGGTATCCGGTTTGATATCTGTGCCTTTGACTTGCTCGACCGCACTTTGCCGGGGCGGGGGCAGTTTGCGCTTCACGTGGTAAGAGGGCTCGGTTACCTGACGGAGCACGGCAGGTAGAATCTCACGCCAGGCGGAGAGAATCGAAGAATAGGGAGGCGGACAATCGTCCTTCACAAGCTCGTGCAGCTTCGGAAGGTTGTGGTAAGGCACCAACGGGAACATGTGGTGCTCGAGGTGGTAGTTCATGTTCCAGTACACGAACCGGCTGAACGGATTCATGAACACCGTGCGGCAGTTCAATCGGTGATCCAGGACGTTTTCCGCCAATCCTGCATGTTGGGTAGAATTATGGACGATCATGAGCCAAGTCCCAAAAAAATGCGGCAGGATGACCAGAAAAATCGGAATCCACGAATGCAGCACAACGGATAGAGCTAAAGTGACGGCATAGATGCCCAAAATAATTTGGGCATTTCGAAATATCTTTGGGAACTCACTCTCCGGAATGAACGTGCGCTCGCCCGGGGTCACACGCCCGAGGGCGTGCCGGACCAAACCCGGAAAATATCCCTCGTAAACATTGGTCGCGAACAGGCTGAGAAAATGGGCTTTTAGGTTCGGGGGCCGGGATACTTGGATTTCCGGATCCCGACCGACGATAATGGTGTCGGAATGATGACGGGTGTGACTCCAACGCCAGACGACGGATTCGCGCATGACCATGAATGAGGCCACTTCGTACAAGGCGTTGTTCATCCAGTCCGTCTTAAAGGCGGTACCGTGACCCGCTTCATGCCATCGGGAATCTGAAGCTGTAGCGTAAAGCACCGCATAGAAGGCGTAGGGCAAAAGAACCCACCAAGTCCCCCACAGGGCAACGGTTCCCCAAGCAGTCAGACCCAAGAGCGCAAACCACAGCGCCGTATCACGGAGGGCAGGTCCATCACGACGTTCCAGCAACTTCCGCAACGCCTTTCGGGCAACCGGAGGCTGATACCAGTCGGCCTCCGCCAGACCGAGTTCGATGGCCTTAGCCGTGTTCTTACCGGTCAACGAGTAATCGAGACGCTCAGGGGGTTTTGCCGCCGGAGAAACTAAAACGTGGGTATCCATTCCCATAACCCCATCAATATGGGAGATTATGTGTTTTTAGGAAATGGACAGAACCATACTTTTGCATGTATTTTTCGGACATGTCGAGGACCCCTGACCGATACCGGCTTTACTCCTTCCCAGAGCGTGAAACACCTCTTGGCAGAGTACATTTTGGAGGTGTTTTACCCGGGAGTACGGGAACTGGGTGGGATGGGTTCCGCAAATACGGCATGTACGCGGCGGTTTTGATTACCCGTGGCTGCGGAGTCTACCGGGATGCCTCTGGCAGAGAGATCCCACTTTGCGAGGGGTCGGTCATTCTGGTTTTTCCGGAGATCCCCCACCACTATGGCCCTCCTCCGGGCACGCGTTGGGACGAAGTTTTTGTGGCTTTCTCCGGACCTGCCTTTGATGCCTGGCGAGGGCACGGATTGGACCCCGCCCACCCTGTCTGGAATCTAAAAAATCCGACCCCCGAGAAAAATTTCCTACGATCCCTGCTTGCAAGGCCGGTCGAGAACCTCGAGGAAGCGATTCAGCAGGCTGCGGATGTCCATGGGATGTTGGCTCGGTGGCTGGCGCAGAAGCCGGATGAGCAGGGCCTTCCCCTCTGGCTGGAAAAGGCACGTCGGGCCTTAGCATCCATACCCGAGCATCGTACAGTCCCGTCGGTTGCACGGGAATCCGGACTCCACGCCGACGCATTTCGCCGTGCCTTCCGCAAATGGACCGGGGAGACGCCCGCCGGATTTCACCGTCGGCACCGCCTAGCTATGGCGGTTGATCTTCTTCGACGACAGGAAGTTGGGCTGGCACAAATCGCCGAATCGCTCGGCTTCCACGATGCATTCCACTTCTCCAAATGCTTCAAGCAAGCCTACGGCACGCCTCCATCGGTTTTTCGAACTCTTCCACCCAAGCCACCTGGGAAAATTCTACGCCGTGTTGGCAAACAGCCAGACGTAATTTATCAACCACAATGATTCGCATAACCTGATACAGACTCTAAAAGTCAAACGCCTGGATCGCGCCTTGCCACATCTGCCTACAAAGCGTATTTGGAATTAAATCATGAACCTTGTTCTCGGTATATTCTTCCATTGGATTGGCGGCTTCGCCGCCGCCAGTTTTTATATTCCCTATCGGGCCGTGCAGCGCTGGTCTTGGGAAACATACTGGCTGGTGGGAGGGCTCTTCAGCTGGATCCTCGCTCCTTCCATGCTGGGTTTTCTGCTAGTGCCTGATCTTTACGGCCACATTGCCGCCGCCCCCCGCTCTTCGGTTCTCTGGTGCTACTTCTTCGGGGTTCTTTGGGGAATCGGTGGGATCACTTTTGGCCTGACCATGCGCTACCTGGGGATCGCGCTGGGGATGGCGGTAGCTCTCGGCTTTTGCGCCGCCTTCGGCACGCTCATGCCGCCAATCTTTGCGGGCGACTTCGGCCGGTTGCTCACCACCCTGTCTGGCCTAGTGGTTTTAGCGGGGGTGGGCGCTTGTCTGCTAGGCATCGGCCTGAACGGTGCAGCTGGAATGTCGAAGGAGGGCGAACTTTCGGCCGAGGAGAAGGCAGCCGCGGTGAAGGAGTTTAATTTCCGCAAAGGCATGGTCGTCGCCACATTCGCCGGAATCATGAGCGCCTGTTTTGCCTACGGACTCGCCGCCGGACGGCCGATCGGCGAAATCACCCTCGCCGCCCTGCAGACCTCCGGCGGAAGTCCGCTTTGGCAAAACCTCCCCATTCTCGTAGTCGTCCTCTGGGGCGGATTCACCACCAACTTCATCTGGTGCGTCGTTCTCAACATCCGTAATCGCTCCACTCACCAGTACCTCAACGCCAACCCCGCGCATACGGCTGAGATGGGGACAGCGGAAGGCATGATGATGTCCGACGCGCCCGAAATCGCAGCCAACCGGGAGGCTACTTCCCACGGGATGGGCGGAACGGCCCGGCCGGCCGGTCCTGCCCCACTCCTGCGAAACTATCTACTTTGCGCTCTCGCCGGCTTTACATGGTACCTGCAGTTTTTCTTTTACAGCATGGGAGAGACCAAGATGGGCGCGTACTCCTTCTCCAGTTGGACGCTCCATATGGCCTCAATCATTATTTTCAGCACGATTTGGGGTTTGTTTCTCCATGAGTGGCGGGGGTCAGGTCGGCGGACGATGAGACTCGTCTGGCTCGGTTTACTGGTGCTAGT
>JBBAWA010000124.1:0-4456 GCA_040397425.1 Methylacidiphilales bacterium
GCCATTTCGAGGTTGAGCTTTTCGCGGCATTCGCGGCCGAGTCGGAGAACGTCATCGTCTTGGATGTGGCGACGGTCCTCGCGGAGGTGGACGGTGATGGAGTGAGCTCCTGCGGACAGGCAGGTACGCGCGAGAGAGACGGGATCGGGCTCTGGGATTACACCTGGAATCGGGACGCGGTACCTCGCCTGACGAAGGGTGGCGAGGTGATCAATGTTTACGCCAAGTCGAATCACGTCTTTATCCTATCGCAAATATCAGCCTGAGTTGAGGATTTTTGAGTTTGTAAAAAGATTATTTATAGGTGGGTTTATTGGTTCTTATAAGTGGGTTTATTGGTTCTGCTATAGACCGTGTTGTCAGCTCGCAATCCGTTGAATCCATATCCGTCCGAGTGAACATCGGAGGCGTCCCAAGCCAAGGTAAGGCGTCGAAAGGGAATTTCGAAAGTTCCAGTGCGTCCATAAATTGTGGCTGTCCCTGGAGCGGCCTCCTCATCTGAGGAGAATGGAAGGTACTCGTAGCTATTCGTATACTTTCGGTAGAAGCTTTCTTTGCTGTGAAGATCTGCCGGGCAAGCGAGCACCTTCGCAGTTAGCCCGTATGGGCCTAACGCGCCGAGGAGGTTTGTTGCGCCTTCATTTGTGAATACTTGATCGCCCCATGGATTGTTAATGCTTGGGAATTTATTTCCGTTGTCTGGAACGTAGAGCCAAACGGCGGTGCCGATTTGGCGGAGGTTGGATTGGCAGGCGGTGGTTTCTGCTTTTGCCCGCACTCTTTGGAGGGAGGGGGAGATCATGCCGGCTAACATGGCAATGATGGTGATGACGGCCAGGAGTTCGACCAGTGTAAATCCATTCATAGAATGAATGGAGTGTGGAATGGGATTATCCACCCTTTTGGGTTGCGCGTCTTTGCACATAACGTTGGTAGCGTTGGGATCTTTGTTCGGGGCTCATTTTGCGCATGGCACGTGAGAATCCTTCGCCCGCACGTTCTGCTCGTGCGGGATCATTCATAATTTCCTGCGCTTTTTTGTCTCTCTCCCCCTCTGTGGTTAATGAGGACCATTCCCGGTATTGGCGGACTGATTCTTGGGCGGCTTGTCGGGCGTCTCCTTGCTCGGATGAGGGAAGGGAACGGATTCGGGATTCGAGGCGGGCGAGAAGAGCATCGGGGGGAAGGTCGGCAGGTTCTGTCCATCGGAGAGTCCCGCGGTTTGCCTCTTGGGTGGCCGGGGGAGTTCCAGGACCATCTCGTTCCGATCGAGCTGGAAGAAGGTAGACAAGTTGAGCTTCGCCGCCTGCATTTTTGGCTAATTTTATAATTGAGGACGAGAGGGGGCCCGCCGAAGGAGATTTTTTCAAAGTTGGATTCCAGGACTTTGGAATCATGAGTCGAACTTCCGTGGTTTGTGCGGCATGTTCAAGAAGGGGTAGGAGTTGAAGGGGGAGTTGGGGCGATGGGCTCCAGACCTGTTCTCTGGGGTCTCGATCAACAGGCAGGGAGCTAATAGAGCCACGAAAAAGCCAAGGTGTTCGGTACTCGATTGAGAAAGTGCCTGAATCAGCTTTTGGGTTGGGAAGAGTGGAGAGAAGATTTTTCATAGAGGCGGTGTCTGGTGCGAGAAGTACAGCAAGGGATCCACGGGATTCGACCGCGGCTTGGAGAGCCTCAAGAGCTTCAGTCACAGGGACGCGACGGACTTGGATGGTTATTGGAGTGTTTAAATCGATATCGGTGATGACTTTGAGTTTCGATTGGCTGGTGAGGGCTCGAAGGACGATGGAGAGAGGTTTTTTGTCAAAGACCAGAGTGATCGTGCCCCAGCCCTGAGCGATCCAAAGCCCGACCCATGTTAGGGCGAGTATACCGACAACAGAGAGAAGAAGTTTAGGACGGGTCACAGGCTCAATTAAGAGGTTACAGCACAAACAGGAGGTGGAAAGAGTTGAAGATGGAGAAAAGTTGTTCCCAAGGAGGGCACAGGGGTAGGAGGGTTGGATTGCCTGCGCTTGTCGGTTTTTCTTATGATTTAAGAGTATGTCGGAAAATAGTTTGGTGCCGTCGGTGCTCACGAAAGAGATGTTGCTCGAAATCGGGGGATGGAGGGCGATGCAGGAGGGGCGTTCGCTGTGGGAAGCGGGCAAAGTTATGTCCGTGGATTGGGTGGATCCGATGCTTGGGGGTGTGGTGCAGGCAGGGACTGGAACCGTGAATGCGCGACTGAAATTGGGAAAGAGACTCTCGGATGTAGAGAATCTGTGTAGCTGCCGTCAGGCGCGGGAGTACGGCACGGTATGTCCTCATGTCATCGCCCTAAGTTTAAAATATTTGGAAAAAAATGGTAAGGCGGCGGGTGGGCCAGTCCATCGGCCGAATGGAGCTGTTGCTGGGCCTGTTGCGGCGGCGGCACGAGCCGTGGCACCGCGATTCCCGCGTGTATTGGGGCAGTTGGCGGGCAAAGGATCCAAGCCTCTTTCCTTGGAGGTTCATCTTCCTTTGGAATTGGGCAAGGCGTGGAGGGCAGGAAAGATCCCTCTTACGGTTGAGGCCTCGGTAGATGGTGGACCGACAAAAAGCTTGGATGCGGTGGCGGTCGAGAAAGTGGAGCCTTATATTGTGGATGAGTCGGATGCAGCGCTTCTATCGATGCTGGAAAAAATGGAAGGGGCGGCGGTGCATGGGGAGGCTGAGTTAAATGCATCGGACCGAGATTTATTTTTTCCGATTCTTTTGGGGCATCCCAGAGTTTTTGTGGGTCGAAAGAAGCATTTGATTGTATCGCGTGCGCTGGAGGGAACACGTTTGAAGGCGGAACTGGATCAGGAGGGTGTTTTGCATATGGAGTTAGAGGAAGCCCCTCCTGGACCTGCGGGAAGCGAAGTTTTTGAAGGTAGCCAAGGGCGATGGCGCTTTGCAGGGGATCATCTGGAGTTGTTAGATAGTCTGCCTGCTGCATATGAGGGTTTGAGGAAGGGCGGGAGGTCGGTTTCACGTGAGGGAATGGCGACCTTTTTGCAAAGAGAGATGCCCTTATTGGAGCGCCATGTGCGGGTAGAAGCTGGGGAGAGATTGAGGGGGCTGCAATTTGATACGGTAGCCCCCAAGATTCGAGTGGAGTTGGATGGGCTCCTCTCTGGAATCAGTTGTCAACTGGAGGCGGTTTATGGAAAGGAGTCCCATATTTTAACAGGAATGCCTGGGCAGAATGAGGGAATGGATGCGTGGATGCCGGATGGTGCGGATCCGAAGAGATATAGGGTTCGGGGTCGTGCGATGGAGCGAACGGCGCAACGAGAGCTATTAGCGGCAGGATTTCTTCCCGGGCAACGTGCGGCGGAGCGTTACACCTTGGCAGGAGAGGGAAAGGTGGGGGCGTTCTTGGCAAATATTTTACCCCGTTGGAGACAGAAGTGGGAGGTGAAGGTCACGCCGAGGATGGAGTCGCTGCTGAGCCGATGTGATTATGTGGCGCCAGAGGTTACATTGAAGGATACGGGTGGTTCTTGGTTAACGGTGGAAGTAGATTTTCGAACTGGGGCAGGAAGCAGTGCGCTTTCTCCAGCTGAGGTGCAAAGACTTCTTCAAACGGGGCAGAGCCACCATCGTCTTGCAGGAGGACGAATCGCTCTGGTGCCCACGGATGATGTGGCAGAGTTTCAGGAGGTTTTGAAGGATTGTCAGGTTCGAAACGACGGGACGCGATATAAGTTGGAAAAGCGATTCCGAGGATATTTTGGTGAGGCGATTCGTGGAACAGGTTGGGTCGTGAGTGGTAAATCCAACTGGAAGCCTCCAGCTGAGGTGATTGCGTATGAAGAAGCCAAGCTTCCCGACCGGTTGGAGAAAATTGTACGGCCTTATCAGAGGGAGGGAATCGGCTGGTTGCTTTATTTGGCAAAGAATCATTTTGGCGGTGTCTTGGCGGATGAGATGGGATTAGGAAAAACTTTGCAGACATTGGCGTTCCTAGAGCTTCGGAGGACACAGAATAAGGCGAAGCTGCCTGGCTTGGTGATTTGTCCGACGAGTTTGGTCATGAATTGGATGGACGAGGCAAAAAAGTTTGCCCCAAACCTGAAGGTGTTGGCCTTGCATGGAGCTGGAAGGAAATCCCTGCTCTCAAAAATCCCGGACCACGACCTTGTTGTCACAAGTTACGCTCTTCTGCGAAGGGATATCTTGGAGTATGAGAAACTAGAGTTCGACGCTGTGGTTCTGGATGAAGCCCAAAATATCAAGAACCGAACCAGCCAGACGGCGGTCGCGGTAAAGAAGCTTGTGAGTGAGCATCGAATGGTTCTGACAGGAACGCCCTTGGAGAATTCCCTTTTGGATCTGTGGTCGATCTATGATTTCTTGATGCCTGGATATTTGGGAACAGCCACGGATTTTCGAGATCGTTATGAGATTCCTGTAGCCAAGTTGGGTGACGAAAAAGCGCAGCAGA
>JBBAWA010000125.1:0-4350 GCA_040397425.1 Methylacidiphilales bacterium
CGAGCCTCCGACTCAAATATCTTTCCGCACGGATAATTGCACGAAACTTGATCAGGTCTTCCTCCATGGAGCTACTTAAAATCGTATACCGATAGCTCTTCCAATCCGCCATCTCCCCATCCGCAGCCTGAATCCGAGTCGCTATCTGCTTTGCGTTCTCCGTCCCTCTTCCTTCCAACCTCCTCTTCAGTTCACCCAAATCAGGGGGCATAATGAATATATCCGCCAAAGCCGCTTTAATTTTCGCATCTTGGCTGGCCCGAATCTGCCGTGCTCCCTGCACATCAATATCCAACAACACATCGCGACCCTCAGCCAAATGCTTTAAAACAGGTGTTTTGGGTGTCCCGTAATATTCGCCGTACACATCGGCCGTCTCCAACATTTCGCCCGCCTTCATACGCTTCTCAAACTCTGCTTTGGTCAAGAAAAAGTAGTCTGCCCCGTCTTTCTCACCAGGCCGGATCGGACGCGTGGTACAACTAATCGAATACACTAGGTCAGGAGTCTGACGTACATGCGTACAAAGAGTTGTCTTCCCAGTACCCGATGGCGCTGAAACAACAAAGAGAATTCCAGAGCGCGTAAAATTATTCAAGATTGGCCGCCTGTTCACGTAACTTCTCCAGTTCCGATTTAAAACCTATGGCCAATCTCGTTAAACCTAAATCTCCAGATTTGGATCCCACCGTATTCACCTCACGCTGCAATTCCTGAATGAGAAACTCCAAGGTCCGACCCCCAGGCGCCCTCGTGCTCGCCAACCCAACTGCCTCCATGAGATGCGCACGAATCCGTCCCAACTCCTCCGTTACATCCCCCCGGTCCGCCGCCGTCGCCACTTCCCGAACGACCCGCTCTGCCTCCAATACCACTCCCGCCTCCCCCGCCAACTCCTGAATTCGAGTACAAATCCGCTGCCCCTGCTTCCTTCTCATCTCTCCAGCTGACTTTTCCATTTTCTTACGAATCCCTTCCATCTTTTGCAAATGAATGCGCAATCCAGCAACCATTCTCACCCCTTCCCGCTCGCGAGATTCCACCATTTTCCTGACCGCACCCCGTACTCCCGCCAAAATCTTTCGATCATCTGCCGGACCCACCAAAGCTCCAGAACTCACGACAACACCAGGTAACCCCAAAAGATCCGACCATGAGGGACCACCCTGCACTCCCAACTTTTTTCCTGCACTCCTTAACTGCACGGCGTAGGCCGAAGCCTTGCCTAGATCTAAACTTCGGGCCTGACGATTCGCACCAGCCTCAAGGTGAATGGCCACCGTTACTTTTCCGCGCGCCACTGCATCCGCTACATCTTCGCGAATCTGTCGCTCCAAACGCGCAAGATCTCCTGGCGTAAAAACAACAACCTCAAGCCCTCTTTTGTTGACTGAGGAGACCTCAATTCGGATTCGGGCATGATGGGTCGCCACCTCAATAGAACCAAAACCGGTCATGCTGCGCATCTTGAAATCCTACGGGCAACCCCCCGCGACTGAAACCCTTTTCAACCGCCTCACCACTTAAATAAACTCCCCACCCCCTGCAAGATGGCCCCCGCAGGCTGAGTCGCGGCCCCAGCCGCACTCCCAGCCGCACCGCCAGCCCCTTGTAAAATGCCTACAGGTGCATTGATCAGGAGATTAATTCCGGCCTCTGCCAACATCTTCGATACATCCATATTCACCTTAGGATCCTGAATCGTTCCCGTGATCGTGGCCGAACCAGGAATTTTCGTATAGTAATCGTTGCTCGATCCCACCAACTGGGTCATTACACCCTGCAGTTGCCCGCTGCTTTGCATTGCCTCCTTAGTCAAAGCAAACTTCAAATTAAAATCCAAGGTTTGGCTCCACCAGTTGAGCCAACCGTCCAGATTGGCCGACAACGCCGTTCCGCTGACTTTCAGATCAGGCACATTGATTCGCTCTCCTTGCAAAGTGAAGTTCGAACCTAAATCATTAATCTCACTTCCTGCGATAAAACTGGATCCCAAAAAAGTTCCCGCTGCTGCTAAAGCCTTCTGGAGTGAGGGCAACCGCTCCAAGTGTGCTTGATACAAGCGAAAGCTACCCTGCCCACTCAATGACTTCCGCACCTCCTCCAAAGTCGGTTTTGCCGCCTGAGCTGTCATTTGCAAATCGATCCAACCACCAATCGGCCCATTCGCATCCGTGATCACATTACCCAAAATCGCACCCAGCGGGAACTTGTTCATGACTAGATTCGCTTGCACAGGTTGATTCAATCCCGTGTTTTGAACGAGCGAGGCTCGGATCACCCCCCCCTTGACCTGTACCACCGAGGGATCCAAATAAATTCCTTCTGGCCCCCAACGGAACCGAGGAACGTGAATCGGTCCCACCTCTGCCTCTTCCACAATAATTTTCGTCAAATCCAGACTGAGATCTACCTTCCAAGGATCTTCAACTGGGGGAGGTGTCCCTGCAACGGGCTTAGCATTCCGAATTGCCTCTGTCTGAGCCAGGAGACCCCGTAGGTCGAGCGCCCCTCCCCTGACTTGAGCCGTTAACGATTTTTTTCCTACCCGAAGGACAGGAATGATAACGGGGTCGTCTTTAAATTTTGTCGAAACAAGAGTTCCATCTTTGAAAGCCAAACTTTTTGTTCGAGTGTCGTAATCAAAGCTACCAGTGAGTCCAAATGAAATATCTTCTTCCTTTGGATTCTCTATCAAGCGCGCCCCCACTAAACTCAAATCCAACTCGCCACTTCCCCCATACTCAGAAGGTTGCCAGAACCCAGGCCCGAGAATCACATCCCCATCCACCCAGCGACTAGGCTCCAACCAAGGATTCACAAGCCAAGCAACCCAACCTTCTGAGAAACGTGCACCCTCCCACGCCCATGCTCCATCGCGCACCCATGTCAGCTTGCTCAATGATAAATTTCCATTTGCGCTTTTTGCGGTTAGCTCCACCTCCTGAATCGCTTGGCAGCCTTCATTCCAACTCAAGATGCCTTGGCTGCGCACCTCAGCCCCGGTCACGCCACCTCGACCCACAGGCCCGCCTGAGAAATCGGGAATTACCGCACTATATCCAATCGTTCGTCCCCCATCCTTTAAATCCCCTACCTCAGCCTGAAGAGTCATCGAACCACCAGAAATATTTTCAGATATCCCCACCCAAACATTTTTTAATACCCCCAAGTCCACCGTTCCTTTTACCAAGAGGGCAGGTCGACTCTCCCTCTGCACGCTGCAGTTCAACCAACTCTTACCACCTTTCTGAACGGCAAGACTCGCTTGAGGAACATTCACCTCACCCCTACCTCCCAACGTAAGACCCGCTTTAAGGCTTACTTGGTTTTCCTGAAGCTGAATTCGAGGAAGATCGATCGTGAAATCTGGTACCTCCAAATCCACATCTCCTTCGAATTTTCCCTTTTTCGGATCACACCTTACTTTTACAAATCCCGATGCGGTTCCCATCAGGGAAGTCTCTTTTGCATTCGGAAAAACAAGAGGCCCAAATAAACCAATCGGCCAACCCGTATATTCAACCAACCCTGTCGCGACCCCCTGACCCCCAGGTCGCCACTCGCCTTTTCCCACTTTTTCCAAAGTCAAAATCTGATCCAAAGAGGCCCTCAAAGCGTCACGCCCATCTCGATGACGTGCTTGGAGTGATAATTCCTCCACAGACAGCTTCCCAGAACTTCCCGAAGGCCAAGTCACCTGAACTCCACCCTGAATTGAGGAAAAATCAACCAACCTCGACTGTTCCGGAGTCCCAGTCTCCACTGTGATCGCACCATCTATTTTCGCCTTCACTCGATCCTGACTCCCCTTCCTTTCAAAATGAAAAGATCCAGAACCAGCCGCCGCCTGCCATTTCCAGTTGGGGGTTACCAAGCCTAGAATCGGAACAAGACACGATGACTCAACCCTCATAATTTCAAAATCGCCTCTGCCCTCTCCCTTGGATGGCGCCCACTCCACCATTCCGCGGCTATTAAGCAAAACTTGGCCTCCTTGATCCGCCTGCCCAATAAGTTCAGGCAAGGTCCACTGCCCAGCTTGATGGATCACTTCAGACGAGACTCTCGCCCGCCAAGGAGTCGCTACATCTCCAGCCCAATGCATATTATCCAAGGACAGGGATACCAAACCTTTTCCCTGATCCTGCAGATTCCCTGAGAACTCCAAATGTAACTTCACTTGCCCTGAGTCGGGCCAAAGTTTTGCACCCGACCACGCTTGGCCTAAGCCCGCCAATCCTCCCTCTCCATCAGCGATCACCCAACCCTGCTGCTTCGATACATCCCACTCGGCCGTTACTTTTCCTTTTAAATCCTGAGCCTCACCCCCCGCCCAAGCCGCCTGAA
>JBBAWA010000126.1:0-4327 GCA_040397425.1 Methylacidiphilales bacterium
CATCGCTGACGGAGAATTTACTAATCGAGGTCCCCTCAGCAGCGATTTCTCCTTGTTGAATGAGGATGAGGAAGACGATGTATTCCACTTGATTGAAATCACAAAAAACAACTGATAACGTGAACTTGATTAAAGGTCTCAAAGTCCTTACGCACGACTCCTCTACGTTTTGATTGGGTAGGCTGATTTGGTTAGGGGCGTTCGTGTAGGGGGGGTCATCAGGGGATTGAACGGCCGGTTGATTTGTTGTTCCGCGACTTGGAGTCGGTTGTCCGGTTGTTTAGGATCACCTTGATGGATGCCAAAATTCGTAATGCGGGGAAGGGGGAAGGGCTATTCTTACTACTTCGTTTTATAGGCCGGGCGTCATTCACCAGTCCACCCTCCTGGCGGAGGCTGATATCGATGGAAAAATCATCATATTTTACCCTTTTGGCTGAACTATTAGATGGTCATTTCTGGTCTATTTTTCTGAGTAAATGGACGCAGAACCCCTCCCATCCGCAATCCTGTGGTGAAAGTTTTCCTACAACTGTGAAATCCTCATTCTGTCCAGATTTTTGCGTGCGGCTGACGCTGCCTGTAATCAGCGCTCTTGCCTCACTGATGTTCGTCATGCCAGTTGTGCTTTTAGCTTCTGAACCTGCTAAGCCCAACATCCTCTTTGCGATTGCGGACGATTGGTCTTTTGGCCACGCGGGAGTTTACGGATGCAAATGGGTCAAGACGCCGACCATGGATCGCGTGGCCCGCGACGGCATACTTTTCACTCAGGCCTACACGCCAAACGGTAAATGTTCTCCCTCACGCGCGAGTGTCATCACCGGTCGCAATCCCTGGCAGCTGAAGGAGGCAGGTAACCACTGGTCCGTTTTTCCACCGGAGTTCAAATCCTACCAAGAAGCGTTGGGCGAGCAGGGTTACTTTGTAGGAATGACCGGTAAGGGCTGGGGGCCAGGTATCGCCAAGAATGCTGCAGGCCAGAAGCGCGAGATGACGGGAAAGTCTTTTGAGGAGAGGAAGTTCCCCTCCAAGATCACGAAGGGAATGTCTCGGACCGATTATGCAGGGAATTTCAATGACTTCCTTGATGCTGCGCCCAAGGGTAAGCCCTGGTCCTTCTGGTATGGAGGTCATGAGCCCCACCGTGGTTATGAATATGGTTCCGGCGTGGCCAAGGGCGACAAGAAGATTTCCGATATTGATCGCCTGCCCGCATGTTGGCCGGACACCGAGGAGGTTCGCAACGACATGCTCGATTACGCGTTCGAGGTGGAAAACTTTGATCTCCACTTAGGGCGAATGCTCGCCGAGTTGGAGAAGCGGGGGGAACTCCAGAACACGATTGTGGTCGTGACCTCCGACAACGGTATGCCGTTTCCGCACTGCAAAGGCTATGCCTACAACAACTCCGACCACTTGCCGCTGGCCATTATGTGGCCGCAAGGTATCGCCAAGCCGGGTAGGGTGGTGGATGACTATGTGAGCTTCATTGATTTCGCTCCCACATTCCTGGATGTCGCTGGCATGGAGCAGAGTAAGACCGGCATGGCCGCGATCACGGGCCGGAGTCTAACGGAAATATTTAAATCGGATCAATCCGGACGCATCATTCCGGAGCGTGATCACGTCCTTCTCGCGAAAGAACGCAACGATGTTGGACGACCCAAGGACGAGGGATATCCAATCCGTGGCATCGTCAAGGAAGGGATGCTCTATCTGCACAACTTCGAAACGAGTCGCGGTCCAGCCGGAGTTTCGGAGACCGGCTACAAGGACACGGACGACAGCCCGACCAAGACAGCGGTGCTTGCCACGGAAAAGAAGCCTGACCTCAAACACTTCTTTGAGGCCTCTTTTGGAAAGCTACCCGCCGATCAGCTGTTTGATCTCCAGCGCGATCCGGATTGTATGACTAATCTGGCCACGACGGTATCCTTTGCCGGCTTACAGAAGCAGCTCTTTGAGGAACTCAAACAGCAGGGGGATCCACGTATGCTGGGCCAAGGAAACATTTACGACGAATACCCCTATGGCTTTGCCGACAAGCGCAACTTTTATGAGCGCACCATTCGTGGCGAAAAAATCGAAGCGAACAAAGAAGAATAACGCCCACCAAATTGAAAAGAGTGCCTATGAAATTCATCAATCAGCCCTGGTCGCTAATCGTGGTAATCCTCGGATTGCTGCCCGCCACATCGCATGCCGCTGATTTGTCCTCGCAGGCAGATAAGAAACCTAACATTGTTTTCATCCTGGCGGATGACGCGGGCATCGGAGATTTCTCGGCCTATGGGTGCAAATATGGCGTCACGCCCAATATCGACCGAATGGCCGCAGAAGGAATGAAGTTTACCCGTGCCTACAGCGGAAGTGCGGTCTGTGCTCCTTCACGCTGTGTGCTGATGACTGGCCAGCATACGGGGCATACGCTGCGTCGCTCCAACCAAAGCAAGGATGGCCTCCTCTCACTTCCGGCTACCCAGGCAACCGTGGCCCGATTGCTTCACGATGCTGGTTACGCGACCGGTGGTTTTGGTAAATGGGGGTTGGGCAACCCTGGCACGACCGGGGTGCCGGAGAACGAGGGTTTTGACCTGTTCTTTGGATACTACGACCAAAAACACGCGCATGACTATTATACCGACTACCTCGTTCGCAACAGCGTGAATGTGCCGTATCAGCAATCCGGCAAGCACACGTGGGAGGATTATTCTCATACCCGTATTGCAGATGAGACGCTCAAGTTCATTGAGAAAAACAAAGACCGTCCATTCTTCTGCTACGCCGCGTGGACACCACCCCACCAGGATTATGTCATCCCCGACAACGGCCCGTATTCCGACAAGCCTTGGTCGGAAACAGACAGGAATTACGCTGCGATGATCGCTCTGCTTGACAAGGATGTTGGCCGCGTGATGCAGAAGTTGAAAGACCTTGGTATTGCTGAAAATACGCTACTGATCTTCAGTTCCGATAACGGTGCCAACGATGAATTCGTTGAGTCTCTCCAGAGCACGGGCGGACTTCGCGGCTACAAACGGTTGCTTTACGAAGGCGGAATCCGTGCGCCCTTCATTGCGCGGTGGCCTGGCAAGATTCAGCCGGGCTCGACCAGCGACCTGCTGACCACGTTCGTGGACTTCATGCCGACGGCTGCTGAGTTAGCCGGGGTCCCTATCCCATCCGGAATGGATGGTATTTCCATTTTACCAACCTTGATCGGTCAGAATCAAACCAAGCAGCACGAAGCGCTATATTTCGAAATCTACGAGACTTTCTTTCAGCAATCGGTGCGGTGGGGCGACTGGAAAGGTTATCGTCTGGGCACGAAAGCGCCGCTCGAACTCTACGACTTGAAAGCTGACCCAGCGGAGAAGCAAAACCTTGCCGCGGCACACCCGGATATCGTTCAAAAGATTGAAGCTATCATGGCTTCTGAACACACGCCGTCGCCGCATTATGACGCGCTGGAGCAACCCCAAAAAGACTCGAAAAAGCCGAAAAAGAAAAAGAATGTAGCGTCTCTTCCTAAAATGTTGGACGAGGAGAATTCATCCCTCGAGGCCGACAAGAAGTAGATCCTAAAGTGAATCGTTCATTGACACTCTGTTTCGCTGCGCTGCTCCTGTCACTGACTGCACTCTCTAGTGCTGACCCAGCGAAACTACGGAGCAAACCTAACATCATCATCATTCTCGCAGACGACCTTGGCTCGGGTGATCTGAGTTGTGCTGGTGCAACAAAAATCAAGACGCCGAACATTGACCGGCTGGCTGCCGACGGTGTTCGTTTCACTCAGGGATACGCACCCTCAGCAACTTGCACGCCGTCCCGCTTTTCGTTGTTAACGGGCGAATACGCCTGGCGCCAGTCGGCCAAGAAGAACACGATCCTCGATGGTGACGCACCGCTCTGCATTGAGCCAGGCCGGCTTACTCTTCCGGCTATGTTGCGCCGGGCCGGTTACCAGACCGGCATTGTCGGCAAATGGCATCTCGGCCTCGGCGACGGACAGACCAAAGTGGATTTTAACAGGGAAGTCAAACCTGGCCCGCTGGAAGTCGGCTTTGACTATTGCCACATCATCCCCGCAACTGTGGATCGCGTGCCAAGCGTTTGGATTGAAAATTACAAGGTGCTGAATCTTGACCCGGCCGATCCCATCACGGTCAGCTACCTGACCAACATCAGTGATGAGCCAACCGGTCTGGAGCACCCCGAACTTCTCACCCGGTATGGTGCGGATAAGCAGCATGCTTGCACGATCATTAACGGCATAAGCCGTATCGGCTACATGAAGGGCGGTCATACTGCACGCTTCAAG
>JBBAWA010000127.1:0-4317 GCA_040397425.1 Methylacidiphilales bacterium
GTCGGCTCGATGCCGATTCGGAGGGCCTACTCCTCCTCAGCGACGAACCCGGCCTTAACACCCGCTTGCTCGACCCGAAAAACACCCACAACCGCTGCTACTGGGCTCAAGTGGAGGGAATACCGACATCAGCCGCTTTCGAAAGGCTCTCCCACGGAGTCTCCATCGGCGATCATCAGACCCTTCCCTGTCGCGCCTGGCTTCTGGATCCCCAACCCCAACTCCCTCCACGAGATCCACCCATCCGTGTCCGCAAGACCGTTCCTGACCGCTGGATCGCCATAGAATTAACGGAGGGCAAAAACCGACAGGTTCGTAAAATGACTGCTGCCGTCGGTCATCCAACTCTCCGCTTAATCCGTGTTCGTATCGGTCGACTCGAGCTCGGCCAGCTCGACCTAGGAAAATGGCGCAAGGTAAACGAGCAGGAGAAAGATCTGATTTTCAAAGACTAAGCAGGTTTTCCGGACAGGCCGCCTCGGCAACGATCGCTGCAGAATTTCACCCGATCCCAGTCTCTTTCCCATTTTTTTCGCCAAGCGAAAGCCCGACCACACCTCAGACAGATCTTTTCCGGAAGATTTTCTTTCGCGACGCTCTTCCCGCCTCGTCGCACAACTAACGAACAGCTGCCCAGATCCGATGTACATCATCGTGATCTTCCAGCGATTGCAAAAACGCCCCTACTTCCCCACGAGCCTCATCACTCAGTTCAGGATAGTTCTTCGGAACAAAACCCAATTCGCTCGTCACTACTGTCCACCCATTCTTTTTGAGCCAATCCGTTACCCCGTGCATCGCCGTACGTTCGGTCAGAAATCGAGCCCCACAGGTCTCATCAGGAATATCGTCATTTTGCTGATGGGATAAGGCCTCTACTTCGTTCGCCCCTGCCTCAATGGCCGCCGTTTCCCGATCTGTATCCGCTTTGGGGTGATGTGCCTCCACAATTCCTACCTGATCAAAAAGGAAACGGTTGCTTCCGGAAGAACCAAGCGACCCTGCCTTAAAAAGAACCCGAATCTCAGGGGCCGTACGGTTGTGATTATCCGTATACGCTTCCACGATCAGAGGAACTTTGTGTGGGGCGTATCCCTCAAACACCATGTGTTCTAACGAATCTTTGCCTTCCCCCGTTCCCGATCCCTTCTGAATCGCACGCTCTATGATGTCCCGGGACACACTTTCCTTGCGGGCTCGCTCTAATGCGGCTGCCAATCGGGCATTCAGGGCAGGATCCGCACCTTGCCTAGCGGCAAGGCTGATCTCCCGAACAAACTTGCTCGTTGTCTTCGATTTTTTTAGGGAGGCAACCTCCCTCTTTGCATGTAACCACTGTCTTCCCATAAAAATATACTACGCGATTTCCCCCGCCCGACTCAAT
Organism: Methylacidiphilales bacterium; assembly: GCA_040397425.1. Taxonomy (GTDB): domain Bacteria; phylum Verrucomicrobiota; class Verrucomicrobiia; order Methylacidiphilales; family Verrucolacustridaceae; genus Verrucolacustris. The sequence goes on from JBBAWA010000127.1 coordinate 1,385, forward strand.
CCCACAGACAACCTTTGGCTACATAACCCTTGCGGCTAGCCTTCGCCGCGCCGACTCCTGCCGCAATTTGCAAGGTCTTCTCTATCGTCCACCTGCGGGTCTCACAATAAACAAGGGCTGCCGTTACCACATCCCCCGCCCCGGTCGGATCCTTCACTTTAACCTTAGGAGCTGGAATCGAAAACTTGGATCCATTCACTTCGGCCAGTAGTCCGTCTTTTCCCAAAGTCACCACCACACCCGTTGTTCCATCTCCCTTGAGAATTTGGACGCATCGTTCGACCCCTTTCAACCCCGTCGTTGCCTCCGCCTCTTCGAGATTACATTTGATCCAGTCCGCCCCCGCCTCCACCGCCTCCAGTAAAAGTGTTCCCCGACTATCCACCAAAACAGTAACTCCCCTTTTTTGCAGATCCCCGATCAATTTTTTCCACCAACCCTTCGGCCAGCCTGTCGCCGAACTTCCCGCCACCACCCACCAGTCGCCAGACTTTAGATTTCGTATCCAATATTCACGGATCTTTTCCCACTCCCTTCGCCCGATTTTTAGATCTTCAGTAAAAAAGTCAATCCGCTCTACACCTTCCTTCAACCAAGCCCATCCCTGCCTCATTCCAGCCCGAACCGGAATCTGTAAAGTTTTCACCCCCTCTTTTCTGGCATGACCCATCCATTCCTTTCCCTCCGCTCCAACGTTACATACTACAGAGATTGTCGGCACTCCCCACCGGTACAGTTGCCGGGCAACGTTGTGGGCTTTTCCTCCTGCGGATGAAACGACTCGCCTACTACGAGATTCGATCTTGGTTTCGAAAACGGGATTGGGCGTAAAGCACCAGACCCGAGCGCGGACACGGTCCCCGCGAATGGACATCAAGCGATGTCGATCTCCTTGGCGAGATAAACGTCCTGAATCGCGTTTAAAATCTCAACCCCATCCTTCAGCGGCTTTTGAAATGCTTTGCGGCCAGAAATCAGTCCCATACCACCCGCGCGCTTGTTGATGACGGCCGTCTTCACCGCTTCGGCAATGTCATTCTTGCCGGAGGCGCCACCGGAATTGATCAAACCCGCCCGACCCGCAAAGCAGTTCAACACCTGGTATCGGCAAAGATCGATTGGATGATCCGAAGTCAGCTCGGAATAGATTCGGGGATCGGTCTTCCCGTAATCACTTCCCGCCAACTTCAACGCATTGTAGCCCCCGTTGTTTTCGGGAAGCTTCTGTTTGATGATGTCAGCCTGGATGGTCGATCCGATGTGGTTGGCCTGCGAGGTCAAATCGGCCGACAGATGATAATCCTTCTCCTTCGTCTTAAACGCGGGATTCCGAATATAACACCAAAGGATCGTGTACATGCCGAGCTCATGAGCAATCGCGAACGAACGAGAAATCTCTTCGATCTGCCGCCCCGATTCGGGAGATCCAAAGTAAATGGTCGCCCCTACCCCCACCGCCCCCATATCAAATGCCTGCTTCACTCCGGCAAACAGCTTCTGGTCTGCCACATTCGGATACGTCAGCAACTCGTTATGGTTGATTTTTAAAACAAAAGGAATCTGGTGGGCATATTTTCGAGCTACCGCTCCCAATACCCCCAACGTCGACGTCACAGCATTGCAACCACCCTCAATCGCCAACTTAACGATATTTTCTGGATCAAAATAGTCGGGATTCGGCGCAAAGGATGCCCCAGCCGAATGCTCAATCCCCTGATCCACAGGCAGGATCGACAAATAGCCCGTCCCCCCCAATCGTCCGTGGCTGAAAGTCGTCTGCAGGTTTCGTAAAACCGCGATCGATCGGTCGCTATCCCGCCAAACCCGACTTACAAAATCAGGACCAGGTAAATGCAACCGCGCCTTGGATACCGTCTTACAACTGTGCCCAAGCAGGCTCTTAGCCTCTCCCCCTAACTGTTTCTCAATTTCCGAGAACTTCATAGCCATCTACAATCCCTTTTTTCATTCCTCGGGTCAATCCTCCACCTCTGTCCTCTCTTGCCCCTCTTCTGGAACTGGTTACCTTGAAATCTCATGATTCGTTGGCTCTCTTTGGTCATTCTTGGTCTTCTCCTCAATGGAAGCGGTCTCTCCCTCCTCTGCTGGGCCGCCTATCAGAAATTCGTCACGGGCGGGGAGTGGTTTTGGTCTGGCGCATTGGCTCTCGCCCTCTGCAATGCAGGAATCTGTTGCGTCGTAGGCGCAAAAAAGCCTGAAAAAACAAATCTCTGAACGTGCATCCCCACTCTCACTCCTCCCCGCCCTCCTTGCCTAACTACGGAAAAGTCGACCTCGTTCCATTCAACGATGCCGAATATCTTCGTTGGTCCGAAGGCTTTGCTTTTCGGCGTCGTCGGGAACGCCAACGGGAAGGCAAAGTTCGAATTGAACCAGCTGCGCTTTCGATCATCAGCTTTGCGGCAGAGTTCGGTGTTCGCTCCATTCTATCCCGCCACTTTCACCTCGGTGATCGTCGCATCCTGCGATACCAAGACCCCGAACACGACGACCACCATCGGGGACGTCACCGATTCCGCGAACTGGATGCCGTTGCCTTTACGGGAGATAAAGCCACCGCAGTATTTGAGTTCAAGCTCAGCGGCTTAGGTTCCGCATCGGCGGTCTCCCGCGCCGCGAAACAACTCCGCTCCGCCGCAGAGATGATCCGGCAGGGATATGGCCACACCCCAAAAGTTGCCGTGGTCCTCATTCACGCAGGCGAAGGCCATCCTGATCTGGGTAAACCTGGAGGACGTTATGGGGTCCGCCCCGTTCCTTTGGAAAAAGTCCGGCTCGATCACTTGCCCGATCAACCCATCCCCTGCTTTATTTTTTCAATGAAAGAGGCGATTGAAGAAGCCCGCCGAATCGGACATCAGGTCGATCACGAGTTGGAACGACGGGCCGCCCGCGAGGGCAAACACGGCCTC
>JBBAWA010000128.1:0-4214 GCA_040397425.1 Methylacidiphilales bacterium
TGAATTACTTTCTGACGGGAACAAACAACTCCTTTGGCGGTGGAGTCAAGGTGGGCAACGGGACGCTTTATTTTAATAAGCTTGGTTCAAATGGCGTGAACAGCTCGCTGGGAACCAGTGGAACGATCACTATTGGCGGGGGGACCACGGCTGGGGGACTGCGCTGGAAGGGAACGACGGGAGTTAAAACAGATGAAACATCGGATAAGACCATTGTTTTGTCTGGCACAACAGGAGGCTTGAGCCTCCTCGCCGAGGGAGCTACGGGCAGCAGTTTGACGATTAACGGCAATATCAACAGCACGGGAGTTGGGGCTAAAACGCTTAATTTTGCGGGGTACAGCAACAACACACTGACCCTTAATGGTGTAATCAATGAAAACGGCGGTGTAAACAGCGTTGGCATTGGTGCTTCCAGTTCTGGAACTGTAGTCCTAGGAAACACGAATAACAGTTTTTCTGGGGCGGTATCGATTGTGCAAACTACCGCTTTCCAGTCAACGGTGCTCCAAACGGCACAGATCGGCAGTAACGGTGTAAACAGCACTCTGGGCAAGAACGGGACGATTAACATAGGAAGCTCTGATAAAGACCGTCTGACCGCGTTACGATATGTGGGCGCGGGTGAAACGTCGGACAAGGTGATTAATTTGTCCGGCACTACAGGCGGGGCGATTTTGGAGCAGGCAGGCACAGGGAATTTGAAATTCACCAGTGCGATGACGGCGACTGGGGTGGGCGCCAAGGCAATCACCCTGCAGGGATCCACAGCTGGAACAGGAGAGTTGGTTGGAGCCATTTCTGACCTCGGTGGGAATGTGATATCCCTGAACAAATACGGTAGCGGGGATTGGACACTTTCGGGCAATAACAGCTACAGCGGAAGCACCACAATCAGAGATACCGGAGCTCTAAAAGTTACTTCGGTGGGCGCTCTTTCACAAAAGAGTTCGTTGTTGGGCTCGAGCAGCGGTTCTACCGTTGGGACGTTGGATTTGACGGCGGGAGGAGATTACGTTGCAAATTCATTTGGAACCTCTGCGACAGGAGGTTTCAACATGAACTTCAAAAATAGTAGCGGAAGTGTGGCGACACTCAGATTCACCAACGCCGAAAACTACGTGACCGTTGCCGCCAATAACAGCGGTGGCCGAACCTTGCTCAACCAAAGTTCGAACTTGGATGTGAAGTTTGACGGAAACATTGAAATTGGATCGAGCTCGAACGAAGCGGTTACTTTTGGAGGGGCTGGCAATTTCCGCGTCGATGGGTCGATCAAAAACAGTGGAGCTGGAGTCCGCGGTTTGGAAAAAACGGGTGATGGAACTCTGACGCTCGCGGGTAGTGGGAATAATTACAACGGCTCAACTTCGGTGAAAGCAGGAACTCTTCTTTTGACTAATAGTGCTACGTTGACTGGGTCGACGGCCCTGACGGTATCGACAGCTCCATCAGCCGGTGCAGCCAGTGCCTTCTCCACAACACGAACGGTAGCTGCGACTTTGAACGTGGCATCCGGTTCTTCTCTTCTCAGTGGGAGCACCACTACGGTTTATTCGGGTGGTAACTTGATTATGAATGGAACGGCTGGCTCTGTTGTTCTGGAAACCAATGGATTGGTAGGTGGATCTGGAACTTTCAGCGGTGCAGTTACTCTCAATAGTGGTTCATTTCTGAATCCTGGTAATAGTCCAGGAACGTTGACGGCTGCCTCCTCAAGTTGGGCAGCAGGCTCCACCTATAATTGGGAGATCGATAGTAACGCCTCTTCAGCTGTAGCAGGTACCAACTGGGATTTGTTCTCAGTAACTGGGGCGATTGATATGAGTGCTCTTTCTTTGAATTCTAAAATGAACTTGGTTTTGAATAGTCTTTCAGGCTTCGATTTGAACAGCTCAACAAATCGCGAATGGGTTATTGCCCAGGCGGGTTCACTTTTGGGGACTGGTGGTACTGTTTTGACCGCTGGCGCGAATGTATCAGATTACTTCAATATTAATGCAACAGCATTCAATGCTGGAACACCTTCCCTCGTTACCGAATGGAGAGTTGAGGTAGGGACTTCAGGAAGTCTTACTACCCTCAGCTTAATGGCTGTTCCTGAGCCTTCCACGGGTTCTATGCTGGGCTTGGGATTAGCTGGGCTCGTTGTCACCCGTCTTTTACGCCGCAAGATCGGTTAACTTTCGCCAAGGCGACGGGGTTCGAGTTTGTGGGTTAGCCCACAATTGTTAATATTCATTTTGTGATCCGAATTTTCTCCCTAAATCTTCTGCTCTCTTTTCTTCTGACAGGTTTCGGTTGGGCAGAGACAAATCCTCCTAACCCTGTTCTCTCTCAAGATACGAATGAGGTCACCCCATTGACCTTGCCTGGTGCAGAATCGTCTGTTTTTAAAAAGGTGGGTGACGTGGAGTTGCGCCTTCATGTAGCAAAACCGAAGGATTGGAAACCCAGCGACAAGAGAGCCTGTCTGGTCACCTTTTTCGGAGGAGGATGGACCAGTGGAACACCAGCCAGGAGTATCACCTATGCGAAGTGGGCGGCTAAAAACGGTCTGGTGGGAGTGGCTCCCGACTACAGGACCCGCAATAGGTTTAATACCCAACCTGAGGATTGTGTGGCTGATGGGCGCGCGGCAGTGCGTTGGGTTCAGGATCATGCGGCAGAGTTGGGCGTGGATCATGCGAAGATTGTGGTGCAAGGCTCTTCGGCTGGAGGGCATGTGGCGGCTTGGACAGCGATTCCTGATCCCGTGACGCCTGAGACTGCTTCCGATCCTGTGCCGAACCCGGCTCCGATGGGGCTTATTCTTCTCTGGCCGGTGACTGATACCGGAACGAACGGGTATGGGGGGCCAAAACGTTTTGGTAATGATGAAGCCCGGGCAAACAACCTTTCGGTGACAGGTCGGATGCCTGCCAAGATGCCGCCCACCCTGGTGTTTCATGGAACGGCGGACAAGACGGTGAAGTTCGAAAACTCGCAGGCTTTTACAGATAAAATGAAAGCCAATGGGAATCTGTGTGAGTTGATTGAGTTTGCAGACGCCCCGCACTCGCCCAATTCGATCAAGGAGGGGGAGAAGGGGAAGATCGTAAAAACCAAGATCGAGGAGGAGAGCCTGAAGTTTCTGGAAAAGCTGGGCTTGGTAAGTCCAGAGCAAGCATCGGCAGGTGCGAAGGCGACGGGCAAGGAAGACGGGGAGTAGTTTTTGTTCAGATTCGCATGCCTTATCGGTTTGTGGGGGCTCTGTCTTAATCTTCAGGCGGCAGAAAAACTTCTTCTGATGCAGGAAGCTCGGTTGGAGCAGTTAAAATCGGCTTATGAGGGGAAGGAGGATCCCAATCTTCCGCCCGAAGCGAAGGCAATAGCGACGAAGATCGTCAAGGAAGCGGACAAGAGGGTGGGTAAGCCTGTAATCACGATCACGGAAAACGAAAACCTCCAGGCGAGCAAGGATCCGCACGACTATTTCAGCATTGGACGGTATTTCTGGCCAGATCCAAGCAAGTTAGACGGGTTGCCCTGGATCAATCGGGACGGGGAGACCAATCCGGATGCGGTGAAGGCATCAGATGAGAAGAAGTTGGGGGAGATGATCCATGCAGTGGAGTATCTCGCATTGGCGTATCACCTGACGGGGCAGGAGAAGTATGGTGCCGAGGCGGCTCGGTTTCTGCGGGGATTCTTTCTGGATGCGGAAACTAAGATGAATCCTCATCTGGATTACGGGCAGAGTGTTCCTGGGAAGGCAACAGGACGGGGATGGGGACTAATCGATACGAGGGGGTTTATGGTTCTGCCCGATGTGCTGAAGTTGCTGGAAAATTGTCCCGCGTGGACGTTGAAAGATCGGGAGCGAATGAAGGCGTGGTGGATGGCTTATGGGGATTGGATGCAGACGAGTAAGATCGGGCTACAGGAAAAAAAGGCACCCAACAATCACGGCGCAGCCTACGACGTGCAACTGAGTGCAGCCCTAGTGATGGCCGAGAAAGAGGAGGCCGCGAAGAAAGTCTTGGGAGAGTCACTGCCTGCCCGGTTGGACGCTCATATCAATCCGGATGGCAAACAGCCCCGGGAGCTGGCACGGACAAAGAGTTGGTCGTACAGCTGCTTTAACCTGAAAAATATCTGCAAGGGGGCGGTGATGGCCCAGTCGTTGGGCATCGATCTATGGAGTCATGAGGGAGAGGGGGGCAGGGGGAGTT
>JBBAWA010000129.1:0-3955 GCA_040397425.1 Methylacidiphilales bacterium
AGACACACCTCGATCATCACCAATCCAATCGCTTTTCTCGCTTGGTGATGTACCGAAGGTTTATCGGGCGAACTATCTGGATCTGCCTTCATCACCCCTGTCATGTTCGCCACGGCTTCAACTCCCGACAAAGCCAGCACCATGCCCGTAAAAATTGTCCATCCTTCCCAAGCCCTCTGCATAGGGGCCTGCACAATTCTCTCCTCGCCCGAGAACAACCCTGCCCCTGATAAACCCAACAGCACTAAAACTGCAGGCAACGCCAAGTACACCGCCACACTGCCCGCCAACCGGGGTCCGAACGCATTCATCACTCCTAAACCAAAAATGGTTAATGTTGCCCAGCGAGTCGCTTCGTCGTGCAATCCAAAATAGTTGTACGCTTCATATGCGCTGATTGCGGCGGTCACCACATAGCCCGCAAACAAAAGCAAAGCTCCCACAACCCCTAACCGCGGACTATGCCGCCGAGCCGCATGATAAACCCCGCCCCCTTCAGGAAAGAATTTACAAACCCAAACGTAGTTACATCCGACGAGAAGAGTTAGTCCAATAATTCCAGCTAGATAGTAAGGCGCTGCATATCCCGCCAACAGCACGGCCAATCCGATCACATACGCCTTGCTCGTCCCCCAATCCCCGTAAAGAAGCGCCGCCGCCCTCAGCCAACCCACATTGCGTGGGCGCGTCCCGCTGATGACCATTTCGCTCATTTTGTTTTCAGAAACTCCTTCACAATCGGTGCGGTCATCCCCGAACGCACCATGGGTGTGATCAGATAAATTCCGCGAAAGTGTTCCGCCACCTCCCTGGCCAACTCTGCCGCCACCTCACGACCATACTCCGCCTGGGCCGGCCCCTCAGGCAACGACCGAATCTTTTCCCGCACAGCATCGGGAATCGAAATTCCGGGCACCTCATGGTGCAAAAACTCGGCGTTCCGTGAGCTCACCACGGGCATCACCCCGACAAGCACAGGAATCCCCAAAGGCCCTAATGCCTCCTTCATCTTCCGAACCATGGACTTTTCATACACAGGCTGGGTCATCACAAAGTGCGCACCCTTCTCCATCTTCCTTTCCAGCTTTTTGACCTGAGCATCAAAGTTTTTCGAATTTGGGTTGAAGGCAACCCCAATCACAAACTCAGCCCCTTTCCCCACATCCCGACCTGCCGAATTTCTTCCCTCGTTCAACTGACGGATCAGATCGATCAATCCCAGACTGTTTACGTCGTACACCGAAGTCGCCCCCGGATGATCCCCGAATTTTGACGGATCACCCGTGAGTGCGAGCACATGTCGATGACCTAAGGCCGCCAACCCCATCAGCTCACTTTGCAACCCAATCAGATTTTTATCGCGACAAGCCAAGTGGATCAGGCTGGTCGTTCCAAATTTTTCCCGAAGCAAGGTTGCCGCTGCCGTGTTGGCCACACGCAAAATAGCCAGGGAGTTATCAGCCAACGTGAGTGCTGTTGCCCCCGCCTTCACGAGCTCCTCTGCCGCTTTGAGAAAAGGCCCCATATCCAAACCGCGCGGACTATCCAACTCCACCACCGCGATTCTCTCCTTCTTCAATCGATCGAGAATCGACTCCTCTTTTTTTCTCTCCCCAGCCCCAGTGGAGATATGAATCGCCTCCCTTTTCGGCTCCACAGCGACTCGGACTTGTGTCGCTGGCTTGAGTCCTCCCACCTTAGCCTTCAGTGCGCGAATGTGGGAGGGGCTCACACCCGATCCTCCCCCCAACAAGCTGACTCCTAGCGCGGGTAGCTCTGCCATCCGTTCGGCAAAATATTGCGGATGATTGGCGTAAAGGTAGCGCCCTTCAGAAAATTCTGGCTGACCCGCATCTGGATACGCCGCCAAAAGTTTGCCAGGACCTGACGAGATTCGTTTCAGCACCCCTGCACACGCACTCGGTCCAAACGCGGGCGCTACCCCGATCCCCTCAGCACCTGCTTGGCGTAGTTTCTCCGTTGTCTCCTCCCAGCTTTTTCCGCCAGGCAAAGTTCCCTCTCTTCCTGCCGCCAAGAGGGCAAAGATCGGAAGATGGTGAAGTTCTCGGACCGCCTCCATTGCAAAGATCAACTCTCGGGAATCAGAAAATGATTGGAAAAGGATTGCGTGCACTCCTCCATCCAACAACGCACCGGCCTGTTGCCGAAAAAGAGTCTCTAACTCTTTCGCATCCCCCCACTCCGCTTCGGGAATTCCACTCGGACCAATACAACCGAGCACCCACGCTCCACTTTTTCCCATCTCCCCCAACGCCAACTTGGCAGCTTTCCAGTTAATCTCGTTTACCTTGTCCTCCAACCCGTGACGTCGCAAAGCCGATCGATTCGCCGCAAAGCTGTTCGTGGCAATCACCTCCGACCCCGCCTCTAAATAGGACCGATGCGCTGCACTCACGCGATCTGGATCCGTTAGGTTCAATCCCTCAAAACTTCTACCCAGAGGCACCCCTTCGGCATAAAGATACGCGGCAACGGCACCGTCTCCTACGACTACCCGCGCGCCAACTGCCTCTAAAAGATTTGCCATAGCCTATCCTCCCAGTCAGCATTTCTAATGTGAAATCCAAGGCTGTCATTAAGAAACGGGAAAATGTGCCTAACCCGTTGGACAGCAACATTGATCAACTAATCGATGCCGCTGGGATTAAGGAGCAACGGCAACAGTTTAAGGAGATGATTTCCATTGTTCTAGGTCTCGACCCCACTCCTACGGGTTTGGGCGACCTGAAGCAGTTTAAGCGAGTCATGCGCGAAATTCGGGATGCGAACAAGGTCTTCGCGCCATACCACGGCACAAAAAAAATATCAGTTTTCGGGTCGGCTCGTACCCACCCCTCCGCTCCAACCTATAAAGCTGCCCACAAATTCGGCCAGTTGATGCAGGAAGCGGGTTACATGGTCATCACAGGCGGGGGCGAAGGCATCATGGGCGCCGCTCAAGCAGGGGCAGGTCGCCAACACGGCTTTGCCCTCAACATCGAACTTCCTTTTGAACAGGAACCCAACGAAACCATTCGCGGAGACAGCAAGCTTTTCACGTTTAAATACTTCTTCACCCGAAAACTGAACTTCGTAAAACACTCGGACGCTATCGCCCTCTTCCCCGGAGGTTTCGGTACAATGGATGAAGCCTTCGAATCATTCACCCTGATGCAAACAGGAAAAACAAACATCATTCCCTTGATCATGGTGGATGCGCCCCGCGGCAACTTCTGGAAGACCTTTGAAAAATATCTCCGCGAACACTTGCTGGGAGATAAGCTGATCTCGGACGAGGACTTTACTCTATTTAAAGTCACGGATGATTTGGAATTTGCACGTCGCGAGGTGGTGAACTTTTACTACAACTTTCACTCCTACCGCTACATCGGGGATGTGATGGTCATCCGTCTCCAGCGCCAGATCCCTGCTGGGGCTCTGATCCGCCTCAATGAGGACTTTCAGGACATTCTTCGCTCCGAAACTCTCATTACCACTTGCCCACCCTATCCAGAGGAAGTGAACGAGCCTGCTCTCGCCTCTTTAGCTCGACTTTGCGTTCCGTTTAACCGCCGTAATCTTGGCAGGTTGCGCGCCCTTCTCGATCGCCTCAATCAGTTTTAAACACCTGCCGCTTGGGCTCGTCGCATTTGCCACTTCGGCTTCTGAACCTCGATCGCCTGCACCGCTAACTTCACTCGGTCGGGTCCCAATACCTCCCGAAGTTTCCCGATCGCCACAAAACTCGGCCGAATCCGCATCTGCACCCCTGCCTCCATCAAAACTTTCTTCCCCTCAACCTCCAACTCGAGTCTCACAGGCACTTCTCCCGAATGCGCCTCCACAATCTCCTTCACCTTTGCCATCTTTTCCCCTGCCAGATCCTCTTTCGTCGGCAGTAAATACACATGCGTGACAAGTTTTGCCATCGCAGCCTCCAAAGTAATGCACTCGG
>JBBAWA010000130.1:0-3955 GCA_040397425.1 Methylacidiphilales bacterium
GCCCGGTGAAACCTACCAGACCCGGACGATCTACCAATTCAGCGTAAGCGATTCCGCCGGGGAATGATCCGCATTGCACATGCTCCTTGCTGTGCTGGGACGGCCGTACGTTAAAGACCTCCCATGAAAGTTCTCCCCTTCCGTGCCGGCGTTCTGACTTTCATGCTGACACACTTTGCATGCGCGGAATCAAACCCGGTCTCGTTTGCCTACATCCTGCAGGCCGATTCTTTCGCTAAAACAAAACCTGCGGTGATTGCAAAACTTAAGGAGAGCGGACGCGATTGGATCGTGCTCGACGCGACCTTCGCTGGCGACACGCCGTGGGAGCAGACGGACCTCGACACAATCCGCAGTGGTAAAGCGGGGCGAAAAGTGGTCGCTTACCTTTCGATCGGCGAGGCTGAGGATTACCGGTCCTACTGGCAGCCCGATTGGATCAGCAATGGCAAGCGAACCGCTTCCGAGCCGGCATGGCTCGGGATTGAAAATCCGAATTGGAAAGGAAATTATCAGGTCAAATATTGGAACGCCGAATGGCAAAAGTTGATGCTACCCGCGATCGACGATGCAATGGCACGAGGTTTCGACGGCGTGTATCTGGACATTGTAGATGGCTTTCAGACGTATGAGCAGGGAGCCGATGGTTACCTGGACGACCGCATGAACCCGGAGACCAAACAGACCTATCGCCGTGACATGGTGGACTGGGTGAAAGCGATCGCTGCTCGCGCACGCGCAAAAAATCCCGCGGCACTCGTCATTCCGCAAAACGGCTCCCAACTGGTCGACAACAAAGACTTCGTCGAGGTCATCAGCGCCCAAGGCATCGAGGATCTTTTCACCAACGGAAACAAACTCCAACCCACCTCGCACACGGATGAAATTCTCGGCCATCTAAAAACATTGGCTTCGGCAAAGAAGCCCGTACTGCTCATCGAGTATCCAAAGACGCCAGAGCGCCAGGCACTGTCTGAGAAATTGGCGAAGGAGAACGGCCTCGTTTGGCTCGTGACGGACCGTCAACTCAAGACGCTTGGTGAATCGGGTAAATAACTTTGGGGGGGCTTTCTTTACACTCAGCCGAATCGAAGAGCGACTTCAGCCTCTCGGTGCAAAGATTCAGAGACTCTAAGCCTGCTATTTTCCATTTTTCAGTTCGGAGAAAACTTTTTGCTCTAGCTCCATAAAAGATCTTCCGACCAAACTATCTTTCGTGGGTCGCAGAATACGTTTAGCCTCTGCAAGTGAGTTTTTTGCTACCGAGACTTGCCCTTCGGCGAGTGCTGACTCAACAAATGGCACAACCAGGCCGTAGTACAAATTCCCACCTGCCTGCCCTTTAAATTCACGCAGGGCTTTGCGAAAAGCAGTTTCTGCCTCGCCCCACTTCCCTGCCTCAATCTTTTCACTAACGTCGGCAGCTACAGCCCCTACGCCCAGATCGAATCTACGAGTTCGATTCTGAACCAGGATCTGCCGCGATAGGCTTTTTACTTCCGAGTCATCCCCTCTTGCCTTGGCTAACTCCAAAAGCTTTTCCTGACCTACAACACGAAGATCCGCAAATGTGGCAAACCTCTTTGTGAAGCGTGTCCAAAAGTCCATCATCACTTCTGGAGAGGCTTTCCTCTCCTCCAATAGCTCCCCCTGTAGGTACCAAGCGGGAAGAAACTCAGGTTGAACTGCCAAAGCAGCTTCCAGCCAACGACTCGCGTCTTCACGAACGATGGTTCGACCCAAGTCAGTGAAAAGCTCTGCCTGCTGAAAGCCTGCGGATCTCTCCCGACTTTTAGCAAGAAAAGTTAACTCAGTGTCCGAAATCGGTTTCCATATTTGAGGATCCACGGCATTTCCAACGGGATAGTTTTGCGACTCATATCTACCGCAGTCTGTCTCCCAGTGCCCCGGAGAATCCATAAAACCAAACCATGCATGACCTCCATCCTCTCCTTGCCCTGAGAAGTAGAGTGTAGGCAACCCCTTTGCCTTGCCAGTCATTGCAGCAAAATAAGCCTGATCTACGCAGATTCCACCTCTGGATTTAATTTCAGAAAAAAGATACGGGCCGTAGGGCCATGTTAGTTGATTCGACTCATATCGGGGAATGTCATAGCGAATTGAACTGAAGACTTTCGAGAAGCCACTCCGACTCGCTGTGACATTCTTTCGTGCCCACTCCACTTCCGAATCTATCAAGGGATGATCCACGATAAACTTTATCTCGCTAACGGTAAAATCCCTGAGGTCGGTCAGATACCTGCGAGCCACCTGAAGTTCGGTCATTTGGTGCATTCGCCGCACCGGATCTACTGTTTCGGTCGGAACCAATTTGTGAGGCACTTGATGATGGGGCCATTTTTTGGGAAAAGGTTGATCAAAAACGAGAGCAATAGCCACTGCCAGACAAGGTAGCTGCTGGATACACTCGGGATGAGCCATCTGAATCTGAAGCAGAATTCGCATCGCCTCAGTTCCGTCATCTTCAGGTCGAACGTTCTCAAGAAATGCGCGCCGAAGTTGGGATTGTTCCCCGAGGGATCGAAAGGCAGTAAACTCATCTTGCGAAAAGTCGGGTCGTACATATCCCAGCCATTGCCATATCCGAAAATTGTCCGCATCGATCGAGTCAGGTTTTATGTCGCTCGGCTTTTCTTTGACAGATATTCTTTGAGAAAAGATTTTAGGTTCTCCCGTTCGGTCATCCAGGTCGCTGGATCTGGGTGCTCCTGCCACCACGAGGATGCTTCTACTTTGAAAAGGGATAATCCGATACAAAGAGTCAGGAGACGAACTCTCGAAATCATAAATCAGCCCAAGGGAATAGGAATCCGTTTTCGCAAATGGAACTTATGTATTTTGCGATACCCAACTTCTTTTACAAACTTAAGAGCACGATCAAATTCATAACCAACCTCCAGAGGAGCATGAGCGTCTGAAGATATAAGAATGGGGATGTTTCTCCGAAAGGCCTCCTCGAGAAAAACCTTTGAGGGATAGATTTCCATCACCTCTTTACGCAATCCAGCTGTGCTCACCTCCATGGCGATTCCCGCCGCCTCAATCGCGTCGAGAGTCTCTTTGTAGTAAGGTCGAAGGTCTCCTTTGGGGTGATGCCCGAATTTTTTCACTAAATCGGGGTGAGCCATGAAATCAAACAGACCGCTTCCCGCCGCTTGGGCCATAGCCTTGAAGTATTTTGCCCAGACTTCTTCCACAGGTTGATCCTTCCAACGGGCCAGTTTTAATGGGTTGTCCACATCCCAATCGGGAGTGATGTAGTGGACCGATCCAATGAAGTAGTCGAAATCCGCCTTTTTAGCCAACTCCCGAATCCACTCCTCTTTACCTGGAATAAAATCACACTCGAGTCCGAGGCGTATGGGTAGTTGAGGAAACTCTGCCCGCGCTTCTTCCACGATCCGAATGTATTCAGGAAAATCAATCAGATCCATTCGCCAGTCATCGAATTTAGAGGGCATGGGGTTATGTTCAGAAAAGCCAATCTCCCCAAGCCCCTTACGCACGGCTTCCGCTGCATATTCTCGGGGGTGACCCGTCGCATGACCACACAGCGGAGTGTGCATGTGGTAGTCAAAAAGCATTCCGTATTACTATCTCCTTCACGAAGAACCCCAAAGCGGGATTTTACAGCCCTCTTCCTCAACACCGGAGATCCACAGATCTTACTCATGCAAATAGTTAATATGCAATTACTTAAATCAGCTTCATGCGATGTAACTTTTTGGATCATAATGTTTTAGCGGGCTATGAGTGGACCAGAGAGGGTTAGTGTAAAAGAAGTGTGCGTTGCGATTTGGTGAAGATTTAGGCATTGTCTAAAGATGCCTGAGGTTCACGTCTCCCCTGCAAAGTTGAGATCCGCCCTTACCCGTTTTCGGCGTGTTCGTGTGCTTGTTGTTGGAGATTTAATGTTAGACGAGTTTATTTATGG
>JBBAWA010000131.1:0-3889 GCA_040397425.1 Methylacidiphilales bacterium
ATGAACATTGCTCCTTGGAACAAGGAGAAGACGGATGTGCGGGTGAAGACGACGGAAGGTGAGTCGGTGGCACAGGGAACGGTCTATACCGTGAGTTTTATGGGCGGGAAAATGATGACAACCGTTACACGGGGTTCCGTGGGAAGCCGAGACTCCTCGGGGAAGATGGTATCCATTGCGGCGGGACAACAGGCGGCTCCGGGTGCTACTCCTGTGGCAGCCCCTGCCAATTCGCCTGCCGTTACGGCGGCGGGAAAAGCTGTTGAATCGACTGTCAGTGCCATGGTGGCGAATGTGGCGGCAAGTATTGCGGCTGCGATACCAACGGCTGCGGCAGAGGTTGCGGCGATCGCAACCAAAGCAGCTCCTGCAGCGGCAGAGCAGATTGCGGGTGCAGTGGCGGCAAAAGCTCCTGAAGCAGCGATTGCCATTGCCCAAGCGGTTTCGAAAGCGGCACCAGAGGCGGCGGCTAAGGTCGCAGCAGCAGTAATTGCTGCGACACCAGGATTGGATTCGAAGTCGATCTCGGCGATTACTACCGCCTCTTCTCAGGGAGCAGCAGACGCCCCTTCAGTAGATACGGCTGCTGGAAATGCAGGTGGGGTGGGTGCGGGCAGTGGAAGTGTCGGGCAGGGAATGGCTGCCACACAATTTCAACAGTTGCAGGCCGAGCAGAATAAGGAAAGAACTGCTCAAGCTGCACAAGATGCCGCTCAAGCTGCTGCGGATAAACTCAAAGCAGCAGCAGATGAGGTGCGGAGATTGCAGGATGCACTGGCGGCTGCGAAGGAAGCCGATAAACAGCGGTTAAGAGAACAGCTAGCTAATGCGATTCTCGCCCTCGACCAGGCCAAGAGTAATAATGAGAAAGCCCAACTTGATCTTGCTAGCGGGCAGGCCAGAAAAGATGCGACAGCTGCCGCCAGCGCAGCGGCAGCAGAGAAGCTTAATAATGTGACTCCTGAAAATGCGACTTCCGTAGTCGCTGCCTTGGTATCTGAGGCAGCGGGAGTTGCTAATTCGACAAAAGGCGCTCAAGAAACCGTCGCGGGAGAGCTAGTCATATTGCAAACGGCAGAAGCCGAAAAAGTTGCAGAAGCGGCTGCGGCAGCCGAGGTTGCTAGAGCCGCTGCGAATCTCGCAACTAAGATTGCCTCAGCCAAAACACAAGCGGATTTGCAAGCAGCCGCTGTCGCCGCGGTGACGGATGCCAAGGCTTTGGCGGATCTCGCAGAGCAAAAAGCTATTGATACTGGGAACGCTGCGAATTTGGCGAAATCCGAAGCTTCAACTTTTATTCTACCCACTATCAGGAATGAGGCAGATCAGTACATGGATAGTAAACCAGCATTTGGCGGAAATATTGATGTTACTACAGTGGCTACAACCAGCGCTCGTTCAATCAAGGCAATCTTTACGGACGCGCAGCTAGATGCGAACAGTGGAGCGTTAAGGAAGTTCATAGATAAATGGGATATCTATATTAATAAGGAGAGAGAAAAATACGCTGCTGCTGCGGAGTATAAAACAAAAGACGATGCGTATAAGGCAGTTGACCTCCTTAAAACAACCATAATGGGCTCAAGTTTTGAGAGCGCAAAAACCGCCGCTAACGCAAAGCTTTTGGAGCTTCAACAAGACGCTCTTGATGCTGCTGATGCTGCTGCACTAGCTGAGGCTGCTGCACTAGCAAAAGCAAAGTTGGAAGCTGCAGCGCGAGCAGCTCGTGAAGTCGCTGCAGCGGCTAAGGCGGCTGCTGAAAAACTAGCCGAGGATATTCTTGCTGATGTGAGTAAAGCTGCTCAATTGGCTGCGGATCTTAAATCGCAACTTTCGACGGAAGCCGGTGTTGCTCAAGGCGCTTTGACAGGACTTGATACGGCCGCCACGGAAGCAAATGCTGCAGCCCTTCAGGCCATTGCTGATGCCGAAGCGGCTTCTACAAAAGTTCCTGTCGCAGAGGGCGGATCGAGGCCGTCCTACGCCACTGATGTTGGCACAGACCTTTAGTTTTCCAAAAGCAGTGGTCAGCTTGGCGCTTGGATGATTCGTTTTTTCTTCTAAACCTACTGGATGGATTATAGTTCGACGGTTCTTCTGCCGAAGACCGATTTCCCCATGCGGGCGGATCTCCCCAAGCGGGAACCTGCCTTTGTCGAGGATTGGGCACGCCAGAACGCATACCAAGCCCTTCTAAAGGCCCGAGAAGGTGCCCCCGCCTATCACCTGCACGATGGGCCACCCTTTGCCAACGGGGACGCGCATGTGGGCCACGCGCTGAATATGGTCCTCAAGGATCTTGTCCTCAAAAGCCGTGCCATGATGGGCTTTTATGCGCCTTTTGTACCGGGATGGGACTGTCACGGTCTTCCGATTGAACACAAGGTGGTGACCGAACAGAAGCTGGTAGGAGCCGATCCAGCCGTCATCCGAACCAAGTGTGAGGAGGTGGCTCGTCACTTTATCCAAAGGCAAAAGGAGCAGTTTCAAAGGCTCGGAGTCTTTGGGGATTGGGATCACCCCTACCTGACGATGAGTCCCACCTACGAGGCCGCAGAACTACGGGTACTTGCTCAACTGGTAGAAAAAGGAATGGTCTATGAGGGGTTGCGACCCGTTCACTGGAGCACTGGTTGCAGAACCGCCCTAGCCGAAGCAGAGGTGGAGTATGCCGAGCGGGAGGACGAGTCGGTCTATGTGAGGTTGGAGCTAAAGGATTCGAAAGATGAAGATCTCCTCGTTTGGACGACAACACCATGGACGTTGCCGGCCAATCTGGCGGTGGCGGTACATCCCGGAATGGTTTACGTCCTGGCCGACTCGGGCGATGGGCGAAAGGTGTGGCTGGCAAAGAGTCGAATCGAAGCGGTGGGCAAGGTGGCGGGGAAGGAGTTGAAAATTCTAAAGGAGTGCAAAGGAACGGATTTGGAGAACAGAATTTACCGTCATCCCTTGGTCGAAAAGGAGGGGATGGTGCGGTGTGCTGAGTTTGTAACGGCCGATTCGGGAACGGGATTGGTGCATATCGCCCCAGGGCATGGTCATGAGGATTATGTATTGGGACGGAAATGCGGATTGGAGCCGTTTTCTCCAGTGAACGAGGCGGGAAAACTGACCGAAGAGTGCGGTGTGCCGGAGTTGGTTGGAAAGAATGTGTTTGCGGCCAATCCCGAGGTGGCGGATTTGTTGGAAAAGAAAGGGAGACTCTGGGCTCGGGAAAAGATCCGGCACAGCTATCCTCACTGTCCTCGTTCCAAGACGCCGATTGTGTTCCGATCGGTACGCCAATGGTTCATCCGGATGGATCAGTTACGGGACAAAGCACTGGAGGCAGTGGGACAGGTAAAGTGGGTCCCTGCTTGGGGGGAGAGCAGGATCCGAGGGGCGTTGGGGACGCGACCCGACTGGTGTATTTCTCGGCAACGATCGTGGGGATTGCCCATTCCTGCTTTTTATAAGCCTGATGGAAGTTCGGTTTTAGATTCGAATGTGATTCATAAAGTAGCAGATCGGGCAGAAAAAGAGGGGACGGGGTTCTGGTTTGGGGGATCGGACGAGGATTTGGCCAAGACCTGTGGGGTAGAAAAGGATTGGAAAAGAGGAAGGGAGACTTTGGATGTTTGGTTGGATTCGGGATCGAGCTGGGCTGCCGTAGCGAAGGATGGGCGGGTGAATTTTCCTGCAGACTTATATTTGGAAGGGAGCGATCAGCATCGGGGCTGGTTTCAGTCGAGCCTCCTTCTGTCTGTTGCGTTAACAGGAAAAGCCCCTTTCAAGGCGGTTTTAACGAATGGATTTGTGGTGGATGTGGATGGCAAGAAGATGTCGAAATCTAGAGGGAAACCTCCGGCCTTGATGGAGTTGGTGGAGAAGTATGGTGCGGATGTGG
>JBBAWA010000132.1:0-3887 GCA_040397425.1 Methylacidiphilales bacterium
AAATCTGTTCAAAAACCAATTTTGAGTGCCCATAGGGATTGATCGGTTTTTGCGGAGTCTGCTCATCCATCGGCACCTTTTCAGGCAGCCCATACGTCGCGCAAGTGGACGAAAAAATGATTTTTTTACATCCAGTCGCAACCATCGCATCCAAAAGATTGACCCCTCCTGAAACGTTCACCCGATAGTAAATCGAGGGATCCTTCATACTTTCAGGAACGAGCGCCTTACCGGCAAAATGAATTACCGCATCGGGCTTGTGCTCAGCCAAGGCTCGATGCAAAAGATCCCTGTCGGCCAAATCACCCTGAAGAAAATGAGCCTGAGGATGAACGGCCGCGCGATGGCCTTCGCTCAAATTATCCCAAACCACAACCCCGTGTCCTGCGGCAATCAGCTCCTCGACGCAAACCGAGCCGATGTAGCCCGCCCCACCCGTCACCAAAACTTTCATCTTTATAAAAAGAGTGCCCCTACTCCTTCAGGTTCATCGCCAACAGGAATTCCACATTGTTTTTTGTCTTCTTGAGTCGGCCCAAGAGCAACTCCATCGCCTCCACCGGGGGCAAAGAAGACAAGGCCCTTCTTAAAATATGAATCCGAGGCATCTCGTCCGCATGATACAGAAGCTCCTCTTTTCGTGTGCCCGATTTTGGAATGTTAATGGCGGGATAAATCCGCTTATCAACCAAAGCGCGATCCAGGTGGATCTCCATATTGCCTGTTCCCTTGAACTCCTCAAAGATCACCTCATCCATTTTGCTGCCCGTATCGACCAGAGCGGTCGCAATAATCGTCAGACTTCCCCGCTCCTCCAAATTTCGGGCGGCACCGAAAAATCTCTTGGGTTTGTGCAGCGCATTGGCATCCACACCTCCGGAAAGAATCTTTCCGCTATGGGGCTGCACCGTGTTATATGCTCGGGCCAAACGCGTGATGCTATCCAACAGGATCACCACATCGGTGCCCTGCTCGGCCAATCGCTTTGCCCGCTCAATCACCATTTCCGCAATGTGCACGTGTCGATCGGGTGGCTCATCAAAGGTCGAACTAATCACCTCGCCTTGGACGGATCTTGCCATATCGGTCACCTCCTCAGGCCGCTCATCAATCAAAAGCACGATCAGATGCGCCTTGGGATTATTGGCTGTGATGGCATTGGCAATCTTCTGCATCAAGACCGTCTTTCCTGTCCTCGGAGGTGCAACAATCAAACCCCGCTGTCCAAAACCAATCGGGCTGATCAGATCAAAAGCCCGCATGGCCATGTCTTTTAGCTTTTCACTTTCCAGGATCAGTCGCCGATTGGGAAAGAGAGGTGTTAAATTATCAAAATGAATCGGGGGCTTTCGCTTGTTTACATCTTCCCCGCTCACCGTATCCACCGTGGCTAACGAAAAGTAGTGCTCCTTCTGTCTGGGAGAACGAATTTCTCCGCCCACACGATCTCCCCGACGCAGCCCGTACTTACGGATCAAAGCAGGATTCACATAAATATCCTCTCGCGTCGCCAAATAGTTATTTGCCTGCAGACGCAAGAATCCGTACTGGTCGGGTAATATTTCCAAAATTCCCTCTCCTGCTACACGACCATTGTCCATCGCGTGCCGATGTAGAATTTCAAAAATCAACTCGTACTTCAGCATCCCTCCAGGATTTTCCACCCCTACTTCGCTTGCCTTATCCAACAACTCCTGAAAAGGGATCTTCTGCAAATCGTCTAAACGCAACAGAGGCCCAGTCGGCCGTGGCTCTTCCGCCGCCGGCGCATCCCCGGCCCCATCCTGATTTCCCCCCTCTGGCCCCCGGCGATAGTTGTCATAATCCCCCCTGCCATATCCACGTCCCCCACCATACCCACGCCCTCCCCGACCTCCCCGACGCTGAAATCGACGGGGCCCATAATCGTTACGTGGGCCGAAATCGCCCTGTTGCCTGCCGTACTCTTGGTTTCCCTGATCTTGTCCGTCACCGTTCATAATTTTGCTTTCCTGCTTCGCTAATCCATCGACTGCCCACCTGCCCCCCTCGGGTCAGGCCAAGCAATCTACTTGGTCGCGTAGCAACTCCAAACTCCCTTCATTCCAAATTACTTGGTCGCATGCTTGGGCTTTTTTCTCAATCGCCCACTGCTTTCCCATCCAAAAGTCTGCTGCCTCGGGCGTCAGACCCCGCTCGACCAACCGTTGCCGGGAAACCGATTCTCGGCAACCGATCGCTACTTTTCCATCGAAGGACTCCTCCACCCCAACTTCCAAAAGGAGGGGGATGATCACCGCCACCGAACGGTGGGGTTGGAGGCGCAAGCTTTCGCTAACTTCAGATTTCCAAGTTTGTCGAACAAGAGGATGGATCAGGTGGTTGACGGTGGCGGTAAGGGAGGAATCTCGCATCATCGTCGCGGCCAACAACCCGCGGTCCAAGTTCTTGGAGGAATCTAGAATCGTTTCCCCCAGCGCGTCAACCAGTTTTCGGTACCCATCTGCCCCCTTCTCATAGAGACGATGCACGATCTCATCCGCTTCAATCACCTTCCACCCCTTGCTCTCAAGCATCTTTCCCACCGTACTTTTTCCCGCCGCCATCGCCCCCGTAACCCCCAAAACCCGACTATGGCCGAGCTTGGCTACGCCTCCATCTAGGGTTACCTTATCGTGTCTCATCGATGGCGGCCGTAGTTCAGTTGGTAGAACTCCAGATTGTGATTCTGGCTGTCGCGGGTTCGAGTCCCGTCGGTCGCCCACCTATTTGCGTGCTTTTCTGCGTTCACAACTTTCTTTTCTCCTCCCCATCCAATAGGGCAGGCCCCCAACGAGCATCAGGCACGTTTAACTCGTACCAGTCCAAAAGCTGATCCGCCCGTCTTCGCATCTCTCGCCAACGTTGCACTGCTTGATCCGCATCTTGCCAGGCCTTTTCTTGCACCTGCTTCTGCTCCTCACTCGAACCCGCCTCCACCGCTTGCCGATATCGGAAAATTGCGGGCCGCAGGAATGGATCTGCTGTCGCTTCCAAGCGAACCAGCTCCGCCGACAAAGATTCTGCCTTAGTCCCGCCTTGCACAACAGACTTTGCTGCCGCTTGAGCCAACTTTCGAAGACGCTTTTGTGTCTCGTCTGGAGATTGTGGCATAGCCCCCGTTCGCAAATCTGGCTCCGCCAAACTCCTTCGCCATGCCCCATCCTCCTCCTTGCTGTCCGACCAGAACTTTCCAGGACATCCCACCGCCACCCACTCCTGAAACTTGACTCGGTTCGCAGCCGAGGTTGCTCGCGTAAATAATCTCGCCGCCAACAACCGCCTCACCATGCGCGTGAGCTTATCCTCTGCCAGCCGCCCCGACTCCCCCCAAGACTGAATTCGACTTAAACCCGCCTCTGCCCCCCCGCTCACTCGCTCCGCCACTCTTCCCAACATCTCCTCGTCTTCCAAGGTTGCTCGACCCACACACCCCTCCGCCACCCACCGAATCGACCCCGCCCCGTCCTTCCCGACCGCAACCCCACGAATCCGCGCCTCAAGCACCTCAACCACCCACGCAGCTGCAAAATCCTCCGATTTTGGGTCCCCTTCAATCAAACCCTGATCCCTCCGAACTCCCCCTGTTCCCTCTACCAATTTACCCTGAAGTTTCAACGGGGATTGCAACCGGGAAGAGGTCAATTCATCAAAAAGATCCACTGCGGCTACAGATGCAAGAGCCACTTTCGAGGCCTCTGCCCGGTCATTTCCCTCAACCGAGATTTTTAAACTTTTGCACTCTGCCCGTTCGATGCCACCCTCAGCCTTCTCTAAAAAAAGGAAGAGGCCTAAGCAAAAAACCAGCCCCCAAGGGCTCACGTACTTTTCCCGGATTTCCCCTCTCCACCCTTCGCCGTTCCACCCCC
>JBBAWA010000133.1:0-3874 GCA_040397425.1 Methylacidiphilales bacterium
AAGCCAGTTAGACTCGCAATACAGAGCTGTCCAGTTTCCAATGACTGAACAAGAACGTGAGCGTGAGCGTTTGGCACGATGGCTAAGAAACGACCCTGATTACGACGATTGGTGCTATGCCACGGAGCCAATTGTTGGTGACAGATCATGGGCAAAGAAAAAGGCTCCCGAAGGAGCCGAAGATTATGATGCGTCGTCCCAGTCGGGCTGAAGCTGGATGTCGTAGTGACTGCTAGGAAAAAGCTCTTCTGCAATGATGCGGGCTTTTTCTCTGGTGGGAGCAAGGATAGACAATGTATCTACATTGCCATTACTTGCTACTGTCACTTCCCACGGGAGGCAAACAGGAAGAGAAATCACTTCCGCCCCTCCATTGCTTCCCAAGCCATTGCGGCAGCGTAAGAAGTGAGATAAGTCATGAGATCTTCCTCGGAGGGGGCATCGGTGACCACTGCTTCATGCTCACGCTTGTGCCAATTATGCGCAGCAGTTAATGCTGTTTTAAGCATGCGCAAAGAATGTTGGTGGGCAAAATGCGTTTCAGGAATCACTTCCTCGAGAGTGGTCGTCCACTCCTCCAAATCTTTAATGCACAGAGTCCATGAAACAGAAGGTCGCCCATAGTTCATCACCAATTCGCCGTTGGCAGTGAAGGCAGTGGTCTCGCCAGAGGGTTCGGTCTTAATGCGGGAAGCCATGGAAGGAATGAGGAGGAACTTGCCCATCATCAAGGGCAGAGTGGGGCAGAGTCAAGAGGCAGAGTCATTAGGCTTGCTTATGGACTTTGGCGGTTTCCAGCCAGTTGCTAGGAAATGGCCCTTGCCAATGGGCTTCAGGAAGACATGCCTGCCGGCTCTGGCGATGATGCTTTGAAAGGCTTGCCGCTTGGTCTTGTCCATGGGCATGCCAGGCTCCATCAGCCAGCTATAGGCCCAGTCAGCCAGTTCCTCGAGGTCTTCAATGGAGGAAGTGCGTAAGGAGTAGTGCCGACCACGCTGCGCCACTTTCTGCCAGGCAGGATGCACGGGAGGATTTTCGGCCACTAGCTCTTCTGCTTCCTTTCGCAGCACTGGCGGAATGCAAATGGTGACCATGGGCGGGAGGAAGTCCATGATCAAAGCAATGGGTCGGTGTATGGGTCGAAGATGTCAGAAGGCTCCTCACCAGTTTCCTCGAGCCTTTCCAGCACTGCTTGGTTAATTTGCTCACGGACAGCAGCGCGGTAATCGTCGTCGCCACCAAAGCTTCCCACGTCCTCCAGAAGCCTGACGGCTTGGGTGAGCTTGGTCATGTCGCAGGCGGTGAGTACGGCTTCTTGGATGGAGCCATTGAGCATGTGCTGCTCGAGCCAAGTGCCATGCAGCTCCACCCACTTACCAAGGGCGACAATGGCAGTGGCTTTCAGGGCTTCGTCTCCGTAGCGTTCCAGGCTCTTTTCGAGAAGGTCAGCAGCGTCAGGAGCAATGGCAAAAGTGGAGGGGTCAGCGAGCAATGGGGAAAGCCCTTTGTCAATTTCTGCCCTCTTGCTGGCTTTTGCTTCCTTTGCTTGGCGGAGGAAGTTGCCCACGGAATCAAACGAAAAGTTCATCAAGACAAAGCAGTCCCATCAAGCGTAGCGATGCGCAGGAGAGCCTGTCAAGCTAAGAAATAATTAACTTTCCTCACCATCGTCTTGTTCGCTATTTGCGGATAGCAAAGGCCGACTGTCACCAGTGGGTTCGCCATCTTCGTCAAATTCTGCTTTGGCATCAATGGCAGTGGCTCGAATGGTGCTATTGCTTTTGGCTTCCTCGATTTTCTTAACTTCCTTTGAGAGATTATCAAGGAATGCCTTGTAGCCGCTCTTTTCTTCCGTTTGTGGCTTCACGTCGAACAAGCCAATCAGCTTTGCTTGCTGCTCCAGACAGCTACGAGCAATGCCAAGGAAGCCGCTTTCGCCAGCGCTTTCTTCCATCCGCACAATGGTTTCGCCAGGGCCGTCAGGCCCTTCCTTGTAGGTGGTGACTTTCTTTCGCTTGCTGTGTTCAAAGCTTTCCAGGGCTTTGTCTTTCAGTTCGCCTTGCTCTTTGATGAGCCGTGCCCGCCAGGTGTCCTGGCTTTTCAGAATTTCAGCAGTCCATAAATTGCGATTGTGGTGGCGGTCAGCATTAACAGTTTCTTTGCTTAGCTTCAAGATGTCGGCAATTTGCCTGTTGCTTAAGCTTGCCGCCAATAGCTCCTGCACCATATATCGGCGCAGTCCCGTGAGTTCCTTGGTGTAGGGAATTTTGCCTGGACCTGCCCCCACCCTGTCGCGAATGTGCTCAATTTGCTGAGGCGTCATGCCAGCTTCTAGCAGCACTTTCACGCCATATTTCAATTGCTGCTCCTTATCAGGGAAGTCAATTTCAGGAAGAGGCATGATCAATGGGCAGTGAAATTATTTTAAGGGCTTGTCGCCTTTACCAAGCAAGCTTCTGGCGAACAATGCAGCAAAACGCTCTTGCTGTTCTGGCACCACTGCCGAAGGACTGTCGCTAATGGCTTCACGCAGCACATTCAGCTCTTTCCACTCCCCATCAGAGAGCCATGGCAAAGGAATAAATGGTGCGCTCATTTAATGGTAGCAAGGTAAACAATGGAAAGAAAATAAGAGAGCCCTGCAATGAACAGGACTCCCACGAAGCCGCTAATTATGCCAATGCGAATTTCATGCTCTTTTATCTTTTGATCGATGAGAGCAGTGATTTCCTCCTTGGTTAATGGTGCGGTCAAAATAGCTCCACGGGGGGAGTGTAAACAAGGCTTTCTTTGTAGCCCTTAATTTGATAGTCGCCCATGTCATCAGCCAGCTTTTTGGCTTCCTTCAATTGGCGCTCTAGCATTTTAATGGCTTCACCATAGTCCTTTTCTGCTCTACGTTGAAGGCGAATGTTGCCATGGTCGCTTTTTTCTTGGTCAATGCCAAGGTCTTGCATGAGAGCAAAAATATCTTCGCGGCATTGTTGTTCCTTTTCGGACAGTGCGCGTTGATTTGCTTTGATGGCCTCCATTTCTTTCAGGAGGCTAATCAGTTCTTCGTTGTCCATTACAGACTGCCTCCGCTGATCGTTGCCACGACAAAACCTCTGTCGATCAAGCTTTCAATTTCATCAAGGCTCCCTCTCCAATGGCGCTCGTTGTTTTGATCACGAGCAGCGTAAAGGATTCTGCTGGGAGGCAGAGGACCACGATCAGGGCGAGAGTAGCCATGATGCTGATACACCTCAATCGTGGTTCCGTTGTGCTCGAGCAGAGGGAGTCTGTCTGGAGCGGAAGGAGCTGTGGGCATTGATCAAGAAGATGAACTACAGGCCGCTTGAGCAAGCTCGCTGGGGCTCGCCTGCGCGAGCGGCCTTCCCACAATAATCAGTTTTCAGAAGAAGTCAATGGGAGAAAGATTAAAGCGCCATGATCAAGGTCGGCCTGGGGGCCTCCTGCGCGATGGCGCTTGCGAAGGTTATCGAGATTCTCAATAAACGGCATTTATCGAGAAAACAACTAACATTTCCCTCCCATAGACCCTCTCGTCAGAAGCGCCGCAGGGGCTGGAACTGGCCGGTGCCCCCAGGCGCGTAGATGCCAGAGAGCAGCCACTGGACAATTGTAATACTTAAGTCAAGCGAGCTTGTGACAGTTCAACCAATTGGCACATTGGCTGGAATTGACGATGGTGTACCATTGGCGAGACCTTCGGAACCACCATGCCCGAACCTCGTTTAATCAAGCTTCCTCGCAACGGTCCGAAGCCTGGCCAAAGCACTGCTGCATGGCTGTATGGCAAAGACAAGAACTGCCAAGCTGAGCGCGATGCTGCCAAGTGGGCTCCTCAACCATCCAAGTGAAAGCGACTAAT
>JBBAWA010000134.1:0-3855 GCA_040397425.1 Methylacidiphilales bacterium
TCGACAGAGTGAAGTGAGTTGCCGCCCGTACAAGCCTCTCGAAGGTCCCGCAAGATCATCCAATCCTCCCTAGCCTCACCTGGTGCAGACACTGCCCTCGTCATTCGTTGAAGCCGCCCATGCACATTCACCATTGAACCTGTCTTCTCCGCCGAGGCAGCAGCAGGGAGAACAACATGAGCCGCCCGTGTTGTTTCGTTTTGTAATATTCCGGATACAACAAGCACCTCCAATTTCGCTAAAGCACTTGCGGAAATTCCCGCTGGGATCACATTTTCTCCACCCAAAACAAAAAGGCCTCGAATTTTGCCCGAAGCAATCTCTTCCCCCCAACCGCTAAACTTTCTCCCACCGGACGACAGCCCCAAAAGTTCCGCCCCACGACTATTTGGATTCCCATCCCCACTTCGAAGAAAAGAATCGGCCTGTCCCACGTTTTGAACCCCATCCACTCGTGTTACCCCCAGCTCGGCCAGCAAGCGTTTGAGTACAAAAAGCTCTTCATTGGTCAGGCGCGCCGATGCAACCACAGCCATTTCCTCTGGCTTCACCTTTTTCAGACCCTCGGCTGCTCTCTGAATAGCATCCGCCCAAGTCCCTGGGAACTGCTGTCCCGCAGCTTGAAGAAGAGGACGGGTCAAACGATCCTTCGAATCTAAATAGTGGAAATTCAACCTTCCAAAATCACACATCCATTGAGAATTGACTGCCTCATTCTCGCGCGGAGTGAGTCGATGGACCTTCCCCTCGCGCGAGCCCACAGTAACATTACAGCCTGTCCCACAACTGGTGCACAAACTCTTGGACTCTTTAAGAAACCAGACTCTCATCTGAAAACGAAAATCCTTGCTCGTCAAAGCTCCCACGGGACAGATATCCACCGTGTTGAGTGAATAGGGATGATCAAACCTCTTTCCAGGGTAAGCCGTAAGCGTGCTGTGACTCCCTCGGTTTACAAACCCAAGCACATCTTCCTTACCCACCTCACTCGAAAAACGAATACAGCGAGAGCACAAAATACAACGTTCGTCGTCCAACACGATGCGTTCTCCTAAGTCGACGTTTTTAGGCTTCTTTACTTTGTTTTCCACGAAACGACTCTCCCCAGTCCCATATTCCACTGAGTACTCCTGCAACTTACACTCCCCGGCCTGATCACAGATTGTGCAATCCAAAGGATGATTAATCAGAAGAAACTCCATCACCCCATTTCGACAATCTTTGACAAGGGCTGAGTCCGTTCGAATTCCCATTCCAGGAGTCACTCCTGTCGCACACCCAATTTGGGGTCTGGGCATCCAAGCAATCTCAGGCTTTCCGTCTGGACCCAAAATCGGTTTACGGTCAGGCCCCATCTTGGGTGTTCCCATCTCAAAGAGACACATCCGGCAGTTTCCAACTACAGACAACTTGGGATGGTAACAGTAGTGCGGGATAAACTTTTTAGACCTGTGTGCAACCTCGACCACGTTCAAACCGCGGGGCATCTGCATCCAGACTCCGTCAACTTGAACATCAATCAGATCCTTCTCGTCCTTGGCCACATCGTGATTCCAGGGATTCATTGAATGGGGGGAGCAACAACTCATAGGTTTTTCAATGGGTCAAAGAGATTGTATCTCTTTTTGCTGCAGTTCCGTTCCTACGAATGCGCAGTTGAATCTCTTCTTTGAACTTGCCGATAAAGCTTTGCACGGGCCAAGCCGCTGCTTCGCCAAATGCACAGATGGTGCGTCCCGCAATCCTGTCTGCCACATCTTTCAAGAGACCTGGATCACTATCTCTCCCATGACCTTCCGCGATCCGCGCCAGAATCTTTTTCAGCCACAACACCCCTTCTCGGCATGGGGTGCACTGTCCGCACGACTCATGAGCATAGAAGGTAGAAATATTTGCCAGGCACTCCACCATGTCCCGAGTATCATCCATCACAATCACTCCACCTGACCCCGCCATACTTCCTGCTGCTGCCAAGCTATCAAAATCCATCCGTAGATCCTCAAGTTTCACCTCTCGGTCGACCATGTTCCCTTGCGCATCCTTCTCTTTGACTTTGAACACCTCCCCAGCCCGTAAGACTTTTGCCGAGGATCCACCAGGGATAACTGCTTTTAGCCTTCTCCCATTCCGAATTCCGCCGCACACGCCATAGATTAACTGCCCTAAGGTAATGCCCCCACAGGGAAACTCGTAATATCCGGGTTTGACGACATCCCCACTTACGCACAGCAAACGCGTTCCCGTGTTATTCGGTCGACCAATCTTTGCATATGCATCTCCGCCCATTTCGACGATATGCTTCACATTACATAAGGTCTCGACGTTATTGACGATCGTAGGACTCATATAGAGACCCAATACTGCGGGGAAGTAGGGAGGCTTGATTCGGGGATAAGCTCTCTTTCCCTCCAAAGATTCGATTAATCCTGTCTCCTCCCCACAAATGTAAGCCCCCGCTCCGCGATGGACATAGATATCCAAATCATAGCCACTTTTTAAGATATTCTTTCCGAGAAAACCTGCCGCTTTGGCCTCCTGAATCGCTTTCTCGAGAACTTTATGACCAAAGGTGAATTCACACCGAATATACAGATAGGCCAGCTTCACCCCATTCGCGAAACAGCTAAGGATCATCCCCTCAAGCAGTTGATGAGGGTCTTTATAAATAATCTGGCGATCCTTAAAAGTTCCAGGTTCCGACTCATCCGCATTGCAGATCAGGTAAATTGGTTTTGTTGCTTTTGCCGGATCAATAAAACTCCACTTCGTGCCTGTTGGGAAACCCGCGCCCCCTCTCCCACGTAACTGGCTCTTTTTTACTTCATCACGAATCGCAGAAGGGCCCATCGCAAGGCCTTTTTTCAACATCTCATACCCGCCGTGCTTCAAATAACACTCAATGTCCCGAGTGTACCCAGGGGCATCAATGTGTTTAAAAATCAGACGCTGCTCAGGAATGGCCATGTTTTTCCCCTACTTACATCCAGCTACAAGTTCGGCGGCCTTTTTTTCATCCACTTTTTCATAAAACTCATCGTTCCTAAGAATGACGGGAGCCGTCCCACATGACGCAAGACACTCGGAATACTCCAAAGAAAATCTGCCATCCTCACTTACCATCGCTCCCTCATGCCCATCCGCTTTTAGGTTCATCAATTTCTGTAATGCGGCAAAAGTCTTACCCGCACCCCCCAAAGCACAAGGAAGGGTTCGGCACACGCGAAAGTGAAACTTTCCATACGGTCTCTGACGGAACCATGGATAAAAGGTAACCAGCTCAAGCACCTGAATTTCCTGGAGAGATAATCTTTTCGCAATCCACTCCACCCCACGAGGCCCGATATATCCGAAGGTTTCCTGCCAAAGATGAAGGAGAGGAAGAACCGCGCTCCTCTTTGAAACTGGATAGCGAGCCACTAGCTCGTCCGCCTGCTTTTCCATCTCAGATGAAATCTCGCCCTTTTCAGGAGCGGCACAATTCTCCGTCCCTGCACGTAAGGGGGTGCTCATCGATCACACTCCCCCATCACAAAATCAAAACTTCCCAAAATCGCAGGTACATCACTGACCGTATGGCCTGGCAAAAGATGATTCAAGATACTCAAGTTACAGAATGATGGAGCACGGATTTTTAGACGGTGGGGTACACCACCTCCTCGGCTATTCAGATAAAAGCCCAGTTCCCCTTTTGGATTCTCCGCTCCAAAATAAATCTCTCCCACCGGCGCATCCGGGCCCTGTGTCACAACCAAGAACTGGTGGATCAATTCCTCCATCTTGGTAAGAACCTTGTCCTTCGGAGGCAGGACATTCTTGGAGTCGTGAACCTGCCACGCTCCCCCAGGCATTTTGGCT
>JBBAWA010000135.1:0-3764 GCA_040397425.1 Methylacidiphilales bacterium
AGAAGGAGCAGGACCACATCGATCAACGGAGCCATATCCAAAGGGCCCCGCAAAATCCGGACCGAAGTCCGGACCCTCATGGCTTTGGCTTCTCCGAACGCAACTCAGTCGTGACCGGAGTGCTCACCTTCGTGGCAGGACGAGAACGTCCTCCCTCCTTCAGGATTTGAATCATCTCGATTCCTGCCCGCTCCATGTCGTTCACCTCCGAACCCATTCGAGATGCTAGATAGTTGTAGGCTACATACGCAGGAATCGCCACAACCAGCCCCGCCGCCGTTGTGAGAAGAGCCTCCCAGATTCCTCCCGCCAACTCCCCCACAGGCACAGTGCCCCGCGCCCCACTCACGGTTTGAAAGACATGAATCATTCCAGTCACTGTTCCTAACAGGCCCAAAAGTGGCGCGACATATCCAACGGTGGCCAAAATGGAAAGGTTCTTCTCAAGTCTCGGCACTTGAAGTTGAGCTACTTCTTGCAATGACTCCCTTAAATCACCTAATGACATATCACGTTTCAGTAGCCCCGCTTGAATGACTCGAATTGCAGGCCCATGAGCCTCGTCACACCTCTCCAAAGCTTCCTGAAATCTCTTCTCTTTTACCAAAGAGGCTATGCCATCTAAAAAAGGATCCAACGGGACCCCCATTTTGCGATACGCCAAAACTCGCTCTGCGAAAACCCCCACAGCGATCACACTAGCTCCTAGGATAACCCACATGATCGGGCCACCCAAACGCATCAACTCAAGTAAGGTCGAAGGCATACCTCGTTTCTAACTCCTTTCCTCGCCTAATGCCACTCTTCGGGCGATCTCTTTAGCCATTTCTTGAGTCCCCACCATTTTCTCGCCAGAGGCCGCAATATCCGTCGTCCTCCACCCATCCCGAATTGCCCCTGCTACCGCATGACGGATCGTTTGGGCCGCCTCCGGTTGTCCTAAACTCATCTCAAATAGAAGGGCCAGTGAAAGAATCTGTGCGATTGGATTTGCCACTCCCTTACCTGCAATGTCAGGAGCCGATCCGCCAGCTGGCTCGTACAAGCCAAAGCTCCCTTCCCCCAACGAAGCGCTCGGCAACATTCCCAAAGAACCCGCCACCGCCGCCGCCTCATCGCTCAACATGTCTCCAAATAAGTTCTCACAAAGAAGAACATCGAATCTCCCCGGATCCCGCACCAACTGCATCGCTGCATTGTCAGCATACATAAAGTCCAACGTGATGTTCGGATGCTTGGCAGCCACCTGCTTCACCACTTTTCGCCATAGTAGACTCGTTTCCAAAACATTCGCCTTATCCGCCAAAGTGACCCTTTTCTTGCGGAAGGCCGCCGCCCGAAACGCGACCTCTGTCACCCGCTCAATCTCGTGTGTCTCATACACCATTGTATCGACCGACCGCTCCCCCTTCGCCGTCTTCTTGGTCTCTTTGGGTTGCCCAAAATAGAGGCCACCGGTCAATTCGCGAACCACCAGCACATCAAATCCTCCCGCCACCCGATCCGCCCGCAATGGAGAGCATCCGACCAGCTCGGGATACAAAACTGCAGGCCGAAGGTTTGCATAAAGGCCGAAAATTTTCCTCAAAGGAAGCAGAGCAGCCCGCTCCGGTTGCTCGTTTGGGGGGAGGGTCTCCCACTTCGGTCCCCCCACACTCCCAAAGAGAACTGCCTTGGCCGACCGGCACAGTTCGACCGTTTCCTCAGGAAGCGCCTTACCCTTCGCATCAATCGCCGCCCCACCAACCAACCCCTCTTTCCACTCCACGGCCAGCCCATGCCTCTTTTCGACCTCTTTCGCCACCTGCATCGTCGCCCCCATTACCTCGGGCCCAATGCCATCCCCTGCCAAAACCGCGATCCGATTTAACTTTTCTGCCATCCTCTATTCCTAAATCGTTACCTTCGCCGACTCAAGCATTCGACATCGGATCCTAACCAGTTGTATTCTCATGAATGGCCCATTCGCAGGCGGAAAATCGACTCCTTTCTTCTCTCCAAAATTACCTCACTGCAATCGCGGCTCAAAAGAGTTCCACTCCTCCCGATCTAGTCCCTCACTGTATCGAACTGGAAAAGCTTCACTTAGCACTCTCTCCTGAACTCCACCCCCAGCTTCAACACTTTCTTGAGTCCAAAAGCTACCGCAAAGCCTACGAATTTCTCACCTCCACATCAAAACTCGCAAACCCAAAACATTCTGCCCAATCTTGTTCACGATGAGCACTACACCTCGATACTACTACGTCGACGCCCAGAATCAGGCCGCCGGGCCCGTAGCTCTAACTGACCTAGAGAGCCTTCGATCAGCAGGCACGATCCAAGACTCCACCCTTGTCGTTCTCGAGGGAGGTCAAGATTGGGTTGTCTACTCCACTCTCTCTACAACCCCCTTACCCTCCGCTGCCACACCCCCTAGTTCCGGCGCGAAACCAGGAGAGGCTTCCTCGCCTGCAATATCAACCGGTCCGTCCTCAGAGCCCCTCTGGGCTCAAAATCTTCTTCAAAAAGTCGACCAGCTAAATAAAACAGTCGAAAAAATGGCTATAGCACTGGAAAAAAGTATCGCCGTACGCGCCCCACAAATGCCTGCTCCTGCCACTGCCACTCTACACGCTGAAAAATTCAATCCAACCGTAGCCCCAAAAATGGGTATTGCGGCAACTCTCGGAAATACACCTAGGCAACCCTCCACCCCTGGCCACCCCAGCAGTTCAAGTACCCTTAGCCCCTTGGCCGTTCCCGCAAACGCAGTAAAATCTCCTCTTCCGCTTCCCACTCTCAATGTAAAACCTACCCCTCTTCCCACGCCACAACCTGGCGCAACCCCAGGCAAACCAGGAAATCTCTTTAGTAAATTTCTGAAAAAATAAAGCATTCCTAAGAGTTTCATTAAGGTTCGCCCGGGATCGGATCAGAATGCGGAATGATCGCAACTCGCACATTGGACCCGTATCAGGGATTTAGGCTCATCCGATATTTTTTGAGTTATAAGAAAAAACCGAACCCTTTTCCGAATTCCCCAGTTTAATCCTCTATGAATACACAACTCACCTATCGTGGCGTGCTCGCCCTTGGCTTGCTCGCCTTCACCCTACTCAACCCCAATACACGTCTCCTTGCTCAAGCCTGCCAAGACGGAGACAAAAGCGCAAAACTGCTCAAACGCTTCGATGTGAACCAAAATGGTCAGCTCGATCCCGAAGAGCAGAAAGCCGCCGATCAATCCCGCCAAGAGCTCTTCCAAAGACTCCACGGGAAGTATGACACCGACCAAGACGGCAAATTAAGCGAATCGGAGAAAACCGCCCGTCGGTCTGATCTGGCGAACCAAAAGCAAGCCATGGTCGCAAAATTCGACAAAGACGGCGATGGTCGCCTCAATCCTGAGGAAAAGAAAGCCGCTCAGGCCGAGCGTCATGCAAAGAAAGCGGAGAACACACCTAAGAAATCTGGGGTCTAATCCACGAAGGCTGCCGTCCGTAACCGGATACGGGCGGCGGCTTTCGTTTGTTCCCACTTACCTATTTTCACCATTTTCGCCTCTCTGGTGAGCTGCTTGAAAAACACCTCCGCACGCCTCGCTTCCCGAGCACTTTGTTTTCTCCACGCTGCAATCAGACAAACTGGTAAGCGACTCCGAGTGTATTTACCGCCTCGCCCCATTTGATGGGTTTGAACACGCTTCTCCAGTTTGTTCGTCCAGCCCGTATAAAGCGACCCATCCCGACAGCGCAAAACGTACACCCAGGCACTCACCCCTC
>JBBAWA010000136.1:0-3650 GCA_040397425.1 Methylacidiphilales bacterium
GAGATCGTTTGCGGAGGAGAACAGTCGGTACTGGTGCCCTACACCGACCCTGGCGTTCCGCTGGCGAAGGCGATCCGACAGGGGGTAGAGAACTTTGAAAAAGAGCAGGGGAGGTTGCCTAGGATGATTCTGCTTCAGAATCACGGACTGATCGCCATTGGGCCGAGTGCTGGAGCCGTCGAGGCCACGACAAAGATGGCGGAGAAGTCGGCCAAAATCTTTCTCGGAGCCGCTTCGCTAGGTGGGCCGGTGTTTATGCCTGATGCCCAAGTTCGTAGAATATCAGGTCGGCCAGATGAGCTTTACAGGCAAAAGGTGTTGAAGTTGGAATGAGCGCGGCCTCGACTCATTATGCGGCGGTCGATCTTGGAGCGGAGAGCGGTCGTGTCATTCTGGGGACGCTGAGCAACGGGCGACTTATCATCGAAGAGATTCATCGGTTTCCGAATCGAATGGGGGAGAAGGATGGGGGATTGAAGTGGGACCTGCGGCATCTGGAAGGTGAAATCTTGGCGGGATTGAAAAAGATCGGGGATCGGAAAATCCCACTGGAATCGGTGAGCTGTGACAGTTGGGGCGTGGATGTTGTATATCTACCGAAAGACGGGTCTTCTGCAAAAGATCCGTTCTGCTACCGGGACGGAAGGAATGAGAAAATATTTCCGAAGGTGGTCGCAAAAATTGGAAAAGAGAAAATCTTTGCACGAACCGGCCTCCAGTTCATGCCTTTCAACACCCTCTATCAGTTGGCTGCGGATGCGGAGAGCGGAAGGGTAGAGGTGGGGCAGAGCTCGGCCTTTTTGCCCGTAGCGGACTATCTGAACTATTTTCTGGGGGGTCGTCCAGCCAGCGAGGTTTCCCTGGCAAGCACTACGCAGTTTTACGATCCCAAGAATCGCAAATGGGCAGAGGATTTGGTTCAAGAGGTCGGGATTTCAACTTCGCTTCTTCCAGAAGTGGTCTCTTCGGGAACGGTTTTAGGAAAAATTTCGAAAAAGACAGCGCAAGCCACAGGACTTCCGGATTCGTGCCAAGTTGTGGCGTCCTGTTCTCATGACACTGGGGCCTCGGTCGCAGCCGTTCCAGCCGAGGGAAAAGGGTGGGCTTATCTAAGTTCTGGTACTTGGTCTCTGCTGGGGGTGGAGAGTGTGAAACCTTGGATGACTCCCGCTTGTGCCAAAGCAGAACTGACCAACGAAGTTGGTTTTGGGCACAGCATTCGCCTTTTGAAAAATATCGCAGGGCTGTGGCTGGTGCAGGAGTGCCGAAGGGATTTCGCAAAACAGGGACGGGAAATGGATTACAGTAAGATCACCCGACTGGCTTCAGAGGCAGCTCCGCTGGTCACCCTGCTGGATCCTTTTCTTTCCTCGTGGAATGCCCCCGGGGAAATGGGACGGAGGATTGCGGATTATGCGAAGTCCACTGGACAGCCGGTGCCGACCTCCGACGGCGCCACGGTGCGGGCTTGTTTGGAGAGCTTGGCTTTGGCTTATCGGGAGACTCTGGAATCGATCGAAAAGGTCACGGGAGAAAAAATCAAGACCCTGCACATCGTTGGTGGAGGAAGTCAGAACAAGCTTTTAAATCAGATGGCCGCCGATGCAACGGGGCGGACGGTAGTAACGGGGCCGATCGAGGGAACCGCCGTCGGCAATCTTCTGATTCAGGCTTACGGTTTGGGGCACCTTAAGAGCCACCAGGAAATTCGTGCTGTTGTGAGGGACTCTTTTTCGATCGAAATCTTTCAACCACAATCCAACCCCTTGTGGGAGGAGGCGTGGAAACGCTTCCAAATCCTGCGCACCCCGAAAGGAAAATAAAAAATATGAAAAACCATCCAAAAAACCGCTGGCAAGATTCCGTGGCAAAAACCCTCGATCCGGTTGCCAGACTCGTCTACCGCTCCAACCTCATCGGGGAAGATCCGACCCTGACGAACACAGGTGGGGGCAACACTTCGTCGAAGATCAAAGAGACAGACCCTTTAACGGGTCAGGAAACCGAGGTTATGTGGGTGAAGGGATCGGGCGGGGATCTGCGCACAGCGAAAAGAGACGGCTTTTCCTCTCTTTATATGGAGAAGCTAAAGGGGTTGCAAAAAAACTATCTGGGTTCCAAGACGAAGGGGCCGAAGACCCAGATCGAGGACGATATGGTGGGAGCCTATGCCCACTGCACCTTTAATCTGAATCCCCGTCCTTCCTCTATCGATACTCCGTTGCACGGGTTTGTTCCAGCACGGCATGTGGATCATACCCATCCGAACGCGGCGATTTCGCTAGCAGCCTGCGCGAAGGGCAAAGAGCTCACGAAAGAGATTTATGGGGACGAAGTGATCTGGACCGAGTGGCAGAGGCCGGGGTTCGACCTCGGACTGATTCTGGAGAAATTGTGCAAAGATCATCCCAAAGCCAAAGGGGCAATCATGGGACAACACGGACTGATCAACTGGCATGAGGACGACAAGAAGTGCTACGAGCTTACGCTGGAGTTGGTCGGAAAGGCGGCGGAGGCGATTGAAAAGAAAGATCGCGGCGAGAAGACCTTCGGTGGGGAAAAGTACAAATCCCCAGGTGAGAAAGAGAGAAAGGCCCTTTGGCTTTCGATTTTGCCTTGGCTGCGCGGGAAGGTTTCCGCCCAGCAGCGGATGATCGGAACCGTTCAGGAGGATGCGACGATCCTGCGGTTTGTGAACAGCAAGGATGCCCCCCGCTTGGCGGAGATGGGGACTTCCTGCCCGGATCATTTCCTGCGGACGAAGATTAAGCCCCTCTATGTTGCGTGGGATCCGGCGACGGGCGATGTGGCGAAATTACGTAAACTCTTGGAGGAGGGGCTCGAAGCCTACCGGGCAGACTACAAAAAGTATTACGAAAAGTGCAAACGGAAGGATTCCCCGGCGATGCGGGATCCGAATCCGACGGTTGTACTGATCCCCGGACTGGGAATGGTGGCGTGGGGAAAGTCAAAGAGTGAGTCGAGAGTCACGGCTGAGTTTTATAACTGTGCCGTCGAGGTGATGCGTGGAGCGGAAGCGCTCGGCGGGTATATCAATCTTCCCCAGCAGGAGGCGTTTGATATCGAGTATTGGCAACTGGAGGAGGCGAAGTTGCGTCGAATGCCTCCGGAGCAGGAGCTCGCCAGACAGGTGATTGCTGTGGTCGGTGCGGGTAGTGGGATTGGGAAAGAGACGGCCCATCGTCTAGCCAAGGAGGGGGCGTCGATTGTTTGTGTGGATCTGAATGAAAAAGCGGCCCAGGAGACTTCTGCTGAGCTGGTGAAAAAGCTGGGGGAGGGAATCGGTGTCGCGGGAACGGGGATCTCCGGCTGCGGACCGGCGATTGGTCTGGGGGCCAACATCGTTGATCGTAAAAGTGTGGCCGAGATGTTGGGGGAGGCGGTTTATGCGTACGGCGGGATCGACGGAGTCGTGGTGACGGCAGGAATATTTGTTCCCCCTGACCTCGAAGGAAGAATTCCCGATGAGAAGTGGGCACAGACCTTTGCCATCAATGTGACTGGTTCCTATGTGGTGGCCGATGAAGCGAACAAGATCTTCAAAGCGCAGGGGCTATCGGCCAGCCTGGTCCTAACCACCAGCGTGAACGCGGTAGTGGCCAAGAAGGGAAGTTTGGCTTACGACACGA
>JBBAWA010000137.1:0-3497 GCA_040397425.1 Methylacidiphilales bacterium
AAGGCAAGCGTATCGGAATGCCAGTAACGAGAGCGTTTGGCAAGCTAGATTAGGCTGACGAAGATGAGAGAGGTTCGGCCTTGGGGCGTGACTTCCAAGAAGTCTCCTGGAAAGCGAAAACTTTTTTAAGACCTTCTTGAGCTAAAGTGAGGAGGGAGTGAAATTCTTCACTGCTGAAATCGTGCTCCTCTCCACCCGCTTGGACCTCCACGAGGCGACCTGCTCCAGTCATCACGACATTCATATCGACCTGAGCATCCCGATCCTCGGGGTAGTTCAGATCGAGAAGGGGCGCCTGATCGACGAGACCAACGCTAATCGCAGCGACCGGGGTGCGTAGAGGGTCAGCCGTCATTTTTCCAGAGAGTTGCAGGCGTTCGATGGCACGACGAAGAGCGAGGCACGCCCCAGTGATCGCAGTGGTGCGGGTTCCTCCATCCGCCGAGAGAACATCGCAATCGATCCAGAGGCTTCGTGGGCCCAGTGCAGTGAGATCCGTTACAGCTCGAAGACTACGGCCGAGGAGTCGCTGAATTTCGGTGGAGCGTCCGTCAACCTTTCCTCGGGAGGAGTCGCGGGGTTTACGGCTTGAGGTCGAGGCGGGAAGCATTGAGTACTCGGCTGTTAACCATCCCCCCGCTACCCCTTGTTCCTTCATCCAGCGTGGAACAGCTTCGTCCACACTTGCCGTACAGATCACCTCGGTCTTTCCGCATTTCAGCAGAACGGATCCAACGGCTTGCGGGGCGATATCCCACGTGCAGGAGAGGGGACGAAGATCTTTGGGAGATCGACCGTCGATGCGGGCTGAACTCATGAAGAAGCATCCTCGGCGGCTCGGACTGTGTTGGAAAGAAGAAGTGCAATGGTCATGGGACCGACACCGCCCGGATTGGGTGTAATGGCGCCCGCAACGGCTTGGACGGAAGAAAAATCCACATCACCCACAAGTCGGTATCCACGAGGTGAGGATGAATCGGCAACGCGGTTTACTCCGACATCGATAACCGTGGCGCCCGGTTGCACATGGTCTTTCGTCAAAAAAAGAGGACGACCCAGTGCACCTACCAAGATATCGGCCTGCCGTGTGATTGAAGGTAGATTGGGTGTGCTGGAGTGGGCGAGAGTGACCGTGCAGTCGGCGTGAGGGGATTTCTGAGCAAGCAGAATTGCTAGGGGCCTACCCACGATCTGGCCCCGACCGACAATCACAGCATGTTTTCCGCGGGTTGGGATTTTTCCTAGGCGGAGAATCTCAAGAATTCCTGCAGGGGTGCAGGGGAGAAATCCTGTGGGATCCCCTAAGAGTAGTTTTCCGAAGTTTACCGGGTGAAATCCGTCCACATCTTTGGATGGAGTGACACGAGCGTAGACCTGATCGTTGGGCAATCCTTGGGGAAGAGGGGATTGAATCAGGATTCCGTGAACTTTTGGATCGGCGTTCAGCGTGTCGATCTGGCGGAGCAGATCAGGGAGCGAAGTGGTCTCGGGAAGAACTAGGGTGGTGCTGGAGATGCCAACCTCCTTTGCACGGCTTTCCTTACGGGATACGTAAGCGCGGGACGCGGGGTCTTCCCCAACCCGAATAAAGACAAGGCGTGGTGTGACTCCGCGTTTCGTTAAGGCGGCGACGCGGCTGGCCGTTTCGCGATGAATCTGACTGGCGTAAGCTTCTCCATCTAAAATACGTGCAGGCATAAGGAGAGAATGCAACGAAGATGAAAAAAGTGAAACTAGGAAAGATGGGGGAACAGAGGGATGGTTTGTCCTGGTGGGGGTTGGATCACTTCGGTTTTGGGGCGTTGAAGGGAGATTTGGGATGCGAACCACGCTTGGGCGTCGGGATCGCCATGGACGAGCAAAACTCTGGATGGCTGAATCTCCTCACAGGCCCAACGCAGGATGTCCTCGCGGGTGGCGTGGGCGGTAAGGTCAAAATAGCGGACCTCACAACGAATGGGAACAGAACCGGTATCGCCCCAAGGCACTTCGCCTCCTTGGCCCGCTTTTCGCAGAAGACCCGATGGAGAGGATGGATCTGTGTAACCGACAAAAAAGATTGAATCGTGTTCCCGAGGGAAAAACAGGCGGGCGATCGTGTGGCTCGTGGTGTTCGGAGTCATCATGCCAGAACTAAGAAGATAAATATGGCCAGCCCGAAGGCGGAGGCTGGGGAGGCGGCGGGGATCGAAGGTTTCGGGCTGCGCTTCAGGAATCAGACGTAGTCCTCCGTGCTGTCTTGGATTTAATGTTCTTTGCCGATCGTAGACCTCGGTCATCACGCGACCTAAGCCACCGATGTAGATGGGGGCTTTGGGTATTTTTCCTTCGAGTCGTGCATGGTGCAGTAGAGCGAGGACCTCCTGTGTTTTTCCCATTGCAAAAACGGGAATGAGGACGGCCCCGCCTCGTTCAAAAGTTTGACGAATCCCTGCCAGAAGTGCTTCCTCGAAAAAGGCACGATCTTGTCCAGGAATGGCGGGCTGGGCACCTCGGGTGGTTTCCATAATGAGAGTGTCAAAGGGACCGGGGGGGTGTTGGCAGGGGAGCATAAGAGTTTGGCGCTGAAGATTGAAATCGCCTGTGTAGAGGGCTCGATGATTTTCCGCA
The DNA here is from genome assembly GCA_040397425.1 of Methylacidiphilales bacterium. Classification (GTDB taxonomy): domain Bacteria; phylum Verrucomicrobiota; class Verrucomicrobiia; order Methylacidiphilales; family Verrucolacustridaceae; genus Verrucolacustris. The sequence continues at coordinate 2,611 of JBBAWA010000137.1, forward strand.
CGGATTTCGGTCATGACGGAGCCCGCCACGTGTCCTGCATCATGAAGAACGAATTCGAAAGCGGAGGAGTCGACTCGGATCGGACGATTTAAGTTTGCGAGTTCCCAAGTGACAGCGCTGTCGTCCACACCACGGTGGGTGTAGAGGGGGTAATCGGAGCGCCCAAGTTCGCGTCTTTGACGGGTCATCACGTTGACCGAGTTGTGGAGAAGAGGTTCGGTAAGCGCTGCGGTACCTGAAGTCATGAGAACCTTGGCCCCTGGGTGGGCGGCGGTGACGAGTGGCAGGGAGCCAATGTGGTCGTGATGGGCGTGAGAAATAAGAATCGTTTCAAGGTCTTCTGGGATTTCGTCAAGGAGTGGGGTTGCGTCCCACCCGTCCAGGCGGGGGTGCATTCCCGCATCCAGAAGCACGGAGTGCTCTCCTGCGCGGAGTAGGTAGGAGTTCGCCCCAATTTCGGGCGCACGAGTCAGATTAGTAAAGGTGACCATGAAGTACGGAAAGGGAGGGAGTGAAGAAAGTCAGAGCGATCCGCGAAGTTGTGTAAGCACTTCGGATGGCAACTGATTTTCAGGGAGAGTGGCGCGACCGGTCAACCAATCACGGATAATTTCACTGCGACGCTGATTTTGGAGTTGGGCGAGAATTCTTGGGAGAGTAGATGAGGCTGTTGCGGGCGGAACGGGATCTCTTTGGGACAGGTACACCGCTAGGAAGTCTCGTTCTGTCCGAAATGGGGGGCTAACGCGTGCTGGGTCGAGTTGGGTTACGGCAGGACGTATGCGATCTGCATTAGGAAACGTGAGAGGCTTGTCATCAGCAGGCGCGAAGATTGGCAGGGGGGTGGAGGTGAGTCCTGCTGATTTGACGATATCCTCCCACTTCTG
>JBBAWA010000138.1:0-3472 GCA_040397425.1 Methylacidiphilales bacterium
GGATCGATCCGCTGCCAGATCACATAGAGAACGTGCCGACCGATCCGGTTCGGGAGTTGTAAGGTCATGTAGTAGTTGTTTCCAGTCAGTGTCACATTGTCCGCCCCGGCAACCTCCACTAGATCCGACCAGAGAAGAGGCTGAAGGGGATTATATCCGTCCCTCGTGATATAGGCTTTGAAGAAACTTGGTTCGTGCGGAGTCGGTGCGTAGTAGCGGCACAGCTTGGGTCCGGGAACAACCTTGGTGGCCGGCCAATCGGTCCGCAGCAGATTCAGCCCGGCATACTTGTCCCTTCCCGCCCCAGGAAGTTTCCCGTCAGGAATCACCGCCGCATACTTGTAGTCTGGCACATTCAGACTGACCTCCATCCAGTCGTAGAATGGTTGCGTGCCGCCAACGGCAATCGCTGCCTTCGCCGCTTCACTGGTGGGCGTCTGGGGGTTTTCCAGGAAGACTTCATACGAGCGGCTGATCGGATCAGCCATCGAACCGTGCCCGAAGGCACTCACCGCGCCGAGAATCAATGATTGGAAGAAACTTCCGAGGATTTTTGTTTTTGTTTTCATAAGGGGAACGTAATCCCCGTTTTTACCCTTTTGTCCTAAAATCGGCCAAAAGGACTGAAAACTCTTTGAAACGGGCTGGAAAAAGATTTAATCCGTTAACTAAAACAGAAAAATATTCCGCCCGACTGAAAATAAAATATCGCGATCAGATCAGCTTTGAAACAAAGCCCGAATCTCGGCCGTGTCGGGATAAGCCAGTTTCTCACTCGGCCCGCTCTGGAACACGCCGTTCTTGTAGTACGGAGTCTTCAGGGCGAGATCGATTTGGGGAGGAGAAGCAAACCCGCCCCAGAAACAAGCTCGCTCAGACTTCTTTGGTGCGTGGAATACCCCACACGGCGCAAGCAGACAATCCAACGTATCCACCTCCCACCATCCTCCGGGCTCCCCCAGATAGCCCGATCCGCGTCCTGCCCACAGAATGAGGCACTCATCCGAGACGGGATGCGTATGGGCAAAATCCGGCTCGTTCTGGCTGAAACAGAAATTAAAACCGCCCGTGCGAGAACCTCCGCCCGGCCAAATCACCAAAACCGCCGGACTCCCCAAGGCTCCGAACGGCGTCCCTCTAAACATATTGAACAAGGCCCCTTCCCGCCGGATATCGGCGGACGAACGGTTCCAGGAGCGTGCCGCCGATTCCGTCTCTCTGTATTTCAAAGCCAGCGGAGCCTTGAGTGTTCCCGTGTCCGCATTCAGACCGGCATGAAAACAGGCTTCATGGTTCATCACTCCCATGGCCACATCATAAAATCCCGCCTCAGTATAAAGATCGAACTGGGGCGGGGTGATTTGCGAAACCAACACCAGGTTCTCCTTATTGCCCGATGCGTTTCGAACCGCATGAGGGACACTTTCCGGAAAATATGCGATATCCCCCGGCTCAACGGAAACCCACCGACCCAGAAGAAATACTTCCCCCCGCCCGGCCGCACAAATCATAACCTCCTCCGCAATGGTGTAGGCATACGAGGCACTCTCCTCCCCGGGCTTCAGCGTCAAAACATGCACGCTTTCGGTCTGAAATCCGTTCCCCGGCCACGCGATCAGCCGCGTGTGAACCCCATGAGTCCGAATGACCACCCCCTCATTGAGATTTCCGATCGCCCCACGGGCACGAATTTGGCTGTACGTGTAATACTTCGCCTGATGCTTAGGATCCGCCATCTCTTACTCGTAGAGCTACCCACAGACAGTGTCGAACCCCAAGAGCAGGTGGCAAATAGTTCCAAGAACTTTCTTAAGGCGCGGGAAAACGTTTGTGCCCGCAGATTACCAAATGTTTTGTCCTATCGAACGTTTTCGCCCACGCTGAACCCATGCTTGAGGCCCTTCGTAAGAATCTTTTTCACCCCCCCCGCTTCTGGCGGATCAATTTGATCCTATGGATGGCATTCGGCCTGATCGCCTTTCTTATCCGTTCGGTCATGCGGGAAGACTTTCTCCGGGCCCTCCAAATCACATTTGCCGCCACTCTCCTTGGGTTTGTCCTTTCGGGAGGGCTCCGCCGTATTTATCACCACTTCGGCCCCCTTCGGACGCACCGCTCGAGTTTTGTTTTTCAAGCCATCCTAATCACCGGTCTGACCGCCGCCCTTCACTCCGCCATCCTACAAGGCCTCATCTCCTTTCTCGATCTGACTTGGCCCACCACAGGCCTCGGCCAAACAGTTCCCCTCTGGCAACGCTGGACCCTCTTTTCCGTCCTCATGTGGTTCGTCTACCTAACCTGGTCGTTCGCCTATCTCTGGTTCAAAGCCGAACTTATGGTTCAGAGGGAAAGAATCGAGGAGTTGAACGCTAAGGCAGAAGTTCAAAAGATGGAACTCCAACTGATCCGGTTTCAACTCGACCCCCATTTCCTTTTTAACTCCCTCAACGGCATCGCTGCCGAAATCCCTTCTCATCCAAAGATCGCTTCCAACATGGTGGACGAACTTGCCACCTACCTGAAATACTCCCTTGATCATCGGCATGAACTAATCACACCGCTGGCTATCGAACTCGATGCGACCGCCTCCTATCTCAAAATTCAAAAAGCCCGTTTCGGAAGCAAACTACAAACCCGAATCACCGCTCCCACAAGCACTCGAAAGATTCTCGTCCCAAGCTTCATCCTCCAACCCATCGTGGAAAATGCCTTCAAATACGGTCTGGGTAAAAGTTCTGTCCGGCTCACTCTCCTCATCTCCGCCCAAATGAAAGCCGGCCATCTCATCCTTCAGGTGAAAAATTCAGGAATACTCTCCTCCTCCCAAAAAGGCTCGGGCCTGGGGCTGGACGCAGTCCGTCGCCGTCTCGCCATACGATACCCCAACCGTCACCGTTTCACCCTGACCGAAGACAATGGGTTCGTCGTGGCCACTCTCGATTTAAAGGGGGAACCATGCTCCGTGTAGTCCTCTGCGATGACGAGCGACTCGCCCTCCAGCGCCTTCGCCAACTGATTGCTCCACATCCGAACTTTCAGATCGTCGGGGAAGCCAATACGAAAGCCGCCGCCATCAAACTGATCCGTAAAGAAAGACCTGACGCCCTCTTTCTCGATGTCCAGATGCCGGGCGCAACCGGCTTCGATCTATTGAAAGCACTTCACCCGCCACCCAAGACGGTCATGGTCACCGCCTATGCGAAATACGCACTCCAAGCTTTCGATCTGGAGGCGATCGACTATCTAATCAAGCCTGTCACCCCCCAACGTTTTGCCCAAGCGCTCCATCGTCTCGTTACCGCTTGCACAAAAAAAACCGTAATCTCCAAAACCCCTTATTCCTTGCAGGACAGAATCTGTCTCCGCACTCCCCACCAATCGATGGTCGTCCCCATTGACTCGATTCCCCTTCTTCAGGCCGACGGGGATTTCACTCGGATTCATATCCCGAACTCAGCCCCCCTCATGATCT
>JBBAWA010000139.1:0-3406 GCA_040397425.1 Methylacidiphilales bacterium
GGCGTTGGAGAGATTTGTGGTTTTGGGGGCGATTGATCGGTTATGGCAGGAGCATTTGTATGCGATGGATGGGTTGCGGACTTCAATTAATTTGAGGGCGTATGGACAGAAGGATCCGTTGATTGAGTATAAAAATGAGGCGTATGGAATGTTTGGGGAACTGATGGCGCGGATTAAGGAGGAGGTGGTGCACAATCTATTCCGATCGGCTTCTAGTTTGTCGGCGTTCGAGAGTTTTCTTTCGGCTTTGCCTCAGCGAGCGGGACGGGGTGAGTTGCCGATGCAGGCACAAGCGACGGAGGGTTCGATGAGTATGCAGGCGGAGGGTGGAAGTACGGTTGTAGAGGAGGCGTTGGCACCCATGAAAAGGCAGGGGCCCAAATTAGGAAGGAATGATCCTTGCCCGTTGGATCCAACCAAGAAGTTTAAGAACTGTTGTGGGGCGACGGGTAGCAAGGGTTGCTTGAAGGTTGGGGGATAGTGATTTCGGGTAGATTGGACACAGGTTTGGTTGCGGTTAAGATTCGTGCATGAAGTCGCCCATAAGTGGGGCAGGAAAAGTAGCTCCTATGGTTTGGATTGTTGGAGTCTCGCTTGTTTTAGGTTTTGCATTGGGTCGGGTCACGCTTTCGCCAAACAGGGATTTGGAGGAAGGAACGAATCAAAAAGGGACTACTTCAGAGGCAGGGGAGGACAGGGCAGATTGGAATGGGGCTGGAAGTAGTGACGATTTATCGATGGGTGCCTTCGCATCCGCGGCAGCGATTGGAAATCCACGGGATCGGGATCGGGCCCTCCAAGATTCGCTTTCCAAAGCAACCTTAACGGATATTAAAAAAGCGTTGAGTTGGGCAGAGTCGTTGCCCGATGGGCCGATGAAGAGGGCGGCATTGGCAAGAATCTTGGAGCGATGGGGGCAGTTGGATGGTCCGGCAGCGGTTGCATATGCGTCGCAGGTTTATGTGGAAACGGGTAGTGCAAGCCTTCTGCGGGAAGCTCTCCAAGGTTGGGCAACGAAAAATCCTCAGGCTGCGATTGACCAAATTTCCGCATTGGGGTTAAGCGATAGTTTGCAGAGGGATTTTCGAAGGGATTTGTTGGAGCAGTGGGCGGATCAAAATCCGACGGGTGCAACTGGCTATGCATTGGCAAATCGTAATCCTGACAGTTGGAGGGGATCGGTGGGAACTGTGGCGGACCAGTGGTCGAAGCAGGATCCTAAGTCAGCGGCGAACTGGGTGGCCTCACTGGAGTCGGGAAAAGATAAGAGCAATGCTCTACAAACTGTGATTTCGAACTGGATGAAAGAGGATCTGAGCGGAGCTGCTTCTTATGTTTCGTCCCAACCTTCGGGGGAAAGTCGGGACACGATGGCAGGAACTCTGGCTCGATACATTGGGAGGGAAGATCCATCTTCTGGGTTGAAGTGGGCAGCGTTGGTAGCGGATCCAAGCTTGCAACAGAGAGCTGTCATTGGGGCATTAAGTGACCTGTATCGAAAAGATGCATCTCAGGCACAGAAGGTTCTTCAAAGTTCAGGAATTGGAACAGAAGTTCAGCAATCCGCTTGGAGTCGGATGACGAATCGTGGATCTCGTCGATGAATTCCGGCTTTTGAATTAGGGAGTGATCATTGAAGTCGGAAGTCTTCCAACGCATGCGGAGGGAAGCCTAGAATTGAAGGATGCCCGATTGCCGGAAACCTCTCGCTGGGATCCGTCGGCAAAAGCGACGATAGCGTTGCCGGCATGGCGAAAGTGAATGGTGTTGGCACAGTCGGTTGTATTAAAAAAATAAAACTCTTCGAGCATAGGATTTTTACCAGAAGCGGGAGCTTGAAAAGTGTTGATCTGGGCGCAGGTGGCGAAGAGAGCGATCTGTCCTGGTCGTTCGAGTTGATTCACTTGTCGCAACTTCGAGGTCTGTTGACCTGTCGGGCCACCTGTAAGCTCGGTATTCACTCCGAAGCCGAAGTAGCCGTTTTTAAATTTAGGTTTGAAGCTTGAACCCATGGAAGTGAAAGCGAAGTCAGGCACAGTGCCAGCGGAGTTGGCAATGTAGGGACCGAGAGGGCCGCGGGATTTGTCTAAAACACGCTGACCTTCGGTCTTGGGACTTGAGGCACCCTCGAAGCCGAACCACCACTGATCCCCGTCGGGCAATCGTTCCCGTGAGGTGAAGAACTTACCATTGTTCTCGAAAAGGTAGGATTGGGCGGCAATAGAGAGTTGGCGAAGTGCAGACGAGGATGTCGCGAGGGTTGTATGACGCCGAACAGCTAAAGCGGCAGGGGCGAGGAGGGTCATGAGAACGCCTAAGATGACCATGACGGCGAGGAGTTCGATGAGGGTAAAAGCCGCTTGACGTTTCATGGAATATTAACCCGCAACCTTAGAAATCGTTTGGACGAATCTGCGGGAACGCGAGCTACCACAGTGGCCATTAGACCTGTGGTGTCTGGTGTCACGCGTTGTTTCACGCCATTCTCCCCCGAGTGCCAAACTACCAGGTCAGTACTTGTTTCCACTGTATAGCCGACTCCGTCATATTCAGCATACGCTCCATCGGGAACGATGGCGTATTCGTCATAGGGTCGGTGGTAAGTCAGGGTGAGGTAAGTGATGCCAAGTAGCTGTTCTCGTCCAGCCACAATCGCCCCAGCGGCGTCGGGCAGGCGCGGATTCCGGCGGATGGCGTATTCTAAAAGATTGGACATACCGTCGCCGTCTGGATCTCCGTAAAGATCTGTAATTTGGTGGATGTTTATCCACGCGGCTAAGCTAGGAGATGGGAAATAAGTGCTGAGGACATATGCGTCATAGCTGCCGTTGGAGAGAATCCGTTCGGAAGCACCGACGGGAGCCCAGATGAAGTCGGCACTAGCTCCGCCGATTTGGTAGGAAAAGTACTCTGTCCAACTACCATTGGATGCGGCCGATAATACTCCTGACGCAAAGCCGTTGATAAATACGCTCCCGTCGTAATCATAAAAGTGGGCGAAAAGACCTTTTCCGTTCCACGTGCTAAGTTGGGATGAGAAAGGGATGGGGAATCTATTCGTGTCTGTGCTGCTGGTAGTTACGGAGAGCCCCCCAGTCGCTTGAATTACAGCGGTCAAGAGTTGCTGACCGGACAGAATACTACCGTCGTGCCGTAGTTCGTATTGCAGCGTTTGTCCGGGTGCGAACAAGATCAGCAGGTGATTACTTACTTCGCCAGAGCCAAGAAGAACGCTAGCCGCATGGATGGGTAGCACGGGCAGGAGGTAAATTGAAGCAAGCAGGAGCAGAGATCTTCCTGCTCCAGAGGTAAACCAGTTTTTAGTTTCCATAGGACTCCGTTCTGGCGATGGCCAGACGGGTCCGCACGGGATGCGGGCATCCGGACTCTCGCCCTTCATTTTTGC
>JBBAWA010000140.1:0-3364 GCA_040397425.1 Methylacidiphilales bacterium
CTTCCTCCAATCGTTGTCACGAATTGCGCCGAGCCCGTCTTTCCCGCCACCTCGATATCTTTCACTGCTGCATTTTTTCCCGTCCCCTCCGTCACCACAGCACGCAACCCCTCTTTCACCGCGGCCAGATTTTCAGCTTTCACGCCCAGATCCCCCCTCTTCACGGCTACAGGATACTCCTTCGTTGCCTTCGTTCCCTTTTCCGTCGTTCTCCCTACTCCTTGGACCAACCGTGGCTGATAAACCGTCCCTCCGTTTGCAACCGCAGAGAGCATCACGGCCATCTGCAATGGAGTCACCCGCACATATCCCTGCCCAATCGAAGTGTTGGCCGTATGTCCATCACTCCATCGTTCTACAGCTGGAGGAGCGGGGCGGGGCGTTTTCTTTCCCTCCGCCACCCAAGTCTCAATTTTCGTTTTGTACGATTTTTTTCTTTGAGCCATTCGATTCTCCATCCACTCACGCCCAGGCATCGTTCCAGGATCCTCTCCAGACAACACCGATTCCCCATCCGAACGCAGGAGAAGCTTTTGTCCAAACCCGATTCGCCTCCCCATTTCACTCATGGACTCAATCCCAGTCCTCACGCCCAACTGATAAAAGAACGTGTTGCATGACATTGCCAAACCACGCTTCAAGGTAATGCTCCCTTGCCCATCCGGATTCCAGTCATGCCATGTCCTCCCAGCCATCTCAATCGATCCGGGACTATGAATGACCGTTTGCGGTGTAAACTTCGCCGCAGGATTCTCCAGAGCCGCTAGTGCCGTCAAGGTCTTGAAAGTAGATCCAGGCGCATAGGCTCCTAACGCCCGATTCAACATCGGCTTCGTCTCTGCCGTCATCAACTGTTTCCAATCTGTGGATTTGCCTGTTCCCCCTGGCACAAAGCTGTTGGGGTCGAAATTCGGCACGGAACACATCGCCAAAATATCACCCGTGTTTGGATCCATCACGACACACGCACCTCGACCCACACGCCTCATTACCTCCTCCACAATCGTCTGCACCCTGGCATCTAGCGTCAGATACACATTGTGTCCCGGAACAGGAGCCTGATACCCCTGCTCTTCCATAATAAAACCTAAATTATTTTTCTTCAGAATCTTTCCGCCAGGAACACCCTCCAGATCCGCCTCGAAGCCTTTTTCGATGCCTTCCTTGCCAATTACCTCAGGCTGAAAGGTCTCCAAGGTTTGTTCCTCAGGAGCTCCGACAAACCCCATGATATGGGAGGCCAGAGCCCCGTATGGGTACCAGCGAACGGGCCGGGCCGCCTCTTGCACCCCAGGAATTCGAGGATCTCTTTCCGCCATTCGTGACAACGTCGCGAAATCGATCTGAGTGGCCAACTGAAACGGAGTATTGGGCCTTTGCTGATTATGTTTTCTGAGCTCGTCCACCTCATAGTTAGGCACAATTCCCAAACTTCTTAACGGCTCCGTAGAGGTCTCCTCCACGATTTTCGCAATGTCCACTTGCTTCTGTTTTCTTCTCTTTTCTCCCACCCCCACCTCGACCCATGTCATAGGCAACCTGCCCCGATGCGCTCTTGCATAATTTCCTGTTAGCTCCCTGACATATAAATCCACATCGTATCGCGCACGATTTTCAGCCAGGGGCAGCCCATTCCGGTCCAGCACCAATCCTCGGGGTGGGGATAACAAAATCGGAATGGTAGTTTGCTGGATCAGGGTCTGGGCATGTTTTTGTCCCTCCACCACTTGGACGACAAAAAGCCTCTGCAGAAGAATAAGCGCCGCCAAGGCGACAACAACCATCGCCGCCCCCATCCGTTTGGGTACGTTTGCTTGAGGTCGCGCCAAAAGCATCACCGCCTCCTTCCCGCGACGTGCACTCGCACCTTTTCCGTGCGTGAGTTGAGCCAAAGCCCAAGAGGCACGGAAACAAGCCCGTTGAGGATTCCAGCAAGCACCAAGGCCACGCTAAGGGAAAAAGGCCAAGCCCATTCGCGAAATTCCCAACAGTGCAAAAATCGGTCCCAAGCAAAAAAACCTACTCCAGCCAAAATCGCTCCGACGGCTTGCTCACCCCACGAGGCCCCCACCCACCAACCCCTCTGAGTACGAACCAAGGTTGCCGCCACGCCCATCACCAACGCGTGATGCCCCAAAGGGGAAAACGTAGCAAAGTCCCAAAACAACCCCACCGTGAACACCCAGACACACAGCGCAGGAACCGAAAGAAGCAGTCCAGCCTGAACGACCACGGCCGCAAGAAGGTTCGTTCCAAGCGCTCCCACCCCATGCCAATCAGGTCCTGCAGCTCGAATGAGCCATGCCCCGAAGGCCAGCCCAATCAATCGCCCAAAAAGAGCACTCATTTCTTTGCAGGCGCTCCACCTGTCAAAATGAACATCTCTCTCAAATCATTTAAATCCGCCGCAGGGGTCACGCTTCCCTCCCGATATAACCCGGAATTTTTTTCAGCCGTTAATGGAGGCGCCTCACTCACTGTTCCAACCAAAAGATTTGGAGGAAAGGTTCCCCCCAAACCTGTTGTCAAAACTCTTTCCCCAATCTCAAATTTGGATTCTCTTGTGACGAATGTCATTTTACAGACAGGCGTTCCCCCATTCAGTGGAGTATTTCCCAAAAGGATTCCTTGGGCTTTTGTGCTTTCCGTCAAAACACTCACCTTGCAGTTTTCATCGGAAATCAACATCACGCGTGTCGTGGTTCTTCCCACGGTTCCTGTTTTTCCAATCACCCCACGCGGCGTCACCACAGGTTGGTCCTGAGCTAAGTTGGGGTCGTCATTCCATCCCCGATCTACCAGGACCGAATTCCACCAATTCGATGAATCCCGCTCCACGACGCGGCAGGCTAACAACCGATACGACTGCTTGTCGCGGAAGGCCAGCATTTCCCGAAACCGATCGTTCTCCGTCCTTAGATAATCCACCTGGCGAATTTCGGTTTGTAAGCGAACGTTCTCAGCTCGTAGATTGCGATTTTCCTCATCCAGCGCATCTGCTCGCCGGAGGCTTTGTCTAAAATCTTCGATGCGAATTTTGAACTCGCTCCACGTCCTCGCCAAGGGGGAGATCGTTTCGATCGTTACCTTCTCCGTGTTACGGGAAGTCACAGGCGCGAAAAAGATAACCACACCCCCCGCCAAAACGGCAAGGCCTCCCCCAATCCAAACCAACTTCCGCGACATTTTTTATTTTTTGCGAAACAGTTTCTTCAAGAAGCGGTTACCCGCGTCCATCCGAAGTCGTTAGTTTCGTTAAAAACTCCAGTTCATCGAGCACCTTTCCTGTGCCCTCTACAACTGCGCTCAGCGGGTCCTCTGCCACATGGATGGGCAGCCCCGTTTCCTCAGTCAAAAGCCGATC
>JBBAWA010000141.1:0-3257 GCA_040397425.1 Methylacidiphilales bacterium
ATGGTGGATGGGATTCGTACACTGGAATCAACGCGCCGATGGTGAATATCGATCCTAGCGCAGGTCGCGCCAACTGGTCGGTCCAGGGTGCGACGCAGATCTACCTCAACGGATTGAATGGCAAAGGTGGAGTGCCTGCGGCTCAACTTGTCTTAGGCGTTCCGTTCTATGGTCGGGGTTGGGATGGAGTTCAAGCCGGGCCGAACGGAGACGGTCTGGGTCAAGCGGGCTACGAGGCAACTTCGCCCGGTCTGGGGGAAACCGAGTTTCCCTACAACTCCCTGTTCAGTTCCGGGGCTCTAACCTACACCAACGGAGTCTATGCCGGAGCAGGTGGATACAAGCGCTACTGGAATGCTGCGGCTCAGGTGCCTTATCTCTACTCGGCCACAGCGAAGCGGTTCATCACGTATGATGATTCCGAGTCGATGCGGGTGAAGGCCAACTACGCCAACCAAGTCGGCTTAGGAGGATTGATGTTCTGGGAACTGAGCGAGGATGTAACCAGTGGGACTACCTCCCTGCTGGATACCATCTACGATCGGGTGCACCTGCCATAACTACGATGGCAAAAAAACCGACGAAGACTGAAGATGGAACGAAATGTAGGGCGGGCAAGATGCCCGCCCTACATGTTTGTTGGGGACTATGGAGGGTTGGAGGGAAGAAAAAGTTAAAAAAGGACCGAACCCTTTTTAGTGAGTGGCGGTTTAATCTTATGTGGAGGCGTTTAAGATCGCGGTGTACCGGATCCGGAAGGAGATGGTGGTGTTGGACTCGGATCTGGCGGCTTTGTATGGCGTGAAAACAGCTCGGCTCAACCAGCAGGTCAGGCGGAATGCCGACAGGTTTCCAGAGGACTTTGCCTTCACGCTGACACTGGAGGAGAAGCGGGAGGTTGTTGCAAAATGCAACAACCCCGGAAAGGTGCTTTATTTTAGAGGTTTACCAATGGTTTTCACCGAGCATGGAGCCCTGATGGCGGCGACGGTGCTGAACAGTCCGATTGCTGCAAAGATGGGAATTTTCATGGTCAGGGCTTTTGTCCGGATGAGGCGGGAGTTGGTAGGTCAGGACCATATTTCAAGGAAGTTGGCGGAGATCGACAAGACGCTGCTGATTCATGATGAGGGATTGAGGGATTTGTATCAGAAGCTGATGCCGTTGCTGGAGCCGGAGAGGGAGAAAAGAAAGATTGGGTTTTAGGTTTAGGCGATGATTTCGATTCGGGTGCCGACAGGAATGAGATCGTAGAGCTGGATCACGTCGGCGTTACGTAGGCAGACACAGCCGGCGCTGCAGGGTTTCCCGATCAGGTCTTCGCGATTAGTGCCGTGGATGTAGATGTAGCGCTCTTTGCTGGTTTTGTTGTGATCCTCTTCACCTTCGAGCCAGAGGATGCGGGTGAGGACGAGATTCTTTTCTTCCAGAGGGTCGGAGGATTTCCAGACACGGCCCGTGGGTTTGCGTCCGACGAATTGGGTGCCGGATTCGGCGTTGTCGCCGATCTTTTGACAGATCCGGTGCCAGCCGAGAGGGGTCTTGTTGCTGTTGGGTTCGGAACCAGTCCCTTTTTTGGCGGTGGAGATCGGGAAAGAGCGTGAAACGGAGCCGTCGTCGGAAACGATATCGAGGCGTTGGGCGGAGACGGAGACGCGGAGATGAGGCATTGGCTTTAAGTTAAAGTTGGACGAGACGATTTAACGAGAAGTTTCTGGAGGGAGGACAAGGAGAACGGGCCCGGGGGTGATTTGCCACCAGTTTCCTGTGGAGGATCGTTCGGAGGGAGTAGTGAAGTGATACTGGTCGAGGCGGAGGCGGAGGTAATCGTTTTCGGAAGGGTGGGGCTGGAAGGGGAGAAGATTCCAGACTTCGGGTTCGTCCTTTTGGAGTTTTTTGAGAAAGGAAGAAAACCAACCTGGGAGTTGGCCCCGTTCAGCGGAGAGAGCGGCGAACCACATCTGCCAGTCGAGTCGGGGTTGAAAGGGAGCGATTTGGGGAGGGAGCCGATCGGGCGGGCCTGCTTTGTAGGAAAACCGGATGGGTTGCCAATCGAGTCCGTTCGAACTGCGTTCGAGAGTGAGTTCGGGGCGGCGCGTGGTCATGACAGCGAAGAGGCCATAGCCGGAGGTGAGATGCCACGGGGCGAAGGTTCTTTCCCACTGAGTGAAAAAGGATGAACCGGTTCGGGGGAAGAGTCCCAAGGTCAGGAAAAGAGTGGTGACGGCGAGGGACAGTTGGAGAAGGGCGGTCAGAGAGCCGAGGTGTCGCCAAGGAACGGGCGTGTAAGGAAGTGGAATTATTTTGGGGTGGAGCCAAGAGGGGAAGTAACGATTATCGATAGAGGCAAGGCATAGGCCGATGGTGAGAAGATTGAAAAATGCGTAGTTCCCAGTGAAGCCGATCAGGAGCATGAGGGAGAGGAATCCGAGGGAGGCGGTGAGGCGAACTTTAGGTTGTGGAAAGAGAAGGGCGAAAGGGAGTAGGAGTTCGATCACAAAGGTGAAAATGGTGGAGAGCTTGAGAAGTAGGTGAGGGAGTTGATGGATGAACCAGGCGAGGGGGTTGGGAATGGGTTGGGTTTCGAAGTGATAGGTCATGGCGGAGAGGTCGGTCCAGGTGGGGTCACCGCTGAGTATTTTGACGATTCCGGAGCTGAACATGAGACGAAATAGGAGAAAGGTGAGTGCGAAGCGGATGAGTAGGGGCGGAATATCGAGGCCGGGTGGGCGGGGGCGAAGGCCGGGTTTTTCGAGAAAGATAACGAGAAAGCCAACTTCGAGTAGGAGAGTGTCCCACTGGAAGGAGAGGAAATCCTGACCGATATTCACGAAGGAGAGCCAGCAGATCCAAGACAGGATGGCACCGATCGGGCGAAGAAAGCCGGTGAGAAGTAAAAGGGAACCGACGATTCCGAGAAGGGCGATCAGGTGGAGGGCAAAATTTGATGTGCTAAAAATCCATCCGAGGGATGGGAGTGCCCAAAGTGCGGTCTCGGGAGATAGGACTTTAGTGGCGCGGAACAAAAGATCGTGTGCGGGGAGGATTCCGTTGGGCCCGATCAGGCCAGGGATCTGGGGAAGAAGAGAGAGGAAGGCAAAGAAGTAGCTCAATCCAGTAATTCGGGCCAAGAGCCAAAAACTGATCGATTGGTTCATGAAGTAAAAAAATTAAAAAAAGACCGAACCCTTTTTTGTTGGCAGCAGTTTAATCCTGTATGAAGACAACCACACAAGACACACGATGGAAATCACAAG
>JBBAWA010000142.1:0-3220 GCA_040397425.1 Methylacidiphilales bacterium
TGCTACCTGCTGGTGCTAGGTGGCTTACTCTCGATCCAACCAAATACCAAAACAGTATATTATCGAAAAACCAGAATTCCCTATGCCAAGCAAAAGACGACTTTCAGATGCTTTCACTCTCGTCGAATTACTTGTTGTCATAGCGATTATTGGTTTGCTAGCTGGACTCGCCATTCCTGTCTTGGGTAAAGCCCGTGAATCAGGCGACCGGGCCAAATGTTTGTCCAACATGCGTCAAATTAGCTCCCTCTATCTAACTATGGTCGCCGCCCAGGACGGGGGGTTGGTCGCCGCCAGCGGGGGTTCTAGCACATGGTATGAAGCGCTTGAAACTAATGGCTATATCAAGAGAACCGGTGACGACAAGCAAGACGTGGAAATTTACAAAAAGCTGAGCTGTCCAAAAGCGTTGGCAGTTCTAGGTAACAATTACAACGTGACCCGTGCGACCTATGGACTCAATACATATATCGCCGATCAAAATGGACCCACGCGTATGGCCCAAGTGACCAAACCCAGTGCCACCTTACTTATAGGCGACGGCGACACGATGAACTCGGGAGCTGGTATGGTCATGAACCTCAATGCAGCTGGGAACAGTATCATGCCCTACCACAACAAAAAAAGCGCCATCACCTATTTCGACGGCCATGCGGAATTTGTTGATGACACCTTCCTGGCCAAGATGAAGCAGAAGGCAGATATCAAAACGGAAGGCTCCGAAGCGGCAGTCTTCTGGAAAGGGTACTAACTCGTGGCCCAATCGGAGACTGGGCGTGGTTATTCCCGTCAGAAAAACCATCTTTTTATGAAACAAACCGCGTTGACTCTAATCTCGGCGAGCCTGTTCTGTAGCGGATCGTTGTCGTTTGCCGCCCCGTTGACCTGGCCGGATATCACGGTCAAGGTCCAAGCCGACCAGCCAGTCGATACGGTACAAAGCCTGACGGATGAGGCGGACGGTTTCCAGCGACTGGCCATCACCCTCTCCAACAAAGGCGCTAAACCGCTGGCGATCGAGAGGATCAACGTCCGCATCCCCGTGGCCGATAAACTGACTAGTGATCTCGAGATTCTTTATGGTGGAAGTTGTATGGGGCGCACGCCCATCTTGCGCCAGAACGTCGGCGCGGCGACCGCGAAAAGCTCCAGCCACATGTTTGAAATGGTGCGACTGGCGGACGGTAAGTATCTCTTCGCTGGGGCGCTCTCTTGGCGCATCTTCCTGCCAAACTTCATAATCAAGGACGGGGCGATCGTGATCTGGTCCGACGGCGAGGGCCGGCAACTCAAACCGGGTGAGACGATTTCGTATGAGCAAATTGTGCTCAAGCGCGGGGACGATTGGCTGATGACTCTCAATCAATTTGGTACCGCCATCGCAGCGGAGAATGGCATCAAGAAACTGAAGCCTGCCGATTTCAAAGGTTGGGCCACATGGGATTACTATGGCCGAGTTTTCACCGCCAAGGATATCTACGGCAACATGGATGTGCTCAAAAAAATTGCCCCCGAGGCGAACATAGTCCAGATCGACGGTGGCTGGTGGACCGAACGCGGCGATTACCAGAGCGTGCGGCCCGATCTACTTCCCGGTGGCATCAAGGAGATTGTTTCCCGCACCACATCCGAAGGCAAAATCCCAGGCATCCACTTCGACGGCTTCCGAGCCGATGAGAATTCTGAGATCTACAAAGCCCACCCTGAATATTTTCTGCACGATCTGGACGGTAAGTTGATCGTCGAGGTGAATGACAAGGGGGACAAGGTGATGAGGTATATTTACTTCGATTACTCGAATCCTGGCGCACGGGCGCACATCGCCGACTGCATCAAGAACATGAAGGACAACTGGGCCGTCCGTTATTTCAAGGTCGACTTCATGCGGTACGGCCTAAAAAACGACACTCTGGCTAAGAATAAAAACGCCAAAGGGATCAAGGCCTTCGACCCGACGATCAGCAGTGTGGAGCGTTTCCGTCTCGCGATGAAGACCATGCGCGAGGCGATGGGGCCGGACACCTATTTTCTGGGCTGCTCAGCGGTGTTCGGACCCTGCATCGGATTCGTGGACGGGATGCGCACCGGCGGCGACATCCACCCAAGATACGGGGCCTTTCCCGAACGGTCGCTGGCCAATCTCGGTAACTTCTATTTGAACGGTAAGGTATGGAATGGCGATGCCGACTATCTTGTCTACCGCGAGGCGGCCGATGAAGACGCAACGGTTTCCCAGGAAGACGTCAAACATGGCGGCAGCCTGACGCTCAACGAGGCGCACATGTGGGCGGACTTCAACAAGCTTTACGGCACAGCTCGACTAAGCAGTGATAACCTGATGACGCTCAGGCCAGAACGGCAGGCATTTGTGAAAGAAGTGTTCCAGTATCCAGCGATGGACGAGACCGTGCCGCTGGATCTCTGGCAGCATGGTAAGAACAAGGGCGACGGCTTCGATCTGGTGCTCGCTCGAAAAGGCGAGGGGGTCTACCTCGGAGTCTTCAATTGGGGTGATAAGCCCAAGGAGTATGCACTGCAAGCCTTTGGTAAGGCTGAGCCTGTCAAATTGGACGGACGTCATTCGGTCATCTTGAAATACGAAGGTAAGGACTCTTTCGCGCAACTTTGTGGGAAAATGAAATCTAAATGATAAGCGCCTTAGACAAAATCCTCCTCTTAAGAAAAAGGGCCCTACTTGGTCTATTGGCTGCGATATCCTGCGTTTGGCTGTTGATGGGGATCGGACTGGCATCTGGCGAACCCACTTCTGTTCTAAACAACGAAGTGAAGCCCCGGTTTCTTTTCGAACAAGGCCCGTTAGTCATGACGGCCGAAGCGTTGCGCGATTCGAACGGGAGTTTTTCCCTTGCTCAATTACCGAACCCCAAGCCCAAGTGTAATATGGAGCTGAAGGGGGATGTGACCCCGTTGACTGCGCGCATGTGGAAAATCGCCCTCGATGACGTGGAACATAACATGGTCACCAGTGAGTCGGGAGCGGTTTACTTTGGTGCTGGAAATCAGTACGGCTTGCGCATCTACGAGCGTGATATCGCAGTTTCCGGGGTTCTGGGCCTCAACCATCTTTATCCTGAAGTGATGCTTTCGTCGCTCAAGGTGGCCCGTGAAATCCGCAGAGAGTTAGGCTACAAAGTCTCTGCACCACACGTGGTTCAGGAGATTGATGTCCCTTGGGAAGTGATTGCCCAGGTGGACAAGG
>JBBAWA010000143.1:0-3199 GCA_040397425.1 Methylacidiphilales bacterium
AAATCGTCTTTCCATCCAACAACACATCTCCTCCCGTCACCTCATAATCAGGATGTCCCGCCATCACTTTAGCCAAGGTGCTCTTGCCCGACCCATTCTTTCCCATGATCGCGTGCACCTCTCCCTTCGGAATTGTTAAGTTCAACCCATGCAGAATTTCAGTACCGTTGATCGTCGCTTTCAGTCCTTTGATTTCGAGAGCTGTCTTCATTTTTCTTTTCCTTTGGCTAAGTGACCACGAAAAACTAGCTCCACCGAATCCGCAGAGTACTCCCCTGGCAACACCTTGGCTAAATCACTCATCATGCCAGAGGGCATCGGCACGTCATAAACGCGACCTGTATCTCGGCAGTGAAAATGCGCATGGGGGGCGAGGTTGGGACAGTACCTCGTCGGCTCCCGCTCAATATTGACCTGCTTTACCAAACCACAGTTGACCAAGGTTTCCAAACAGTTGTAGACGGTCGCGATCGAAATAGTAGGCATCCGAGACTTGGTCCGGGCATACACTTCATCCGCAGTCGGATGATCCCTCTCGTCCAAAAGAACACTGAACACCGTCTCCCTTTGGGGAGTAGTTCTTTGACCGGAATGATCCAGAGCATCGCTCAAGGCACCCCGATCCATCTGTTTGAGGCTGTTCATCAGCCCATCAACATAGTTTAGAATTATTCTAAATCAAATTCTAAATAGCAGAATACGCAAATATCTGCCCTAGAGGCTTGAAGCTTATCTACTTTCGCCGATTGAGGCTCTTTGCCGATCAGACCAAACCTTACAAATCCCCTTCATTCTTGAGAGAATATAATACGTCGTCTGACTCCTCACCCGAACCAACTGCGCCCCCACGATTTTTGGAACAAAATCACTCTCCAAATCCTGAATCTCCTTCGGTTTCACTCCTTCCAACCCCTTACACAAAATTGCCGCCATCGCCTTGGTTAAAGTCTGCACCTGCGGTCCCAACGTCATCCGAAAATGACTTCGCCCCTCCTCATCCACCTTCAAAAAGACACCCACCGTATCCGCACACTCCTCGTCCTTTCTCACATCCTCCAAATCGAACTTCTCCCCCTCCGCCGGCTCACACGCCTTGGTCGTCATACTGTAAGAGACCAGACTCTCCCTTTTCTCCTCGTCGGGCAGATGCTCAAAAAGAGAAACAATCTCCTGCAGCTTTTGCGGGTAACTCATCCTTCCGCCCTCGTTTTTGCATCCTTTTGGGTCCAATCCCAAAGCGACGTCAGTTCATTTCCCAGCTCCTCTTTAATTCTCATCAAATCCTCGCCCAAGCCCACCTTCCTTTTCCCAAAAAAGTAGCACTTCATCTTCGCTTCTGTTCCCGAAGCCCGAACTGCCACCCGAAAGCCATCTCCCAGATCGAAAATCAACATCCTCTCCTTGGGAATCTTCTTCCCATCCACATCTTGGTAATTTTGTTTCTCGAAATCCGTGACACCTAACACACTTCTCCCTCCCCACTCCTGAGGCGGGCTGTTCTGATAACTCTCGACTGCCCGCGCAATCTGCTTTGCCCCTTCCGCCCCACTCATCTCTAAAGTCCCTAATTTTTCCAAATAAAGCCCATGCTTTCGGTAAATCGCATCCATCTCCTCTAATAAGTTTCGCCCGTGCGACTTTGCCCAAGCCGCGGCCTCGACAAACATCAGCACGGCCCCATTCGCATCCTTGTCCCGCACAAAATCCCCCCCGCTATATCCGTAACTCTCCTCTCCCCCAAAAACAAAAAAGGTGCTCTTTTCCATTCTTTTCTTTCTCCACTCCTCTGCCCCCATCTTTCCTCGCCCCCCCGCCTGCTTTTCATAAATCCCCAGCTTCTCGCCAATATATTTAAATCCCGTCAATGTCTCCACACACCTCATCCCCACAGATCCCGCAATCTCCTTCTGCAAATCCGTGGTCACAAAGGTCTTAATCAAACAACAGCACTTCTCCTCGCCAGGCCGAATCCAGCCCTTCGCCCTCATCCGATCAATCCGATAAGCCGCCAACAACGACCCAATCTGATTTCCCGTAATCAACTCGTACTCCCCCGATGAATTCCGAACCGCCACCCCCATCCGATCTGCATCAGGATCTGTCGCAAGAACCAAATCCGCCTTCTCTTTCTTCGCTTGCTCAATTCCAAGTGCCAACGCCTCTCCATTCTCCGGATTGGGTGACTTCACGGTCGGAAACCTGCCGTCCCCTTTTTCTTGAGAAGCCACCAACGAAGCCCCCACCCCTACCCCTTTCAACATCGCTGGCACAATCCGAACCCCAGTTCCATGCAAAGGCGAATAGACCACTCGTAATTTGGCTCCCTCTTTTTTCAACATCTCCCCCTCAATCACCAACTCCTTGAGCGCCTCAAGATAGGCTGAGTCCACCTCTTGACCGAGGATGACTACTTTGCCGCCCTGTTTTGGGTGAGGATCGACCTCGGGTTCCTGGACTGCCTCCACCTCCCGAATAATTCCTGACGCATGCGGCTCCACAATCTGCGCCCCATCCGAGAAGTAAACTTTATAGCCATTGTCGTGCGGAGGGTTGTGACTGGCCGTGATCTCAACCCCCGCCTGCGCCCCGAAATGCCGCACCGCAAAGGAAAGCTCCGGAGTAGAGCGATCCTCCGCAAACAGATACGCCGTGCCCCCCGCCGCCGCCACCGTGCGAGCCGATAGCTCGGCAAACTCACGTGAAAAATGCCGCGTGTCATGAGCAAAAACCACAGACGGTACTTTTCCCGAGAAATTTTTCTTTAGATAATTCACCAAACCTTGGGTAGCTCTCGCGACATTCCCATAATTCATGCAGTTCGTTCCCACTGCTGGAAACTCGGGGCGACCCAACGCGGTCGGCTTTCCTTCCTCCGCCTTCGTCACCACCTTCCCAATCGTTCGCCCCCGCAATCCCCCCGTTCCAAAAGCCAACGTTCGAAAAAACCGATCGTTTAACTCCCCCCACTCCTCCGCACCCACCAAGGCGTCCAAGCTCACCCGCTCGATACTCCCCTCTTTCGCACCCACGAAGGATTTCTTTATATTTTTCCCCGATTCAGCCGAAAGCTGACCCGCTTCCACGGCCCGTTCCACTTTTTGAATTCCTACTGTACTCACCATGCTCCGTTCTACCTATTCCCTCACGCCTAGGCGAGATTCCACTCCTAACTTTCTCTCGCCCTCTTTACCCGGTTTCC
>JBBAWA010000144.1:0-3194 GCA_040397425.1 Methylacidiphilales bacterium
AGCAAGCACGTCGGGTCCTCGATATTGAAATCGCGGCCTTGCGACGAGTTCGGACTCGTATTGGCTCCTCATTCCAACAAGCCGTCCGATTGATGCAACAGCGGCTGGAGAACGGTGGGAAAATTATCGTCACGGGAATTGGCAAATCGGGCCACATCGGGCACAAAATTGCCTCCACTCTGGCCAGCACTGGAACAACATCGGTCACGCTGGATCCAGTGGATGCCGCTCATGGGGACCTGGGCGTGGTTTCCCGAAAAGATCTAATGCTTGTTCTTAGTTATAGCGGCAACACAGACGAACTTCTTCGGGTTGTTCCTCTCATCAAACGTCAGGGGGTCCCTATTTTGGTCATGACGGGAAATCCCCGCTCTCACCTTGCTCGCCAATCGGACGTCATTCTCGACGTCTCAGTAGATCAGGAGGCATGCCCCCTAAACCTCGCCCCTACCTCGAGCACCACCGCCATGCTCGCCCTTGGAGATGCATTGGCAATGGTGCTTCTTCAAAATCGGGGATTTCAACGCAAAGACTTCGCCCAGCTCCACCCTGCTGGAGCGATCGGCCGGGATCTCCTTTTACCCGTGCAAGAGATTATGCGCCCGAAAAAACAAATTCCCATTTGCACAGAAAAAACTCTCGTCACCCAAGCCCTGCGCCAAATTACGGCGAAACGTTGTGGTGCGGCTATCGTGGTCAATGCCCGAGGGAAACTTGCGGGCATCTACACCCATGGGGATTTCGTTCGTGGCTTTCAAAAGGATCCTGCAATCGGCAAACGCACTCTCGCTTCGGTCATGACCCGGCGACCCATCACAATCTCTTTTGGCAGTTTGGCAGCGAAAGCCCTTCACATCTTTGAAACTCACCGAATCGAGGACTTGGTGGTGGTAGATGCTGCCCATCGTCCTGTGGGTTTGGTGGATTCACAGGATCTGACTCGTTTCAGATTACTTTAAACCAGAAACAAAAGGAGAAATCAGTTATGTCAGTAATTGCAAATGATTTAAAAAAAGGCATGGCCGTTCGCAAGGATGGAGATATCTACGTGGTGCTTGGGATTACCCATCGCACTCCGGGAAATAAAAGGGCCTTCGTGCAGGCTATGTTCCGGTCTCTTCGTTCAGGACAATCTTCCGATCATCGTCTTGCCTCCGACGAGCGACTTGAATCGGTTAACGTCTCCCGAGATAAGTGGGAATTCAGCTATAGCGACAACACGGGCTACACCTTCATGAACCCAGAAAATTACGAGAATCTCACCCTGACTCCCGAACTGGTTGAAGATGTGAAGGAGTTCCTATCCGAAAACATGGCTTGCGAGATCCTTTTTATTGAGGGTAAAGCCGTGTCGGTCGAACCCCCAGCCAGCGTCACTCTCAAGGTGATCGAATCCCCGGAAGGAATCCGAGGCGACTCCGCCAACAACGTCATGAAAATGGCAAAAATGGAAACCGGCCTCCAACTTCAGGTCCCGCTCTTCATCAAGGAAGGCGAGCTGATCAAGGTCGATACACGAGAAAAGAAGTATATGGGTCGGGCGTAAAGCCCTAGCCGCCAAAGGTCAGATTTTTGACCCGCTCTGCGCCACAAGCGTTGAGTACATCGATGATTCTTTGGTAAGGCGCTTTTTCATTCGGCCGGATAATAACCGACTGATCTGGTGAGGCCTCGATTAAGGCTTTCAATCTTCCCCTCAATTTGGGCATGTCATGATCGTCCCGCCCATCGACGGTACTGTCGTTAAAAGTTACGACCCCATCAGGACTGACTCGTAATGTAACAGGGCTCTTTGCCGTGCTTGTTGCCGTGGAAGCACCTGGCACTTGAACCCCTAGCTCGGCCTCTTTGACCTGCTTCCCCGCCATGACCATAAAGAACAGAAGAAGAACAAACATCACGTCCAACATGGGTGCAATCTGCAACCCATAATCCCCGTCGCTGGATCCTCCACCCGCCATCGCTTATCCTTTCCCGCCCTTTGTCGTGGCAAACACCACGTTCGCCACACCCGCCGCAGCAGTTGCCTTCAATACAATTTTCGTTTTTTCCCACCCAAGATCCTTGTCCGCTCGCACCAAAACTCGATAACTGGCATTGGGATTAAGTTTTTTTATCTGGCCATAATCGTCTTTGATGAGTTTCGATAAAGCCGCTTCGTCCAGACCCGTTCGCCCTTGAGCCTCTAACCCACCCATCTTATTAATATTCACCGTAAATTGCCCCTCACCCTTTTCCCTGTCCTTGGCATCTTGTGCATCAGGCAATGTCAAATCTGCCATTTGGCTCTTAATTTCTGTTGTCGTCGTTGCGGTAAAAAACATCAGGAGAACGAGCAAAACGTCCACCATCGGCGCAACTTGAAATTCAGGATCTTCGTCACCCCCCGAGGTGTGAACGCTAAACTTTTTTCCGTGCCCAGACATGGCACGCGACCTCAGCCTAAGCCACGGGGGCGGGGGCTGCCGCCGCCGCACCCAAATAATCACTCACCCGATACCCCGTCAGCTGTTCGAACGGGATGTCTTCAAGCAAAAGGTTAACCTCAGAGTCTACAGCGACGGATACGGTCTGAATTCGGTTCCGAAATACGTAGTAGAGAATAAATCCAGGAATGGCGACGAAGAGACCAGCCCCCGTGGCCACCAAAACCTCAGAAATATTCCCTGCCAATTTACTGGGATCCGCCGCACCTGAAGAACCTAAAGTCTCGAACGCCTTGATCATCCCCATCACGGTTCCCGTTAACCCAACCATAGGGCTAACGACCCCAATCACGGATAAATACTGAATATTCGCCTTAATCCCATTTAACTCCTTGGCTGTGGTATCCCCTACCGCTTGCTCCACCGCCTCGCGCCCACGCCCTAGACGATCGAGACCTGCCTGCACAATTCGCCCTAAATAGCACTGATTCGCTGTACAAACTTGATAGGCCAAAGGGTAGTTGCCCGAAACAATCGCATCCTTGAGTTGGGCGAGAACAGCCGCTGGAGCCAAGCGCCCTATGCGAATCTTGATAAAAGCCTCAATCGTAAAAGCCATGATCAAGATGGAAGCAATGAGGAGGATCCACATGACAATTCCACCCTCGTGAAAAATTTGCCACGCCGTTTTAGGGGCCTTTCCAGCCTCACCCTCTGAGGCCAAAAGAGTGGGAACTACGAACAAGCAACCGATGAGGAATCCTTGGA
>JBBAWA010000145.1:0-3174 GCA_040397425.1 Methylacidiphilales bacterium
GAGGAGACTCTGGCGATCGGCGGAACGGCCGGTGCAATCAAGTTTGAGGATTTATCAACTGCTGAGGTGGCGAAGAAGGCAGAGGTATTTTTTCTGGCTCTTCCGCACGGGGTATCGGCGGAAATCGGTGGAGAGCTGAGAGCCGCAGGGAAAAAATTTTTTGATCTCAGTGCAGACTTTCGGCTGAAGGATCCGAAACTTTACGAAAAGACGTACGGGGCGGCCCATCCTGTGCCGGCTCGGTTGGCCGAAGCGGTCTATGGATTACCGGAAATTTACCGGGAGAAGATCAAACAGGCGGATCTGGTGGCGTGTCCGGGATGTTATCCGACCACTGCGATCCTGGGTTTGGCTCCGGCTTTGAAGGGGGGTCTAGTTGCGGGAGAGGGCATTGTGATTTCCTCCATGAGTGGAGTGTCCGGTGCAGGGA
Source organism: Methylacidiphilales bacterium (assembly GCA_040397425.1). Classification (GTDB taxonomy): domain Bacteria; phylum Verrucomicrobiota; class Verrucomicrobiia; order Methylacidiphilales; family Verrucolacustridaceae; genus Verrucolacustris. The sequence goes on from JBBAWA010000145.1 coordinate 431, forward strand.
AAAAACTGGAGGCGGGATATCTCTTCGCGGAGTGCAACGAGAACCTGAGGGCATACGGCGTTCCGCATCACCGGCATCGGCCCGAGATTGAGCAGGAGCTTTCTTCGGTAGCGGGGGCGGGGGTAAAAATCTCCTTCATTCCCCATTTGGCTCCGTTAAACCGGGGTATGCTGACTTCCATTTCGTTCCCCGTAAAAAAAGGAACGACCAGTGCATCCTTGGAAAAGGAGTATCAGAAATTTTACTACAACGAGGCGGCGGTGCGGGTGTTAACGGGGGATGCTTTACCAGAGACAAAGAGGGTGATGGGGAGGCATGGGGCGGAGTTGGCGGTGCGGGTCGATGAGTGGACGGGTCGGGCCCTGGTGGTGGTAGCGATTGATAATTTGGGTAAGGGCGCGGCCGGTCAGGCCGTACAGTGTTTCAACATCCGGCATGGGTTAGCGGAAGGGGAGGGACTGAATTTGTGAGCAAGGCAGCGAGTTGGCTTCGTGGCGGTAATGTAACCTCCCCCAAGGGTTTTCTAGCAGCTGCAATTCACGCGGGGATTAAGCCTGGGAGAGAAAAAGATATGGCTCTTCTGGTTTCTCTACTTCCCGCTGATGCGGCAGGTGCATTTACAACCAATCAGGTGAAGGCGGGTCCTGTCCGGGTTAGCCAACAGCATTTGAAAAATGGAAAAGTCCGAGCGGTGATTTTAAATAGCGGAAATGCTAATGCTTGTACGGGCGTAAGGGGTATCGCAGACGCAAAAAAAATGACTTCGGAAACGGCGCTCGCACTCAAGAGTAAGCCGCATGAGATTCTGGTGTGTTCCACCGGTCGGATTGGGGTGCCTTTGCCGATCCGTAAAGTCGTGAGGGGAATTCGGTTGTTAGCCAAGAAATTGGGGTTGGGTCGCGGGTCGTTGGCGGCTCGCGCCATTATGACCTCTGATACCGTCAGGAAAGAGGCGGCTGTCCGGCTGACATTAGGTGGGAGAAGAGTCACGATCGGTGCGATGGCCAAGGGGGCAGGAATGATCCATCCCAACATGGCGACGATGCTTTGCGTGGTGACGACCGATGCGGCGGTGGATCGGAAAACCCTCGAGCGGGTGACCAGTGAGGCGGTGGAGCATAGCTTTAATCGGATCAGCGTAGATGGGGACATGAGCACAAACGATACGGTGTTGGTTTTGGCGAATGGCGCTGCGGGAAACACTCCCCTAAAAAGTTATGACGCCGATCTCGGGAAATTCAGTGCTGCGTTAAAAGGGCTGATGCAGGAGATGGCTAAAAAAATTGTGGGCGACGGGGAAGGGATGACGCGAGTGATTGAACTGACCGTACATGGGGCGAGTACTGAGGCGGATGCGAAAAAGATGGCTGAGGCGGTAGTAAGATCTCCGCTTGTGAAGACTTCATGGACGGGAGGAGATCCGAACTGGGGTAGAATCATGGGCGCGATTGGTGCATCGGGGGCAAGATTGAGGGAGGAGCTGGTGGATATTCATTATGACGGGGTGGCGGCGGTTCGGGGCGGGGTGGCTACGGCGACTCCTGTGGGCAGGTTAAAGGCGGCGGCGCGGAGATCTCGGGTCGCGATTCAGGTGAACCTGAACTTGGGCAAGGGGGAGTATCGGATGCTGACGACCGATCTTTCGGAAAAGTACGTTCGGATTAATCTAGGGGAGTAACGATGTCGGGGGTGATCGTGGTGAAGTATGGCGGGAGCGCGATGGAGGATCCCGCCAAGGTATCGGAAATTTTACAAGAGATTGCCGGTCTGGCGAAGGAGGGTTTTCCCGTGGTCTTGGTCCACGGGGGAGGAAAAGAGATTAGTGGGGAGATGGATCGGAGGGGATTGAAGGCGGTCTTTGCCCAAGGTTTTCGGGTGACGGATGAGGCGGCGATAGCAGTGGTGGAGGAAGTTTTGGATCAGAGGGTGAATCCCGCGATTGTCAAAAAGCTAAATGAGTTGGGTGGCAAAAGTCGCGGAATCAGCGGGCGGAAGGTTTTTCATGCCAAGAAGGCGTCTAAAGCCGGTGGAGTGGATCTGGGACGGGTGGGCGAGGTGGAACGATGCGAGATAGGCGAAGTGAAGGGGTGTCTGGATACGAAAGAGACGGCGGTGGTGAGTCCGGTGGGTCAGGGAAATGACGGGGCTGCGATGAATCTGAATGCGGACGTGGCGGCGGCGGCGTTGGCAGGGGCATTACAGGCGGAGCAGATGATCTTTTTGTCCGATGTACCGGGCTTGATGAAAGATTTGAAAGATCCTGGGAGTTTGATCAGGGAGGTTCGGGCTGGGGAGTTGGAGAAGTTGGAGAAGGAGGGAGTGATCGGCGGGGGGATGATTCCGAAGTGTCGCTCGGCTGCCTCGGCCTTGAAACAAGGGTTGAAGAAAGTTGAGTTTGTGGATGGTCGGGTAGCGGGGACGCTGACGAAGGTGGTGAAGGGTCAGGAACGGGCCGGCACCACGCTCTCGGCCTGATTTTCTCAGCCTTTTGGAAGCTGGTCTTTAAGTCGGAGTTGGGCGGTCCGGCCGATCGGGATTTTATCATTTACGCCTTCCAGGACGAGGTTGGCCTCATCCCGGGATTTGCGCTCCAGACGGGTGATGTGATTCAAGTTGATGATATGGGAGCGATCGATTCTGGCGAAGGGTGGAAAGGGCAGGATCTTTTCGTAACTGCCCAAGGGCTGGCAGATCATGAGGGGGGCTGAGTTCGGGATATGAATCCGAGTGAAATCCCCGTCGGC
>JBBAWA010000146.1:0-3170 GCA_040397425.1 Methylacidiphilales bacterium
CGCTCTCTGCTCCGCTTGAGCCCGCAACCTCATCTCCATCCGCAAACGATCATTGGCTGTTCTCAGCCTCTCAAAGAAGGAGGCCAGATAAGGAATCAGAATTTCTGGGCGCTGCAAAACCGCTTCATTGAAATTTTCTGCCGTCAGAACCTCACACTCCGTAACCTCCAACGCCTGAGCCGACGCCGAACGAGGCCTTTCATCCACCATCGCCATCTCTCCAAAAATATCCCCCTCCCCTAACTGTGCCAAAATGACCGACTTCCCATCCCCAGCGATACTGATTTCCACCCGGCCCTTCAGAATTCGATATGCCTCTTGGGTCGTGTCACCCTCACGGAAAATCATCTGCCCAGGCTGAAAAAGCGCGGAACTCATCGAAATAAAAACCCGGTTTCCCGAACCTCTACGCCAAGATTTTCTTCACCGCTTCGACTACCCGATCTGCACTTGGCATCACCGCCTGCTCTAAAACACGGGCATACGGCTGGGGAGTGTCCAACCCCGTCACGCGCTCAATCGGTGCATCTAGATCGTCAAAAGAGCGGTGCTGGATCTCGTAAGCCACTTGGGCACCCCAACCTGCAAACGGCTTGTTCTCCTCCACGATCACGACTCGGTTCGTTTTGGCAACAGATCCCAAAATCGCAGGCAGGTCCAAAGGTTTGATCGTTCGTAAATCAAGAACCTCGGCAGAGATTCCATCCGATTCCAGCTGTAAAGCCGCCGCAAGTGCCACATGAGTCGATGCACTGTTGGCGATCAGGGTCACCTGGTCCCCTGGGCGGCGGATGCGGGCCTGGCCGATGGTGGTCAGAATCTCCCCTTCGGGCACCTCGTCTTTGAATCCATAAAGTTTCTCATTTTCGATGAAACAAACCGGGTTGTTGCTCCGGATCGCACTCTTCAAAAGGCCTTTGGCATCATCCGGAAACGCGGGCGTGATCACCGTCAGGGCAGGCACGTTGGCATACCAGTTTTCTGGAGTATGTGAGTGGGTCGCTCCCACCTGCAGTCCCGCACCCGAGGAGCCACGAAAAACAATCGGAATCGAGTACTGTCCCCCACTCATGTACCGAATCGCCCCCGCGTTGTTGACGATCTGGTCATACGCAACCATCGAGAAACTCCATGTCATAAACTCCACCACCGGACGTAGCCCCTGCATGGCCGCTCCCACCCCCAGCCCGGCAAAACCAGACTCACTGATCGGAGTATCTAACACCCGCTTGGAACCAAACTTCTGCAAAAGCCCCGAGCTCACCTTATAAGCTCCTTGGTACTCGGCCACTTCCTCCCCCAATAGGATTACATTCTCGTCCCTCTCCATCTCCTCACTCAACGCTTGGTTGAGCGCCTCCCGCATCGTGATCACAGCCATGATTAACTTCCAATCGGCGGACGGAATTCCGCAATCTGATCCTCAGGAGCAAAAATATCCTCAAATACCGTCGCCACCTCGGGCTCCGGAGAACTTTCAGCGAAAGCAATCGAATCATCTGCCTCGGCTACTGCCACACGCTCAATCTCCTCATACTCCTTCTCCGTCAACGCCTTCTCCTTATAGAGCCTCTCTTTGAAAAAGGAGATCGGTTCTGACTCTTTCTTTCTCTCCGCAATTTCTTCCTTCGTCCGATAATTTCCAGGATCCGACATCGAATGTCCACGGTAACGGTAGGTTTTCACCTCAACCAAGGAAGGCAGGCTTTCCGTCCGTGCCAGCTGAACCGCATCCCACATCTTCTCCCTCACATCATCCACATCATTTCCATTCGCTGTAATACCGGCCATGTCGTAGCCATCCGCCCTCTTAACCAAAGGATAGCCCGCCGAGCTACGAGACTGATGCGTGCCCATTGCATACTCATTGTTCTCGATCACATAAATGACAGGCAATTTCCACAAGGCCGCCAAGTTGAGTGATTCATGAAACGCACCCTGATTCACCGCTCCATCCCCCAAATAACAAACCGTTACTTCCCCTGTGCCCTTATACTTTTGCGCAAAAGCGATTCCTGCCGCTAAAGGTGTCTGACCTCCCACAATTCCGTGACCACCATGAAAATGTTTTTCCTTGTTGAAGAAGTGCATCGAACCACCCTTCCCCCTCGAACATCCTGTAATCTTTCCAAATAACTCCGCCATGCACTCACGCGAACTCATCCCCCGGGCCAAAGCATGCCCGTGATCCCGATACGCGGTAATGACTGCGTCCGTTGGGTTGAGAGTGGAAATCGATCCAACAGCGACTGCCTCTTGACCAATGTACAAGTGACAAAACCCCTTAATCTTCGCCTGCATGAAAGCCTGAGCCGCCTTCTGCTCAAACCTGCGAATTAAAACCATCTTGCGGAGCAGATCTACCCGTTGCGAGGGTGTCAGGGTAGGCAGAACCGCGGGTGATTTACCCGGCTTCTCTTTCGACCTTACCTTTTTTGCTCCTGACGATGCCATGTGCGATTGGCTCCTTTGGTTCATCCAGCACTCTGGTCACTGGATGTCGATATGATATGATTATGCCACCCTTTTACCGCCTATCAATTCCAACTTCTTCCAACTGGTAACTACTTGCCGATAAAGAGTTCCGGCATCAGTTCCCTGCCCCACCGCCAGGTGCTCGGCATCGCTTGGTAACCGATATGCCCCTGCCCCACCTCCCGATAGTGCGCTCCTCCCCACCCCTCCGACAAAGCCCTTAACTTGGACGGCGGAGCCACCGAATCGTGCGAACCGCCAACGACCAACACCCGCTTCGATGAAAGTTGTAGTTTGCCGTGAGAAGGACAAACCAATGGCAAAAGTTTCTCCACCCGCTCGCGATCCAACCCACGCTCCTCCATCTGTCTGCGCAGAACCCAGCCCCCTTCTGAATCCCAAATCGCCGTCGCCACATCTGGAATCGGTTGCACCAACCAACCGCAAGCCAAGTCCGGCTCATGACACAACGTTAATCCCGCCACCCACCCACCCAAACTCATTCCCCAAAGCCCCACCTCCGGTGCCCCCGACGCCTTCAACATCCTCGTGACCATCCTGACTTCGGTGACTGCCTGCCGAATCGCCTCCGCACTCCGAATCAAGTTCCCCCCAAAAACCAGTTCCCCACTCCACGTTCCCTTCGGCCTTCTGCGAAAATGGTACGGCAAATCATAAAAAACTGCCGTCCAACC
>JBBAWA010000147.1:0-3149 GCA_040397425.1 Methylacidiphilales bacterium
AAATCGAAGCAATTATCAAACCCTTCAAGCTGGAGGAAGTGAAGGAAGCCCTTCATGAAGCCGGCGTCGAGGGGATGACCGTAACCGAGGTAAAAGGGTTTGGCCGTCAAAAGGGCCACACCGAAATCTATCGCGGGAGCGAATATACGGTGGACTTTCTACCCAAGGTGAAGCTTGAGATCATTCTCGACTCCGCTTCGGTTGAAAAAGCCTCGGCCGCCATCATTAAGGCAGCCAAGACCGGCAAAATCGGCGACGGAAAGATCTTTGTTCTTCATGTGGATGAGGCAATACGCATCCGCACCGAGGACAAGGGCGCGAAAGCGATCTAACGGATCGATTTCGGGCGTGACGAGGCCCACGGTGGGGAGGTATGACAATCCTTCCCCCGTGGGCTTGCCTCACGTAGGGATAACCAAGAAAGAACTATAAATTATGGCACTGAAAAAAATCGAAGCGATTATCAAGCCCTTCAAGCTTGAAGAGGTAAAGGAAGCTCTGACCGAGGCGGGTATCGAGGGCATGACAGCCACCGAAGTCAAAGGGTTCGGTCGCCAGAAAGGGCATACAGAAATTTACCGTGGGAGCGAATACACCGTGGACTTCCTTCCCAAGGTAAAGCTGGAGATCGTCCTGCCGGAGGCTTCCGTTCAAAAAGCGATTACGGCGATTCTCAAAGCTGCGAAGACGGGGAAAATCGGGGATGGTAAAATTTTTGTCCTCCCGTTGGATGAGGTGATCCGCATCCGCACGGAGGATAAGGGAGAAAAGGCGGTCTGAGATGCCTAAAGGCAAATCTCGACTAACCAATAAAGGAGTAAAAACAATGAGTGAAAAACATCTAAACGCAAAATCGGGTAAAGAAGTCTTGGCGTTCGCCAAGGCGAACAACTGTCGCCTGGTGGACTACAAATTCTGCGATATCCCCGGAACCTGGCAGCATTTCACGACGACTCTGGCGGAACTTGAGGAGTCGACGTTCAAGGAAGGGTTGGGCTTCGACGGTTCCTCCATCCGCGGTTGGAAGTCGATCAACTCCTCTGACATGTTGGTCCTGCCGGATCCAGCAACGGCCATGATCGATCCGTTCAACGCGGAACCAACGCTCAGTCTTGTTTGTACTGTCATCGATCCGATCACGATGCAGACCTACGAGCGGGATCCTCGCAGTATCGCCCTGCGTGCCGAGAAATATCTTCAGAGCACTAAGATTGGAGATACCGCCTTCTTCGGACCGGAAGCGGAATTCTTTATCTTTGACGATGTTCGCTATGACTCTTCATCTCGCGGAGCATTCTACCAAGTAGATTCAGCCGAGGGCATCTTCAACAGCGGTCGCGAAGAAATGCCGAATACCGGATACAAGATCCGCCACAAGGAGGGTTACTTCCCGGTCCCTCCGGCTGACACGCAGCAGGATATCCGTAACGAGATCACCCTGATGCTCGAAGACCTCGGTGTGCAGATCGAGCGGCAACACCACGAAGTAGCGACCGCTGGCCAAGCGGAAATCGACATCCGCTTCGATACGCTTGTTCGCACGGGCGACAAGATGAACCTCTACAAGTATGTGGTTCGCAATGTCGCTCGGCGCCACGGCAAGACCGCCACCTTCATGCCAAAACCTCTCTTCGGGGACAACGGCTCGGGGATGCACTGCCACCAGAGTATCTGGAAAGACGGCAAGCCCCTCTTTGCGGGGAAGGGGTACGCCAACTTGAGCGAACTCGCTCTCTACTACATCGGTGGAATCATCAAGCATGCCCGCGCGTTGACTGCGATCACGAACCCCACAACCAACAGCTTCAAGCGTCTGGTTCCAGGGTACGAAGCACCAGTTAACTTTGCCTACAGCGCGAGAAATCGTAGCGCAGCGATCAGGATTCCGACCTACTCGTCGAATCCGAAAGCTGTGAGAATTGAGTTCCGCACCCCAGATCCCGCAGCCAATCCTTATCTGGCGTGTGCAGCCCAGATGCTTGCGGGCCTAGATGGTATTCAAAACAAGATCCATCCTGGCGATCCATTGGACAAGAACCTCTATGAGCTCCCGCCCAAAGAGCTCGCGAAGGTGCCTAGCGCTCCCGATTCACTTCTCGGCGCGGCACAGGCCCTCGAGAAGGATCACGAGTTCCTGCTCAAGGGAGACGTCTTCACCAAGGATATGGTGGATACGATTGTCGAAATGCGAGTGAAGGACTACGACGCGCTGCGTCTTCGTCCTCATCCGTATGAGTTCTTTATGTACTACGACGTCTAAAAAGTTTGGACGACGAAAGTCGGACGAAACCCCCGGTGGCAACCCCATCGGGGGTTTTTATTTATCCATATGCACGAATCAAGGGGAACGGCTTTTTAAGTATGGGTTCAGATTTGACGCCCAAATGCTTTTCTAAAACAGTTGCATATACAGAGCGGAAATCAGTGTTGTACTTCACGTCGCCATCGAACAGGTCCTTGGGAGCGAGGGAGGGCATTTGGCCAAGCAATCCCGCCTTCACTCCGCCGCCGGCGAGAAAGAGAGGGGCAGCGGCTCCATGATCTGTGCCGCCGCTGGCATTTTCTTTTACCCGTCGGCCGAACTCACTAAAGGTCATCAGCGTGACTCTTCCCAGATTCCCTTGGGCTTTCAGGTCAGCCAAAAAGGCGGAAACCGCATCTCCCATTTCTTTCAGTAGACGCGCGTGGGCGTCGGCCTGTTGGGTGTGAGTATCAAATCCGCCCAAAGACAAATAGTAGATACGAGTGGGCATTCCCCCTGCAATGAGTCGCGAAATCATCGCAAAATTCTGGCCAAGACGACTACCTGGAAAAGGGACTGAGTTCTTCGCCTTGGCCGAAGCATTTGCAATCTCTTGCTGACTGACTTTGGCGTCCATTTCGGTGCGTTCTAAGAAATCCAGCGCCGACATCTTTCCTAAATTGCCTGGCCCATTAAGCATGCCGATGGATCCGCCCGCTTCGCCCGCATCATCCTCTTCCATGGACATCATCGAGGCATCGGAATCGGACAGGTTGGAACCTTTCTTTTTTGATGATTTCTTTTTTACGCCGCCGCCCCCTTGATAAAGGACTCCTTTGGGAGTTGCCGCGGCGAAGGATTGGGGCAGTTGGGAGGCTGTGGCGATTCCGACCGAGGCATCACAACC
>JBBAWA010000148.1:0-3120 GCA_040397425.1 Methylacidiphilales bacterium
CAGCATGCCTGTACGGTCATTAACGGCATCAGCCGCATCGGCTACATGAAGGGCGGTCATTCTGCACGCTTCAAAGACGAGGAACTGCCCAAAACCGTCGTCGCAAAATCCGTGGAGTTCATCGAAAAACATAAGGACGCACCGTTCTTTCTTGAGGTTGGCCTATTTGAACCGCACGTGCCGCGCGTGGCCGCGCCAACTTTTGTCGGTAAGAGTGGTTGCGGATTGCGTGGCGATGTCATTGAGCAAATAGACTGGGAGGTGGGGGAAATTATGAAGGCCCTTGACCGATTGAAGCTTGCGGACAACACCCTCGTCATCTTCTCTAGTGACAACGGCCCGATTCTTTTCGACGGCTACTTCGATCGATCGGAGGAGGATTTAAATGGCCATCAACCCACCGGGGGTTTGCGTGGCTGGAAGTATCTCACCTATGAAGGCGGTTGCCGTGTGCCGCTCATCGCCCGATGGCCGCAGCAGATCAAGCCACGGGTTAGCGACCAGATCTTCAGCTTGGTGGATGTCTATGCCACGGTGGCCCAGTTGACCGGCCAAGAACTCACAGCAGGCGACGCTCCAGATAGTCTCGATTTATCCTCTGTACTGTTGGGTAAGACGAGGAAAAACGTTCGCGATAACACCGTGATGCACGGCATTGGTGGACTTGCTCTACGGCAGGGTGACTGGAAATACATCCCTGCTACCGAGAAGATGAAACCGGGAGGCATGGGCAGTGGCGCCAACTCAGCGGACCCGCGCTTTGCGGCGGCGACCGTCCCTGAGCCGCTGCTGTTCAACCTCGCCAAAGATCCGAACGAAACGACCAACCTGACGGCAAAGCATCCCGACAAAGCCGCTAAGTTGGCGAAAGAACTTAAGGCCATCGTCACCCAAGGGGAGGGGACGAAAAAGACCAAAGCCAAACCGTAGGTTGTGCCACACAAGAACTATGAAACTCTTAACCTTCAAGACTGCTGGCTGCTCCATACTTGGCCGAGATTATCATTCTAAAGTAGTGCGCTTTATTGATATGAACATTTTTTCATATCTGTTAAGACTAAGACCAGAAACCAAAAAACCCCTAAAGGAACAATAACCTATGGAACCCATCAAACTCCTGACGATTGATTACACAATCCTCATTGCATACGTAGCTTTTGTCATCGGCATCGGCTGGGCGCTGTCGCGCTACATGAAGACCTCGGCGGATTTTCTCACCTCTGCTCGGTCGATTCCGACGTGGGTGACCGGGCTAGCCTTTATCTCGGCGAACCTTGGTGCGCTGGAGCTTGTTGGCATGGCGGCCAGCGGAGCGAAATACGGCATAAGCACGGCACACTTTTATTGGCTTGGTGCGATTCCCGCGATGATCTTCCTCGCGGTGTTCATGATGCCGTTCTATTACGGCTCCAAGGCGAGGTCTGTTCCGGAATACCTGAAGATGCGGTTCGACGAGCGGGTCCGCGCCCTGAACTCCGTCGCCTTTGCGGTGATGACCATTTTTGCGTCCGGTATCTCCATGAACGCGCTGGCCAAACTTCTCAATCAGCTGCTGGGTTGGAATTATGACCTCGCGCTCTGGATCTGTTCGGGCGTTGTGCTGATGTATGTTCTGAAGGGTGGATTAACCTCGGCGATCTACACCGAAGTCCTCCAGTTCTTCATGATCGTCCTTGGTTTTGCGCCGGTGGTTTATCTTGGACTCAAAGATGTCGGTGGCTGGGGTGCGATGAACCATTCTCTCCAGGGCGTGGCTGTCGAGGCGGCAGCTTCGAAAGGCACGGAATATGCTGCCAATGCGTGGACGAGCGCTTGGCAACCACTACTCGCCGGGCCGGCACACAACCCGATGGGGGTGGATCTCTTCGCTATGGTCTTCGGCCTCGGCTTCGTCTTGAGCTTCGGCTACTGGTGCACCAACTTCCTGGTCGTCCAGCGCGCGATGGCTGCCAAAAATATGGCTGCGGCACGCAACACTCCGCTTGTTGCTGCGGTTCCGAAAATGTTCTTTCCTTTCCTCGTCATCGTTCCCGGCATGATCGCCGTGGCGCTGACCGCGATGCCTTCCAAGGATTACCGCATCCCGCCGCCGGTCATCTCGCAGGAAAACTACTCCCGAGCGATCGTCGCGGTGAAAAGCGCGAACCCAGCGGATTCGGTTGCGGGAGTCGAGGCTGTAGAGTCCGCTCTCGGCGAAAAAGTTGCCGCGAAAAAACTAGCCAGCCTGATTGCTGACAACGCGAAAGGGGGACTGACGGACACACAGATCAAGACCGGTATCTACAACAGCATCGCCGCCTACGACTATGATGGCGTCATCCTGTCGCTCGTGAAAAAATACTGCCCTCCCGGACTGCTCGGCCTAGCCCTCACCGCCTTGCTGGCATCCTTCATGTCTGGCATGGCGGGTAATGTGACGGCGTTTAATACGGTCTTCACCTACGATCTCTACCAAGCTTACTTTGTGAAGAACCAGACGGATAAGCACTACTTTTGGGCCGGCAAGGTGGTGACCGTCGCAGGAATCATTCTAAGCATCGCAGCGGCATACTTCGCATCCATGTATAACAATGCGATGGATATCATCCAACTCGTCTTCGGATTCGTGAACGCCCCGCTATTCGCGACGTTCCTCCTGGGCATGTTCTGGAAACGAACCACGGGCACGGGCGCATTTCTGGGATTGTTTCTCGGTATCTGCGGTTCGGCCCTGTTCCATGCCTTGACCATCGCGACTGGCAACTTGCCCGGGGTCAAGGGTGGTTACCTCGGTGTCCTGCATGTCTTCCCTAGCGAGATGGCGCAAAACTTCTGGCTCGCCTCATTCGCCTTCATCGTCTGCTTTGCAGCGACCGTAGCGATCTCATTTGCCACCAAATCGCAGAAGACGGACGAAGACCTAAAAGGCCTAGTCTATTCTCTTACGCCCAAAATCAAACCCGGCGACGTGCCATTCTATCTGCAGCCTGGTGTCGTCGGAGTGGTGTTACTGATCGCCTGCTTGATCATGAACTTCCTCTTCTGGTAAACCAAACAACTCAACCTAAAGGAAATTAATACTATGGGACTCGATATTCGCTGGCCGATTGGCCTCATGTTCACCCTGATTGGAGTACTGCT
>JBBAWA010000149.1:0-3116 GCA_040397425.1 Methylacidiphilales bacterium
CCCCGGTTGGACCATGCCTCGGCGTAACGGGTATTAATTTTTAATGCGGTGTCATAGCTTTCAAGCGCCAAATCTAGTTGTCGCAGCGTTTGGAGCACAAGACCACGGTTGGACCAGGCCTCTGCGTTTTGCGCATCTAACTCAATCGCATGGTCAAAGCTCTTTAACGCCTCGGGGTAGCGCTGCAAATCCATCAACACCACGCCACGGTTCGACCAGGCCTGTGAGTAGCGAGGCTTTAAGCCAATTGCTTTTTCATAGCTGGCAAGCGCCTCCTCTAATAGATTTAAGCCGCTTAGGGTTTTACCGCGAGCCGAGTGGGCAAGCGCCAAACGCGATCGCACCGCAGAGATTTTTGAATTCTCGGGCTCGCTTGCCTGCATCTCGCTTAAGCGCTGCAGGGCGTTACCTCGATTGGAATAGGCCTCGGCGTAGTGTGGATCCATTTCAATGGCCTTGTCATAAGCATCGACTGCATCATCAATCCGGTTGAGCTCTTTAAATGCAATCCCACGGTTGGAATAAAACGTTGGGTCTGGTTTTAGCTCAATTGCTTTTCCGATGAGTTCAATCGATCGCACGTAGTCGTGGGTCTGAGCGGACAGCACCCCAAGCAGGTGTAATGCATCCGCATGCCCAGGCTGGGCGAGCAACACCTCCTCATAGAGCCGCTGGGCCTGCTGCATCTGTCCGGACTGATGCAGGCTCATGGCGCGACCAAGCATGGCGTCTGCCGAGATGGCGCCACGAGTCCTTGCCCTGAGAGATGCCGATTGCCGAGCCATCAATACCTTTGCCCTATTGGTTTTTCCACCCAAGGGACTACGGCACAAACTCCGCCCACCTTTAGCGGGCCTGGTTTTCCAGGTGCGAAGTAAGCCTTATCGTGTCTTACGGAAAGGCCTCTCAGAAAGTTTAGGGATTTCGGCCAAATGCCCAGATTTATTAATCAAGAATTCATTGATTTCGTAGTTCCCCCGCGACATGCGGGCTCAAGCACCCTAAACTTCGCGAACCGTTACCCGTAAAAGCATCCGCTAGGGCGGAATTTGGCCAAAATCTATGCCTATTCTTAGTCTTAACGCTTCAACGCTTCGACCCACCCTCCCGACGAGTGCCGACACTCAAATGCTCGCCCGCGCCGTGGAGCGGCTGAGCACCGGCACGCGCATTAACCGAGCAAGCGACGACCCAACCACCCTAGGGGTGTCGCAAGGGTTACAACGGCAGGCCCGATCCCAGACGTCTGCGGCAAGAAATGCCAACGACGCGATCTCAATGATTCAGACCGCCGAGGCTGCGCTCAACAACATCTCGGCCATGCTTGACGAGATTTATGGCCTATCCACCCGCAGCGTAAACGAATCATTTACGGGCGACCAACGCAAGCTCATTGTTAGCCGAATCTCCGACCTTCGCGACGAGATTAACGCGACTGTCGACCGCACCACATTTAATAACGCCAAACTCCTTCAAGGGGATTTCTCAACACCGGTGAGCGGGCAGTTCAACCATCACTTGGGTGAGCTAGCCTCAAGCGGGCTCGCGGTGCGCGCGAACTCCACGTTTAAGCCGGGGTTTAGCTCATCAATTGATGTCTCCGGTGCAACGACCATCCGCGTGAGCGAAATGGATACGAGCGGCGCTCTGGAGGGAAGTTATAAGTTCTCGAATGACGGCGCCGCAGTAACACTTACCCGAACCGTTAATCGCACGACGACCTCGCAGTCGCTCACCTTAGTCGATAGCACACCGCGCAACACAACCGAGGTGCAGATTCCCAGAACCTGGGGGGATACCTTCACGCTTAATTTTGATCAACTAGGCGTCTCGTCTACCTTTGTTGTCGATGAGATTGGTTCGCGCAATAGCGCAATCGACTTTGCCACCTTAATTGGCAGTGTGGGCACGGTCCCCTCCGCTACTGGTTGGCAGACAGTGAGTGGCGCAAATACGGCCTCGGGAGATGCGACTGATCAGGTTGTGGCCACCGTGGTCTCAACCGGAGGAAATTTAAAACTAGGCACGACAACTGGGCTCAGTGCTATCAGTGGCTACGGAGCCGCTGCTACCTGGACAGATGGCTCGACCGCCTCGTTGGGCTTTACGGGAACCGTAGCGCAAGTTAATGCAGCACTTCAAAGTCTTCAGGTCAATGCTGCTAATGGCCTGGGCTCGATCGATGTTGCGATAACGGCACAATTTGAAAATAGCGTGTTTTTAGACTCAACGGTTGAGAGCACGGTCGGAACGCAAGACAGCATTCCAGGATGGGAGATTTATAAAGAGCGACTGATTCTCGGCACGAACACCGTTGGCGGATGGCCGTCGAGCAATGCAGATAACACGATGCCGGGCAATTCACCCGCATACGCGACCACGACCCAGACGGGAACCACGTTCGATTACCAGTTCACCGCAGATCTCCCGGTAGGCGTTACTGGGCAGTCACTTCGATTATTTTCCTCGGGGATGACCACGGACTCCTTTGGAGTGGTCCACGGCCCCTACCTCGTGTCTAGAGATCCTATCCAGATCAAATCAGGGGATACGATTACGTTTGACTGGAAATCCGCCGCAGGGTCGGACGCCTACGACTCCTACGCCTATCTTTTAAATGTTGATAACGGCAGCCAAATTGAATTGCTGGATGTGCACGGCGAAGCAACCAATGCCACAACTCCGTGGACATCAGCGAGCTTGGTCGTTCCAACCACCGGTAATTACAAGTTTGTTTTTACGGCTGGCACCTATGATTACAGTGGGGGCCGGGCGGCAGGTGGCAGTCTTTATGTGACGAACATCCAAGTCACCCCCGCAGTGCCCGAGCCCAACGCCCTGCGCGCAATCAATATCGGCACCGGAGGCGAGTTCTCCATAAATCAAGCCACCGAGATCAATGGCGTTTGGACAACAAGCGTCTCCTCCACTGCCGCAGAAGATGGCACCTACCGATTAGTTGCCGATGCCACGGCCGGGACGCTCACGCTAAATCAGTATTACGACAACACCCCGACACTTACGCGCTCTGAGACCATTCACCAGGGCCGAGCCACGAACGCCGATGAGAGCCGCACGTTTTATTTCGAGGCACTCGGCGTTGCCGTGAGTCTTGG
>JBBAWA010000150.1:0-3112 GCA_040397425.1 Methylacidiphilales bacterium
TCTTGCTCATCACACTACTTGTGGGATTTGGTAGTTGGATTTGGATGAAGAGGGTAGAGCGCTACTCGTATACCTCCCAAAATATTGGGCAGATTTCGACCGCATCGGGTGCTGAGTAGGGTCGGCTTGGTCTGGTTTGTCACCGGTCTTTCGAAGGAAACTATAATTGGAGTAGCCCAACTATCGGTTTGGATGTGGTAGGGTGAGGAGATGAGAATTGGATGTGTGCCGTACGATCATGCAAAACCTTTTGGGCTAAATTGGAAGGTGGGGGAAGTCGTGTGGGATCATCCAAAGGAGTTGGTCGGGAGGTTGAAGAGTGGGGAGGTAGATTTGGCGTTGGTACCGGTCTGGGAAATTTTGACCGGACCCAGCTATCGGGTGGTGGACGGTTTGGCGGTTGGATCCAAGGGTGAGGTAAGAAGCGTTGCGGTATTTCATGACAAACCGTTAGTGGAGTGCGGCGGGATATCCCTGACACCGCATTCGATGAGCTCTGTCCAGTTGTGGAGAGTAGTTTCGCAAGAAGCGTTTGGTTTTCGTCTGGAAGAAAAAGAGAGTGGGGAGGCGCGACTGAGAATTGGGGATGAGGCACTGCGGGAGTGGACGGAAAGGAAGGGAAGGGGAGTGACCGATTTGGGAAAAGCTTGGTGGGATTGGACGGGATTGCCCTTTGTGTTTGCGGTGTGGGCGTTGAGTAGCGGGTTTAAGCCAAAACCGGGGGAGATAGAAAAGTTTCGTCAGGGCTGTATGGCAGGAATCGCAAAGCGGGCAGAACTGGCGGAGGGGGAGCTGGAAAGGGAGTACCTGACAAAGTGTATCCGGTATGAGTTGGGTCGGGAGGAGAAGGAGGGGATAGCAGAGTTTGCCAAGAGGAGCGGGGTGACGATGAGGAAGATCGAGTTTCTGTGATGGGCGAGCATACGGCAAAGGGGTTGAGATTTGGGGATAGGGGAAGCAGAGTTTGAGGGGTGAAGCTTTCTCTGATTTTTCTTTGGGGTTTGGGGATGGGTGTCAGTTGGGGTGCGGGAAAGTGGGGGATGGTGGATACCACGGGGACGTGGAGGTTGGCCGAGAAGTATGAGGAGGTGGGGGAATTCCGAGGGGATTTAAAAAGGTCGTTTACCCTGCCTGAGTTTTTGCCTGGCGTGAAAGGGGCGAAGGTCATGAAGTGGCTCAAAGCGGAGGGGGATGAGGTGAAAGCAGGGGAGGCGCTCGCGCAGATGGAGATGGTGGAGCCCGCTCTTCCCGTCGAGTCGCCGATTTCCGGGATGTTGGTGAAAATAGGGGTGCCTGCGGGTGGGGCGGCGATTCCGGGGTCGGCCCTTGGTTCGGTGAGAAATTTGGCCCATGTGGGAATGTTTGAAAAAAAGCAGTTTGATGTGATTTGTCCTGGGTATGGGCCGAATCCTGGTTCAGCGACGATGGTGCGATGGCTCAAGCTTGAGGGAGATGCGGTCGGAAAGGGGGAGAAGATTGCGGAAGTTCGTCCCAAAGAAGCGATGGCGATGTTACAGGCTCCTGGGAGTGGAACTTTGGTTAAGATTGAGGTCAAAGATGGCGAGGAGGTAAAGGTTGGGCAGGCAGTCGCAAAGATGGGGATTGGTCGAGTACCCGTGAAGTTGGGTGGCGAATGGTTTTACGCGGATGAGAGGGGAACGAGAGTGACGCAGGATCGTTATATGGAGGTGGGTTCGATGTTGGGGGGAATGGCACCTGTGCGAGTGGGGGAGAAGTGGGCATTTGTAGACGGGGAAGGCCGGTTGATTCCGAAGGCAACGGATGGGAAGAAGGGGAAAGGATTTTCGCTGGGGATGTCGGATAAGGCGGAGTTTGATGCAGCGCGAAAAGTTCGGGGGGGATTGGCAGCGGTCAAGATCATGGATCGGTGGGGATACGTGGCGTATCAAGATGGGGGAATTCGAACGGCGATTGCTCCCAGGTTTTTGCAGGCGAGGGATTTTTCCGAGGGCTTAGCGGCGGTAGAGGAGAGCGAGGATGCTCCCGTCGGGGAGGGGGATGAGGTCGTGGAGGACAAGAGCGAAGCGGAGGCAAAGAAGCCTGCGGGGCCAGCAGCGTGGGGTTATATTTTGCCGAGTGGAAAATTGTGGGGAAGGTTGGACTTTGCCGTGGCGGGGGATTTTTTGGATGGTCGTGCCGCCGTGCAGGCGTTGGGTGAGGGGATGCCGTGGGTATTGATTGATAGTAAGATTAAAACTCGGACTACGAAAAATTATGAGGGGTTGGTTCCGTTGGGAGCGAAGCGGGTAGCGTGGAAACAGAAAGGAGGGTGGGGTTTGATGGATTTACAGGAACGGGTGATGGAGATTCGTCCCGGATTAAAAAATCAGGATGGGGAAGGTGTGGGGCAAGATGTGTTGGAGGCGGTAGGGCCATTTGGGGAGGATCGTGCGCCTGCGCGGGAGCCAGGGGGCAAGTGGGGATATTTGGACCCGGAGGGGAAGTGGGCGATTCCACCGAAGTTTGAGCGGGCGCTAGTTTTTCACGGTGGGTTGGCTGCGGCTAAGGAGCCTGGGGGAAAGTGGGGGTATTTGAAGCCAGACGGAAGTTGGGGATTGGAGCCGAAATATACGAAGGCGCGTGCTTTTACCGACGGATTAGCGGCGGTGTCGGAGCAGGGAGAGATTGAATTGGGGCCTGAGGGAACCACAGGCGGAAACTGGGAGTAGGGAAAAAGTATGGAGTATCAGGACTACTATAAAGTTTTGGGGGTGAGTAAGACCGCTACGCCCGAGGATATTCGGACGGCGTTTCGAAAAAAAGCGCGGGAGCATCATCCCGATGTGGCGAAGGACAAGGTGAAGGGAGCGGAGAAGTTTAAGGAGGTGAATGAGGCGTATGAGGTGTTGAGCGATCCGGCGAAGCGGGCGAAGTATGATCAGGTGGGAAGAGAGGTGCCGGGGGGAGGATATGGGTGGGCGGGGGGAGTGCCGAGGGGAGAGGCTGGGCCAGGAATGGAGGAGGTGCACTTTGGGGGGACAGGCTTTAGTGATTTTTTTGAGAGTATGTTTGGAGGGATGGGCGGGGTAGAGGGGATGCGAGGGGCGGGGGGAAGAAGGATGGCGAGGAGGGGATCGGATGTGGAGGGGGA
>JBBAWA010000151.1:0-3039 GCA_040397425.1 Methylacidiphilales bacterium
GAGATGACGAAACGGTTACTTAGGGTGGTCGACTGCCAGAATTGCAAAGTTCCGTTGTTGGTGATCGGACCGGTAATAGAGGTAACGGGATTGGTGATGATGGCCGTCACCCCGCTGGCAATCGTGCCGCCGTTCGTAACTGCATTGGTCGTTTGACCATGGCCTGCAGAAACAGAAAAGAGACTGACCAAGGCAAAGCTGATCCTCAGAAAATAGCCCGCACCGGATGAAGGGAGTCCCGTCTTCATACTCGGTTTCTACCTTCTCCCCACATTCATCACCGTTGCGCCGCCAGCCCCGTTCTCGCTCATGTGCCCGCCATTCAGTGCACTCACGATGTTGGCTGAATTTGCGATGCTCATGGATGCGTTGTTGGCGGTGTTCAGGAAATTGTTTCCGTTGGCACCCATGAAGTTGACGGTTCCAGGAACAACACTTCCGTAAATCCGATTCACCATTCCATCGCGCGTCCGGGCATCGATCACCCCGGCACTCGTCACATTGGCATTGTTGAAGACGATCGTGTGGGAGTTGAGCGCCAACTGTCCCGCCACGTTGATCGCGGCAATCTGCAAAGCCCGGTCTCCGGCAATCGTTATGTCCGTCTTGCCGGTGAAGTTGGGGTTATTGATCTCCGCCTCAACCGCATCCATGGAATTCGGAAGACCTGCTCCGGTCAAAACATCCTTCTGAACTGAACTGAGGGCCTTCATTGCAATTTTTCCGATCATCGGATCACTCACCAGAGTTCCGCTCATCAGCACCCGTCCGCCCAGATTTGCCGCCTCCAGCTCCACTTCGTCCATTCCTTCGAATCTCACATTCACGATCTCCACACCCTGAGCCCCCCGGATGACCGCTTTGCCTTCTTGATACTTCAACTTCACCTCATCCACCTGACCGTTCGGGTTCAGCGACTCGTTCGAGAAAAGAAAGTTCCAAAGCCCGGTAGCGAGGGAGGAGATCAGACCACTGACGGGGGAATTCGGTTTGTACTCCCCGGCAGCGGTATCGAAAGAGGCGTAGTCGATCGAGTTGATCGAACTGGCTGCTGCATCACGAAGAACCAGATTGGCGCCATTGGCGGCCGATCCGTATCCGATCGGATCCAGCGCAGCGGCCGTGTGATTTAGGACATCGACCGTCTTGTCATTGGGCGAGCCGGGAGTTCCCGTCGGATAGTGGCTCACCGTGAGGCGATAATCTCCCAGGAACATATCGCCTCCCGGGACCGAGCTCATTTTGATTCCGAGAATCGGCTTATCGACGACCACCCCCGCCGTCTCGCTGAACTGAATCACCCCCATCCCCAAAGCATCGAGTGTGATTCCTCCTGAACTTTTTTGCATCCAAGCGCTGAAGCTGGAGTTTTCCAAAAGAACGGATCCGCCGGTGGACTGGATCGACAAACCGCCTTGGACCCGTGAGGCCGTGGTGTTTCGGATATGAACGTACTCAGCAGAATTGACGTTCACCGATGCGCCATCCCGATTCAGATTCGCACTCCCGGTGATCTCCCCCTTCAACCCAGTGGGCTGGGTCAAGGTGTAGTTCCCCGAACCCGATCCGACGAGTGACATGACTGTGCTCACCGGAATCAACGTCCCGGGTAAGTTACGCTCGAACGTCCCCAGCATTGCACCGGCAAGGCTGACAGTGTCGCCTGCCTGAATTCCAGAGAGGAGTGCATTGCCAACCGTTGCAGTGAAAAGGCCATCGTAGACTTTCGAGGAAACCGTGGCGTTGAGAACGATGGCCTGAAGCGTTGTTGGAGTTGGAGAAGTAGCAGGATTTGAATTCGGAGGTGGAGGAGGTGTGACTGGAGGGTTCGGCGTCGAGGGAGCGGAGGAACCTAAAGCTCCAGTTCCTCTTCCGGCGCCGCCACTCGGCACACCGCCACCTGCTCCACCATCACCTCCCGCCGCAGTCTCTATATCCTCGAGACCTGCGTCCTTCGCAAGGTCATCCTTGTTGCCGCCCGGGATCGGTTTGTTGACGGCCATTTCAAAGACACGCTTCCCCGGATCGGGTGGTTTCGACTCCCCGACCAAAATATCCCCATCCGAAGAGATCGCCAGACCCGTTGCCCCTGTGCCTTTTATTTCCCCCCTTGCCTGTTGCTGGATCGCCGCCTGAGTGATCTCCTTGATCGTGGGTAGCGGGTCCGGAAAAGCCCCGATCAAGGGACAGGTTCGGATCGTTTGGGCGAGGTTCACATTGAAAATTCTTGGAGCTCCTTTCGAGCCCGATCCCACCACCGCCATCTGGCCGGGCAGAATCTCCACCGCAAACCCATTCGGGCCGGTTACTTTGGTCGTCGTCCTACCCTCCAAAACCAAAAGGGCAAATCCACCCGTGGCTTTTCCCTGCTCCGAGTAAGCGGTTAAAAGAAATGTATTCCCCGTTACCGTGCCCTTTACCCCACCCGAAGTGATCGTTAATCCCCCGTTCCCCGGAGGGGTATGGATCAGAACCGTCCCACGGTCGATCTGCACCAACCGGGATTCGGAGGTGTAGGAAAAACTCGCATTCGCCCCAATGCGGGCCACCGACTGATCGCTGAATTTTACCTCCGCCAGCGAATTTTGTTTGGTTTGTAATTGTTCACCATCAGCCACCAAATTCTTAACCCCCACTGGCCTTGTTTCCTTTGCATTTACCTTATCGACTTTATTACGAATCGCAGTGATCTCAGCCCCGCCCATCGAAACAGCGAATGTCTGCCGTAAAGGCAAAATCGCCACGCATAAGAAAAGGGTAATTCGAAGGCTGAAGTTCAAACTAGTATAACTTAATGTTAATTAGCAATTTCCGCTCTACCGAGTGTTTGGTATTGCATCAGCAATCACTAGGTATGGTACAAATATTTCCTTGAGTACCCAAGATGTTGTATTTAGGGCTTTTAAAGTGAAAATCGCCCTACGCAGGGTTTATCCCGTCATTTTGGCGATATTTTCGTTATTTGTTGGGTGTTCCCATACCTTTGCCCAAACAGGATCGGCTGCTGCAGTATCCTCACAAACGAGGCAGGACAACCAG
>JBBAWA010000152.1:0-1229 GCA_040397425.1 Methylacidiphilales bacterium
GTTTCAACAGCTAGGCCGGCGATAAACCAATGGGACGACTTATCGCCAAGCCCTACTATTTTGGGTCAGTAGAAGAAGCTCCTACGCTCTCAACCGTTTCTACCCAGGCTTCAAAGTCTAGGTCGGTTTTCTTCTGTCGCTTTAGCGAAGAATGAGCAAGGAATAGCAAGTGAGTAAGCTTCATTTCTTTGTCGAGTCTGGATACGCTAATGTCGTATCTTTCCTCGAACTTGACTAGGTCAATGGCAGAAGCGGTCACGTCTTGCTTAGTTCCGTCTAGCTGTTCGATGGATAGATTGATTCTCATTGTAGGTTTTCCTTTTTAGTTGTTATGCAGTTGCGCGGGTTACTGCTCCGGTGATTGGCCAGGTAAGGTTTGACACGGCTAGGTCGCCGACTGCTCCCGTTACCGGAGTAAGGTTTGCAACATTTACAAGAAATGTAAACGAAGGGTTTGAGGCTGATACTGCGGTTCCCGCTGGCTTTACGACAACGGTGGCAGCAGAACCGAATAGGCCCCACAGCGACGAGTCGATTGCAGCAGCAGCGAAGTCCTGGTGGAAAGATACGGTGAAGGTTCCGGACTTTAGGCCATTTACGGAAGTGCGGAAACCGCCAGTAGCTCCGAATGGGGTGGTGTCTACTTGATCGGCCGAGAGACTAATCTCGACCTGGTTGATGTTTGCCGAGTAGTCGGTTCCGCCAATGGTGGTAACGACGTCGGTCAAAACTAGCTTTGCCATGTTTTTCTCCTAGTTAGCTTGCAAGCACTCTAACGGCGAACTCCGCCGCTAGATAGGTGGTGTCGTTTACCAGAACGCTTCCGTATGACGACATCTCTGTTACCACGCAGTCGAACGCGTAGCCACCGAGATTCCTATTAGATTCTATCGCACTACGTATCGATGACGCAGAATCGCTAGAGCAGTAAGCGTCTAGGTTACGTTGTGCGGATCGCTCGTCTACGCGACCGACAAGCACCTGCACCGCAAAAGTGTATTCTGCCATACCGTTTCGGAAGTCCTGGTGATACTCGACACGGACTAGCTGGACGATTGCAACCGGTGGGTTCGGGTTGTCTGGAATGTCTACCGAAGTTCTTAGCCCAGCGATGGTCGCTAGGTTGTTAGCTATCCCGGTGCGGAGTAACTGAATGTCTGCCATTAGGCCATTCTCACTTTACGGAAGCCGTCTACTAGCTGGGCTACGTCTGGGTCCAGGCGAGTTCC
>JBBAWA010000152.1:1329-3010 GCA_040397425.1 Methylacidiphilales bacterium
CGGTTGCAGTAGGAATCTATCGCACGGGAAGCGGACTCTACTGCCATCTCTAGCAAAGTATCGTCTACGGAATCCGTTATGCGAAGTCCCGCCTTAACCTGTGCAAGTGTGCAGTATCCATTAGTGATAGCCATGCTTTTATTCTACCGCTAGATAAGTTTCTTCTTCCAAGTATCCGGGGTCTGCTCGTTTACTATCTCGATGGGCAGGTGATAGTCGAATTCCCGTGGGCCATTACCCTTTATGTAATCGACTAATTCTTCTAAGCCTTCGCGAAGGTTAGTCCCGGTCTGATAGCCAAGAATCTTGCGGGCTTTATTAGAAGCGCAAAGTGCAACCTTTACTTCTTGCGGGCGGCCCTTCATGTAAATCGGGTCTAGGTGAAAGCCGATAATCTCTGCCAGGGTTTTGGCTAGCTCGTTTATTGTCACGGGTTCTTCGTCCGGACCGACGTTAATAACCTGACCCAATGCGTCCTGGCTTTGAGTTGCAACAAATAGCGGGTTTACTACGTCTTGCACGAAACTAAAGCAACGTTGTTGGGTTCCGTCGCCATAGATAATAGGTTGCTCACCTCGCAACATTCGGTTAGTCATAATCGAAGCCACGTTGCGGAACGGGTCGTCAAACTTCTGGCGCGGCCCGATGATGTTATGCGGAACCAAAATAACCCATTTGATTCCTTGCGTATCGCAGATGTTCTTTACTAGATTTTCGCTCGCGACCTTAGCAATACCGTAAGGGTCTTGCGGTCGTGTTTCCATGTCTTCAGTAAATAGCTTTTCGCCATGATCGCCATAGCGCGCCATAGACGAAAGGTAGACAAACTTCTTTACGCCTATCTGGGCCGAAGCACTTAGAACGTTCACCGTTGCTTGGGTAGTGTTGGCGACTACTAGGCTTGGCGAAAATACCGATAGCCCTTCGTAAGCGGTGCAAGCTGCATGAATAACTAGCTCGGAGTCTTCCATAATCCACGGCAGTTCTGCGAAGTCATGCACTAGGTCTAGGTTGTAAAACTCCACGCCTTCTGGCACGTTGGATTCGTAGCCCCCAATAAGCGAGTCAATACCAACGACGTGGTAGCCCTCGGCCAAAAACTTATCTGCTAGGTGCGAACCCAAGAACCCAGCGACGCCGGTAATTGTTACAGTTGCCAATAGTTATTCCTTCGTCGCTCTAATGACCAATGCCATAAGCCTTCGGTCTTCGCTTGGTAGTAATCCTGGTTATTGGTGTAGGTGCGGGTGTTCTGCTTGGCTAGGTTATCGTCGCTTGCGATTGTTGCGCTGTTATCGTGATGGACTTCGCTTAGCGAATAGGTAACGGGGATACCCGCTTGATTCGCTCGCTTCGTGTAGTCGTTGTCTTCAAAGTAAATCGGGAATAGGTTTTCGTCGAATAGCCCAATCTGCTTTACGACTTCTTCCCCGATCGCGAATGTCTGCCAAAACGGAAACGAGTTGCTTAGGGTTATTTCGCTTGGCTTTGCTTTCGCCAACTCTGCCAAAGCGCCGGGCTTGTAGACCGTGTCCGCCGAGCTAAAGAACCATACGGGTTCAAATGGTAGCAGCTTGATACCAAGATTCCAGCTACCCGCCACGCCCTGATTAGTTGGCATTGGCAAGACGCGCAATTCATTTACGCAGTCTGGGACGCATAACTCTTGCAAGTTGTCGCC
>JBBAWA010000153.1:0-2969 GCA_040397425.1 Methylacidiphilales bacterium
TTTTGGCGGAATCTTTTCGTAAGGAGTACAGCTTGGAGAATGGGAAAGGGGATCTCTCTTTTTCCCCTGCCAGCATAAGATTGATGATGGATTATCGTTGGCCGGGAAATGTTCGTGAGCTGCGAACAGCTGTCGAGCACGGGGTGGTTTTAGCCAAGGGAAGAACGATTGAGCCTGATGATCTACCTAACTCCATACGGATGGGGAGTGATAGGATTCAATCGCGGGTTAAGGCAACGAGCCTGCGGCTCGATAAAATCCAGAAAAGCCTGATTGATGCGGCGATGGATAAAACCGGAAAAAACATCTCCAAGGCGGCTCAAGCTCTGGGGATCAGTCGTCGTACGCTTCACCGTAAGCTGGCTCAATCTTCCAAGAAAGGTAAGATACCTCAGTGAGCACAATTCAGGATCTGGTCTATAATCTGGAGGAGGGAGGCTTGCGCAGGGTCCTTGTGATTGTTGCGCTGGCTTTTCTGACAATCGGGCTTGTCACATGGATCGGTATTAATGAATTCAACGGTTTAAGAACTCAGGAAGCAATGGATCTTGCGCAACAAGCGCGCCAAATTGCCACTGGGCAGGGGTTAACGACTCAACTGATTCGGCCACTGGCCTTGTGGCAGGTGCGGGCGCAATTTGGAAATGACGCGCCAGAGGTGAGTGCTTTCCCTGAGACTTTGAACCCCCCTTTATATCCTGTTCTGCTAGGTGGTCTTTTTAAGTTGGGGCAAATATCGGGAAAGATCCCTATGTCGGTCTCTCCTGAGGCGATCAAAGGGATGAGAGTCTATCCTCCCGACTACATTGTCTTAACTTTTAATTTGGTTTGTGTGGCACTTACTGTCCTAGGCGTTTACCTTTGGGGTGCCGGGCAGTTTGATTTTGGCGTAGGGATTT
Source organism: Methylacidiphilales bacterium (assembly GCA_040397425.1). Taxonomy (GTDB): domain Bacteria; phylum Verrucomicrobiota; class Verrucomicrobiia; order Methylacidiphilales; family Verrucolacustridaceae; genus Verrucolacustris. Next base: position 900 of record JBBAWA010000153.1, read on the forward strand.
TGTCAGCAGTTTTTTTTATAGGAAGTACGGCTTTATGGAATCAAGCGATCTCGGGTGGCGCTGTCTGCCTAGTTGTTCTTTTGTATGCGTGGGCGGGATATTTTTTCTATCGAGGGTTGGTTGGAGAGGAAAATCATGAGGAACTGTCGGATCGGGGAGGTCTGTGGTTTGGGGTTGCAGGCTTCACGTTAGGTCTCACCCCTTTGGTTCAGATGGTCCACATCTGGCCTGTTTTGGCTTTATTGGTTTGTGGGATCGCACTTTTTAAAAGGGGTCGGATTTGGTTGATTCTTGGGACTGCGATCCCACTGGTCTTCTTTTTCGCTTGGTTGGGTTGGCTTTGGGTTAAGACCAGAAATCCCATCGGACTAAATTGGGCCTATCTCATATCCGATTCCGCCCATTACCCGGGAAGCCTGGTTTGGCGAACTTATAACTTTGATATCGAAAAAACCAATGTTTGGAGTCGAATTTTAGGATCTGCAATTCGCGGTATATCTTTTCTTATTACGCAAGGTCCCATTTCTTGTGGTGCAACTCTGGCGGGTACATTGGCATTATTTAGCGTTCTACACGGCTTTCGACGTATTTCTGCGGCTACAGCTAAGCTCCTTTGGCTTGGCGGTGTGACTGCACTAATTGTAGCAACTGCTTTTATTGTTCGAGACGGTGGTGTGGGGTCTTGCCCTGTTCTTATGGTTCTTCTGCCTCTTGCCTCGGTTTATGGAGCTGCTGGCCTTTTTGTTTTAGTCGAACGATGGAACTTGGAAGTAGATCTTCTTAAAAAAATATTTGTCGTTCTTTTTGGTGTTCTTGCTACCGGCCCATTGATGTACCAAGTGGCTCGGTCTGAATCCCCGCCTTTCGCTTATCCGCCAACTTATCCACCAATATTTTTATTCATGCGATCGTGGTTTGAGCCTAAAGAGTTTCAGGCAAGCGATTTGCCTGCGGCTGAGGCATGGTACTCGAACCAGCCCACTTTGTGGGTTCCTGCTACTCGAGATGAATTGATTAAAATCCACGATCGAGTCACTCCTGTTTTTAGCATTCTTTTTACGCCTGCCAGTTCTGACGTGAAGATGCATAGTCAGATGCTCCAAGAGAATTCGGAGTGGGCTGCATGGGCAGATGTTATTCGGAGGCAAAAACCACCTGATTTGCCTCAATCCTTTGTTACTTCGCTGCCTCCAAATAACGACTATTTACTTTTGTCTATACAAAAAAGGTGGAACTAGTTGATATTTAGATCTTAAGGGCACTATTATTTTTCAACAGGTTATTGGTAGTCCTTTAACAAAGTAGGCCTATAGGATGTGCCTTTAGATTGAATAAATCCTGCGAACCACAAGATTTAGTGGATGTCGGCAGGTTTATTGAGGACTTTGGTTCGATCGCCTTTGTTATGCCTTATTGTTGTTGGATCTTCGAACGTAAACTTTGCTCAGATTCAGGGATCTGCTGGTGAGGTAGGCGCTAAACCTTTTACTGCCACAGTGGCAATTCGAGAAGGATACGACAGCAATCCCTTAACTCAGTCGTATCAAAGTACGAGTGATGTTCAATCGAGTACTTATTCAAGCGTTAACCCATCCCTTGGATATAATTACACAGGACTACAGGCAGATCTGTCTGCGAGATACGATTTTCAAGGAATCTACTTTCCAAGTCTAAATCAGTCCTACGACATTCAGTACAACCAGACTTTTACAGGTCAGTATACGTACGCTTTTGACCCGCGGTTCAGTATTACGGTCGCAGACAATTTTAATTTCTTTGAACAACCCATCGCTACTCAGTTTGCTGCTGGTTTAGCGCCTATAACCAACACTCAAGGGAATATAATTAATCTGGGAACGATCAAGGCGGACTACCGTGTTACGGACCGACTCTCCATGGTGACGCGCTGGAACAACCAAGTTGTGAATGCTGACGGTCCGGCTAGCTATAACAATGCAGGCAGCACGATTCAGTCAGGCAGTGCTTCGCAGTCCAACTATATGAATAACGGTGCGTTTCAGCAGTTTCGGTTGGACTTCACTCCTGAAACGATTGGGACATTTACTGTGG
>JBBAWA010000154.1:0-2957 GCA_040397425.1 Methylacidiphilales bacterium
AGTGTGGTTTGAAGAGCGCGAAGGTCGCGCGCATTTCCCGCCCCTCCGGATAGTCGCCCCACGATCCTAGCCAAATCACGAACTCCTTTAAGACTCTCCCGAAACTCATCCAAGGCCCCCACGTCCTCCAAAAAGCCCGCGACAGCTTGATGCCGATCCTCCACGTCTTTTCTTTTTCGCAAAGGGCGTATAAGCCATGCCCGCAGCTCCCTTGCACCCATCGCAGTGTGAGTCTGGTCAATCGCCCGAAGCACTGAGGTGTTTACCCCATCTGACGCTGACTCCAAAAGTTCCAGATTTCTTTGGGTGGCGAAATCCAACTGCAGACTTTCTTCGGAGCGAAACGGTTTTGGAACCTGAAGATGACCGATTCCACTCTTTAGAGTTTCCTGAATATATCGAACCAGTGCCCCAGCCGCCCCTAAAGCGGACCCCATTTCCTGACAACCAAAGCCGTCCAAGCTTTGAACCCGAAAATGTTCACATAACAACGCCCTCCCTCCATCCACCTCCAATGTCCAATCCGGAATACGCGTTATAAGTGTCCCCGCCTCTACCCAACTAGGGATCTCACCATCCTCTTCAGCGACCAAGATTTCCGCTGGATTCGTCCTACGAATTTCATCCCGAAAGGCGACCTCGTGAATTGGCTCTGACAAACGAAAATCCCCCGTGCTTGCGTCCAAAAGGGCGAAGCCCCACTTACCACTTTTCCCCTCTCCCCTTCGCACAGCCGCAAGCCAACGAGGAAGTTTAGGTTCCGACACCTCCATCCCCATCGCGCACCCAGGACTCAAGATTCGGGTGACCACTCGCTCCACCATTTGACCACTCTTGGCCTCACCCACCTGTTCACAAATCGCAACTCGTCGACCATTCGCTAATACTTTCGCAATGTATCCCTCTGCCGCGTGATAGGGCAACCCACACATCGGAATTGTATTTCGCTTCGTTAAAGTCAGATTCAGCAACTTTGCCCCGTCAACCGCATCCTCAAAAAAAAGCTCATAAAAGTCTCCTAACCGAAAAAACAGAAGCGCATCCTTAGGCACTTGTGCCCGCAGTCCGTGGTACTGCCTCATCATTGGGGTAGAGCCTTCTGCCATGCTTCCTTTCTCCCCTACTCGCCTTCCCAGCTCAATCCGCAAGGATGTGGGCTGTGCATAGCCTGAAAATCTTCTAAACTTCTTTTGTGCGAATCATTATTACCGGACTGGTCGGGCAGTATCCATTTGGAGGCGTCATCTGGGACTATCTTCAATACCTGCTCGGCTTCAGGTCCCTTGGACATCAGGTTCTGTACCTTGAGGACTCCGGAGCTTGGCCTTACGACCCAGTCGCAGGAACAATCACTGATGATTGCTCTTTTGCTCTTCAATCACTCCACAAGATCTTTACCGATTTCGACTTGGCCGAATCATGGGTCTATCGGAATGGTGCAGACGGAAAGTTTCACGGAGCGGGCGAGAAAGTTGCGCGCGAATGGCTTCGCCACGGAGATCTTCTCGTGAATGTCTCGAGCGCCGGGTGGCTGAGGGATTACGACCTCCGAGTCGGACACCGAATGTTTATCGATGGAGACCCTATGTTTTGCCAAATCGGTCTTCTGGATGGATCGAATCCCCTTTATGCGGGTCGTCTCAGGGATCACGACAGCCATTTCACTTTCGGATTGTCCGTTGGACAACCTGATTGCCCTGTTCCCGTGGACGGAATTGCTTGGCGGCCCACCGTTCAGCCTATTGCCCTCGATCAGTGGCCTGTAATCCCGGTCTCGAACGATGCCCCCTGGACAACCGTGATGAACTGGGCCAGTTATAAACCGAAGGTTTGGGAGGGGCGAACCTACGGACAAAAGAATCTTGAGTTTAACAGATTTCGAGATTTGCCCTCCAAAACCAGCGTCCCCCTTCGACTCGCCATGGGACTAGGCGTAGATGGCCAACGTCCTGCTCAAGAGTTGCGTCAGCTCGGTTGGGATCTGGTTGAACCCCAAGAGGTCGTTCCAGATCATTCTTCATACCGCTCCTTTCTCACCAACTCACGCGGGGAGTGGAGCGTTGCAAAGCACGGATATGTGGAAGGAAAAACCGGTTGGTTCAGCTGCAGAACGGCATGCTACTTGGCTGCTGGAAGACCTGCTGTTGTTCAGGAGACTGGCTGGAGCCATCATCTGCCATCCGATCGAGGGGTTCTTCCCTTCACGACCGTGGAAGAAGCGGCAGAGGGCCTTGGTAAGGTAACCCGCAACTACTCGGAACACTCCAAAGCCGCCCGGGAAATAGCTCTTGAGTTTTTCGATGCAAAAAAAGTCTGCCAAGGGCTATTGCGACAAGCGTGATTCTCGGGCATTGAATCCAGGAAGAAAACTTTTCAAAACGAGAAGTAGGGCCACAAAAGGTCGCACCAGAAAATGGAACTCCACCTGATCCAAACAAAGACCGACTCTTTCTTTATTTCTCCGGATTTGGAGATTATCAGCGGGGGGCTCTAACCCCATTTCCCATGGCCCAAGCTAGTTGGGTTGAGCGTACAATTTTCAACTTCTGATAAATTGATTTTCTCTGATTTTTTATCGTTCCCTCTGTCGTGCCATTTTTTTTGGCTGCCTCTTCTGCTGAGTATCCGCGAACCAACAGCTGGGCTACCTGCATTTCCCGTTTACTCAAAAGCTGAAGACCGCGCTTAGAGTCGTTCGCGTCGAGAGCACTCTTAGCCGTCGGGGTCTGACTCAGCTTTCCATCCAAGACTTGGTTGACGCAGTTCAGCCACTCATCGGGACCGTCCCGAAAATCAAGCAACCCTTTTGCGCCCCGCTCTTTCCACCAGACTGCTGTCAGTGGGGTGAAGTTATCATCAAAAACAATCGGATCACCCGAACAGTGTTTGGGTAAAATACGACCCTCTGTTGGGGGAATACGGGTAGAAATAAATACCAGTCGAAAAGAGTAAGCGCC
>JBBAWA010000155.1:0-2899 GCA_040397425.1 Methylacidiphilales bacterium
GCCGATCGTCGCCGAAAATGAAATCACACCTCCGCTCCCTCGCCCGCCTCCTTCCAAAAGGTGTCATCCGCTTCGAACCCGCCACTCTTCAGGCCAACTCCTCCGACGCTTGGGTAGCTTCCGCCCTTCCCACCGCTGTCGCCTTTCCCCGTACCACCGAACAAGTTTCCAAAATTCTCACCTTCACCCACCGCAACCGTATTCCCGTAACCACCCGCGGCGCAGGTCGCGGCTACGTTGGCGGATGCGTCCCCGTTTGCGGTGGCCTTGTTGTCTCTCTCGTCAAAATGAACCGTATTCTCCAGATATCGCCTGCCGATGGCGTGGCCGTTGTCCAACCTGGAGTCATCACCGCCAAACTTGGTTCTGCCGCTATGCGCCGAAATCTCTTCTATCCTCCAGACCCTGCCAGTCTCAAAGAGTCCACCTTGGGTGGAAACATTGCCACTAACGCAGGCGGTCCCCGATGCCTCAAATATGGGGTTACCCGAAACTACGTCCTTGGATTAGAAGTTGTCTTGGGCGACGGCACTATCGTACGGCTCGGCGGACGCACTCATAAAAATCGCACAGGGTTCGATCTCATCGGTCTCTTCACCGGCTCTGAGGGGATGCTCGGTCTTGTTACCGAGGCTACCCTGCGCCTGATTCCACTACCACCCACCCGCTCCTGCTTAAGGGCTGAGTTTACCTCCGTTGCCAAAGCGGCAGCGGGAGTCCAAAAGATTCTCGGTTCTGGACTTCTCCCCTGCGCGCTCGAGATTGCAGATCCTTTTACCCTCGCCGCCGCCCGCAAAGCTATTCCCAACACCCCCAATTGCGACTCAATGCTCATCGTCGAATTTGACGGCCAGCCCTCCTCAGTCAGAAGCGAGCTCGCAGCAGCTACAAAAGTTCTTCGAGCTTCCTCATCTAGGATCGTTACTGCACACGGCAATGCGGCCTGCGAGAAGATCTGGGAGATTCGCAGGGGCTTTAGCTACGCCCTCCGCGATACGGGCCTCGTGAAACTCAATGAAGATGTCACAGTGCCACGGGGTAAAGTCGTGGATCTCTTTCGCTTAACCGCCCGACTCCAAAAGAAGCATGGCGTCCCAATATCCAGCTTTGGTCATGCGGGCGACGGAAACATTCACGTCAATCTAATGGCCCCTGTTGGTACAAAGCCGAACGATCGGCGTATGCACCGAATCCTCGACGAACTGTTCCGTGGCGTCTTACAGATGGGCGGAGTCATCAGTGGGGAGCACGGCATAGGTCTTGCCAAAAAACCTTGGTGGAACACTGCCACCACCCCCGCCCTTCGCTCCCTTCACACACAAATCAAACGCACCCTTGACCCCCGCCACCTTCTCAACCCCGGAAAATATTTATAAGATGATAAGGTCCAAAATTTGGAACGTTAAAGTTTAACAGCCTCAGCAACTCCATTTTTTTTATTGATCATATAAATGTTGCCACAAATCGATGGCTCATAGTAGATCCGGTTTTTTGGGTCGATAGTCACCAGTAGCGATGCCTCAATGGAGAGAATAGATTTTCTCCCCAAAACATCGACAGTGATTGGCTTCCGCATTCCAGGGCCCGCACGAACCAAAACCGACCGTCTTCCCATCTCATCTTTTCCAAAACTCAATCGATACTCTTGCCCAGCCACATCCACCACTTTGCCTGCTGTCCCCAAAGCCATTTCGTCAATCAAACATCCCTGCTCGTCCCGTACCTCGAGCCGATTTGTCTTTTCATTTAAAACGACTTTCCCCCCCGCCCCAATGTCGACCCCTGCAACAATACCCGCTGCCTGTTGGCCAGCTGGGTCAGGGGCAGAGCCCGTACCTATAGACATAAACCTCAAGCACAGGATGAATGCCCACAACAAGTAGTGTATTCGCACGAGTCTTATCTGCTCTCTCCAAACTCGTCCGTCCACAGATATTTTAAATCGTAAGAAAATATTTTTGAATAACTCAATCTATGTCGTCTTGACTCAACGCAGGTCTTTCAACCTCTGCTCCCGCGTTTTTTCTATCTCACTATTAACTCGAGTAATCTCCTCCACTGTCATCGAACCAGGGGGAAGAAGAATCGAGCCGCTTGTGATTACGGTATCGATTCGAGGAGCGTAGACAACCCGACCATTGACAATAACCACTAGAATGGAACCCCGCCCCGTGCTTGTTCCTACTTCTAATTTCGTTCGTCCAAAATCATTGAACTCGACGAGTACTGTTCCATCCACACGGGTCGAAACCTTAAGAATCTCTTTTTCTGTCACCTCAGGAAGGCTCTGGATAGCGATTGTTTCATTAGGCTGAATAAGCGTCACTAGTGCCGAAGTAGATCCCTTGGCACCCTCCGTTGCCTGCAAATGAATCCTCAATAAAAAGGGGGGTTTCTCCGCAGCCCCCATCCACAGCACATACCCCAGCACAAAGAGTAGGAACCTATAGCCTGCCTTCATAAGGCTAATATATTATCCCAATCCCCTCAAGGAAACGACCTGATTTGTCATTTTTCGTAAAGCCCACTATCATGGTTTTGTGAAAGCACTCCTGTCCGCAATCGCCTTACTACTTGGTTTTATCGCTCTCTCCGCCCTGCCCTCCCTCGCGGCCGACATTTCAGACACCGCCTCCCGCACCAGCCAACCTGATAAATTCCTCTCGGCTCCTGGACTCATCAAAGGCGGACTCTTCATGCAGGGCTCAAAAAAGCGATTTGAGGGCGCCAACGAACTCAATCTCGATTCCTACCAAGCCCGGTTGGAAGTCTCTCCGACCGAACTGACTCTCCAAAGAATTCGCGACCCTCAACCCAATGACCAGATCGTGATCAAATTCACTTTAAAAAATGAGTCAGATAAAGGATCCACCCTCTACTTTCCCACCGCTCAACGCTG
>JBBAWA010000156.1:0-2855 GCA_040397425.1 Methylacidiphilales bacterium
GTCCAAGCAGAAAAATTCCAAGAGCGAGTGGGAGATTTAATTTTTTGCTCATACTTCTTTGACTCCTTTTATTCCAAAACGTTCAACAACAGATTTTGCAATCATAAAGCATATATATGAGTGCCTTAATTTGCTCACAATTAAAATGTAGCACAATTTCTATGGCTATCCTGATTTTCGAAGCACATGAAGTTATTTAATTTGTATTTATCATTTTAAATTGCTTTTCATCAATACTTTATACTTATTAAGGCCCATAAAAACAAAATTGTTTAACCAGTTAACTTTTTGCAATTTTGACCCCTTGATAGTACTTTTTGTATACCCAGACCAACTACAAGTACTATATCACTTAATCACGAATCGCAGAACTGTTGCCGAAGCAGACGGCACAACCACTGTCACTTTTGTCCCATTCACCCCTTTAGCCAGATCCTTCCACTCGCCCGCCCACTTCCCATTCTCCACAATCTCCTCTCCACCCACCGTTACCCCACCCACCTTTGCAATGTCCCCATCCTTCTGACTCATCGTGATCGTCTGCACTTTCTCCACCGACTTTCCCATCTCTATGACCACCTCCGCCGCCCTTCCCTTTGACCCATACTCCCGATTGATCAATGTCACATTCACCACTCCCGGCGATTCCATCACCCCGTACGCCACTAGATTCACCTTTTCCTTATTCTTCTCCACCTTCACAGGCAACAGATCTCCGTGCCCACCCAACTCGAACATCTTGATCCCGTACCCAGGAGGCAAAATCGTGTACCCATTGGCCGAACTGGTCAGCGACGTGTACACGTTCGTCTTATCTGGCCCCACTGTCCCAGGAATCACCTTCTCCCCTGTGTGAAAGTTCAACCCACTCGCACTGTGATGAGCCCACCAGTACAGATAATCCAAAATCCATAGCGAGGCGGAGTACGTATCGCTCGCCCCTAACGCCCCACCCTTCGAAAAACTGCTCCCCTCGTTCATCCGGAATATTAACCCGTTCTTCAATACCGCCGGCACGAAGAGATCATAAAACGCCTGATACTTCGGATGCCAAGCAGGAGAAAGCATATCATCCCGCGCTTTCACAATATCCTTCACATCCGGACCGTCCCCTCCCGGATAGTAGTGCTGACCAATCATCGCCAACATCTCCTTCATCCCAGGCTCCCCCGCCATGTCCCTCGACCAGTCGGGATTCCGATCCGTTGCCGTCGGGGCACAAAACTTGGCCGACGGAACATACTCGGGCCGAACGATCACCTCCCGGAACTTTTTCCAATCCGCCAAAAACTCTCCATACTTCATGTCCTTGTTGGGCTCATTCCCGAGAATGAAACAGGAAAGCCGATCCCCATACTTCTCGTTCACATACTTGGCCACCTTCGCCGCCGCCTCCGGTGTGTTCTTCTGCAACCGCACACTATAAATCACCTTCACCCCCGCCTCCTTCGCAAAGGCAAAGAGTTCATCGATGTCCTTCTCGTCGGGAATATTGACCGTCGCCCGCTCGGCCGTGTTCCCCCCTACCCGCAGATGTTTGATCCCCAGAGTTTTGAATGCTGTGATCAGAGGCAGATTATCCCCGCGGAAGTAGTGTTTTCCCGTGTTGGTGTTGGGCAGGACCATCTTCGTCTCGTAGCTCAGCCCACAAAAATCCTCCGGAATCGTCCGAATCGGTTTTTCGGTATCCACTCGCACAGACACAGGTGCTGATGCAAAAACTTGAAAAGAGCAAACGAATAAGAAACAGAGGAATACTTTATGAGAAGTCACACTCCCATGTACCAGCTCCCAATCCACCACTCAAACCCCAAAGCCTGCCAACCCGACTTACGGAGTATAAAATGCCTCTAGCTTGATGAAGCGCGTGCTGTCGATTCCACGCTGTACACCTTTCGCGCCACTGCCTTCAAGCTCAGCGTTGTCGGGGTGCTGCTTTCAATGACTTATTTACGCCACTTAGTTGGGGCGAGCCCAGTCTGTTTTCGAAACCACCTCGAAAAGTAGTTTTGATCATGAAACCCAGCCCGATCAGCAACGACCGAAATCCGTATCCCTTTTTGGATATCCAACTCAACAGACCGAAGCAGTTCCCGGGCCCGCCACTGCCCCAAAGTCAGCCCGCAAGAGCGCCTCACCAGCCGATTCAAATAGTCCTTTTGTAGCCCCACCCGAAAAGCCAGTTCCCTCGGCCCAGGCCATCTGCCCTGCTCGTCTATTTTCCAAACTCTCTCCAGCCTTCGCACCACCGATGACTTTAAAACAATCTCTTCTCTGCCTTTTTCACAGGCCTTCCGGCATAAATCTAAAACCAGCAGAGTCGCACTTCCGGCCGAAAGCTCCAACCCCTGCGATCGCTCCGCTCCCATCCCAGCCACCCTCTGCCGAACCTCCGCCATCCGTTCCGCCGGAAGAAATCCATGTCGAAATCCCCACCTCCTCGGTCCCTCACCCGTCAGATCCACCACGAGACAGATCGCCCTCCTCGGCCCCGTCTCCCGAAACGCATGCTTTTTCCCAGGGGGAATAAAGAAAACGGCTCCCGCTCCCACCAACCACTTTTCCTCATCCACCTGCTGCTCTCCACGGCCTCGCAAATATAAAAGTAGCTGACCGTGCGGATGACGATGGGGAGCCACTCGGTCGAACGGCTGAAGATGTCGGTTGACCCGAAGGGAACGGATCGACCAGTCCCCGCAGCGCAACTGGAGGTTCCTCAACAGCAATGGCTGAAGGGGAGCCTCCCGAAAGGGGCTTTTTCCCAGATTTTTCATTAGGACATAAAATAAAGTCGTTTTTATGCTAAATAAAGCGGTTTCTTCCATCCCTTTTCCATCCGCTTGGGGTACTCTTTT
>JBBAWA010000157.1:0-2849 GCA_040397425.1 Methylacidiphilales bacterium
TGCGCTCGAGAGGATTTGAACCTCCATGGGTTGCCCCGCTACCACCTCAAGGTAGTGCGTCTGCCAGTTTCGCCACGAGCGCGTAACTGAAACCATAGTTTATCGCCTGCGTGGTGACAAGCCAGCCCGCACCCCCACGCTTGCCATGACCTCATCCAGCATTTTTTCCGTGAGCCGCCCCGTGAAGGTGTTCTGCTGACTAACGTGGTAGCACCCCACCAACCAGCGCCCCTCGGAAAGCTGAACCTCCAGCCCATGCCCAAATTTCGGTCTCGGCTTCAATCCAAAGAACTTCGTGACCGCTTCAAACCCAAATCCCCCTAACGCCAAATACACTTTTGCCTCCTTCAACTCTCGGATCTCGCGCTCAAAAAAATCCCCGCACCGATCCCTCTCCTTTGGGCTCGGCCGATTGTCTGGAGGCGCACACTTTACGGCAGAAGTAATCCAAACACTCCGCAACTCGAGCCCATCCTCTCTACCAGTACTCTCTTTCTGACTCGCCCATCCCGCCTTCCATAACGCCCGATACAGCCACTTGCCCGACTCGTCCCCCGTAAACATTCTCCCCGTCCGATTCGCCCCATGAGCCCCAGGAGCTAATCCCACCACAACGATCTTGGCCTGCGAATCCCCCCACCCCGGCACAGGTCGCCCCCAGTAGATCTCATTTGAGTAGGCCGCTTTCTTCTCTTTCGCCACCTGCTCTCTCCAACGCACAAGGCGCGGACATTGCCGGCACCGTACAATTTCCTCCCGCAAGCGGATCAGACCGCTTGCGTCTCCTTTCAAGCGCGAGGCGGAATCCGACAAGACGTCCTCCCCATCCAACGGGAAATTCTTTGGCGATTCGCGGCCACGATCGCGTAGCCGATCGACGCAAAAGGTAGAACCAGCGGGAAAAGAATGAGGTGCCCCAACCATCTCCACCCAGGAACAAGCGTCAGGCAAAACGCCGTCGCAGATGCCTTCTTCCACAAAGTGCCGTCCTCCGCCAAAGCTTGAATCCCTTTGTCGGCCAACGTTCGATCCACCATGGGGAAAAGCCTCATCCCCTCATCATCTTGATAAGCGACTGGATCAAAGGTTCCAGGTCGTGCCTTCTTCAAAATCCACTCCACACTACTTTGACAAAAGCCGCAGTCCGCATCGTAAAAAAGGGTCGCCTTGGCCATGAACGTCATCCTACCCCGAATCTTTCTCACGCCAACTCGCTTGCCTTTTGCCGTTAATTCTTCGAAGATACCCAACTTGAAGCCCGACCCCTCCCGCCTTGGCTCCACTCTTTTTCGTTTAATTGCCAAAGGCGAAATTATCACCTATGGCTACGTCGCCGTTCTTCTTCTTGTCATCGCTGGCGCGATTTCGATCTACCTAGTACACTACATTCTCAATGCGATGCTTCTGCATCAGCCCTTCTTCACCAGTTTAATTGCGGTGATCAATGAGGTTCTCCTAATACTTATCGTGATGGAGATTCTTCGTACCGTCACCCGCCTCCTCGTTTCGCCTGCGCATGATGTGAGCATTTCCGATCTTATCCCCTTCTTAGTCATCGCCGGCATCAGCGTTACTCGACGTATTCTCACCATCGGCGCGGGGCTTTCGGTCCAAGAAACCGAAGGTCACACGCTCGACCCGATTAAATTTACCCAGTCGATGACGGAGTTGCTAGTCAGCGGAGTGATCATTGTCTTGGTCAGCCTTTCGGTCTGGCTGATCCAGCGCAAAGCGCCCGCAAAATTAAGCTAAAGCTCGGTCTAGCGTTCTTCAGGCAGATAAATCGAATCGGGGAAGTTTCCGCGCAAACGCTCGCCCGAAGGTCCCTGCGTAACCGCTTCCACAAGATACTTTCCGCCGACAAAGCATCCCTTCCACGACTGGCCAAAGCCGCCAAAACTTTCCTCATTATCCCCACGAGAACGCACCTTATTGTGCCCAAACTTAAAACACCGCAGATCCACTGCGACCTGCTTGGCCAAATTCGCATCATCCGTAGCTAAACTAGAAACCAGATTACCATTCGAGACATTCATCTCGGCAATAAGTTGGTCCACGCTATCGACCACAGCCACCGAATCGACAGGGCCAAAGGGCTCACCGTGGTACAGCTTACAGTTTCGCGGCAGGCTCAGCAGAGCCACAGGCGCCAAGTAGGCCGAAATATCCTGCGAAGGCTGAAAAAGAGACTCATTCAGGACCCCCTCGTACAGCGCGACGGCACCACCAGCCACCGCTTCTGTGACCTGAACCCGAAGCTCTTCCACCTTCTTACTGTTAATCAACGGCCCGAAATCCAAGGCAGGCAAAGGATCCTCCGCTTTGTCCACGAGAAGGGGATGCCCACACTTCAACCCTTGAACCACGCCAAGGTACATTTCTAAAAATTTCGGGAACATGGAGCGCTGAACGACATAGCGCGGGTAGGCAGTACACCTCTGTTTGCCAAACTCGAAACCCTTCTTGATCTGGGCAGCCAAACTCTTCCAATCCGAATACTCCCAAACCCCGTAACAGTTCACCCCGTCCATCTCCAACATGTACCGCTTGGACCGATCGTAAAACGCGGCTGCAATCTCCCGACCATTATTTTTTCCACCTACGAAAGCCAAACAGGCAATCGCTTCATTTCGGACGAGGGCCTCGCTCAGTTCACCCCCGGATCCGCTGACCAAGCTCACCGGCAATCCACGCCGGCGGGCCAAAGCCATTGCCAAGGTGACAGCGTGAATTCCACCATCCGTGGGTGTTTTTGCGATGACGGAGTTACCTGCCAAACACTGAACCAGAACGGCATGAATGAGAACGGAGAGAGGATAGTTCCAAGAGGCGATGTTCGAGATCAACCC
>JBBAWA010000158.1:0-2821 GCA_040397425.1 Methylacidiphilales bacterium
TTTGCCCCGCATCCTTACCACGAAGAGCTCCACATGAGTGCGTCCTTTTCATCAGATGCATACCTTCGCCCACTCCCCCGGGGTTGGCTCAAGGCAAATCTTCCCATCTGTGCCACTTCTCCAACGAATTTCCGACTGCTTCCGACTGGCCAACTCCTTCAATCCTAACTTTCCCTCCCCAACTTCCCGCCCAACAAGCAAAGCCCAACGTGCTCCCTTAGCCTCTGCCATCTCCAACTGCTTCCCCCACTTTCCTGCCCCTGGATCGTAGTCCACGGAAAACCCACTTCTCCGCAACTGCCCTGTAATCTGCAGCGCCATCGCCTGCTCCTTCGCCTCCGCAACGATGAAAATCTCCGCCCCAATCGATTGGGGCATAGCAATTTTTTTCTCCCGCAAAAGTTCGGCGAGCACCGCATCCCCCATCCCAAACCCCACCGCAGGTAAATCCTCACCACCCAGACGCTTCAATAAATCATCGTATCGGCCTCCACCTGCCACTGCGCGCAACTTCCCTGCTCGATCGTGCACCTCAAAAACAACACCCGTATAGTAAGCCAATCCCCGAACCACTCGATAATCCGTCTCGCACCAATCCCCGTACCCCAAAGCCTCCACCCCTTTACGCACCTGTCCCACCGCCTCAGAATCTGCACTTTTCCCATCCCAAACTGCCTCCACAGCCGCCGCTAGAGCACCCAGCTTCTCCCGCCTCTGCTCAGCCGTCGCACCCTCCAGACGATCCAAAGTCCGTAAAACAGTCGGCCTCTCTTTCTCGCCTATCCCCTGTTTTTCGAGAAAAGTGTCCCACCAGTTCCGATCACTCACTTTCACCACAACATCCTTCGGCCCCAACCCTAGAAGAGATAGACCCAAACAAAGCACCCCGATCAACTCCGCCTCCGCCATCGGCGACTTCTCCCCTACAATATCGCAGTTCCACTGATAATGCTCTCGATGCCGCCCTTTTTGCGGTCTCTCGTAGCGAAAAAGCCGCGGCACGCTGAACCACTTGATCGGTTTTCGATAGTTCCGATGTTGACTCGCCACCATCCGAGCCAAGGTCGGTGTCATTTCAGGACGCAGCGCGACCTGCCTGTCCCCCTTATCTGTAAAATGATACAACTGCCCGACAATCTCATCGCCCGATTTTTCTGTATACAACTCCAAGGACTCTAACTCAGGCCCCTCATACTCCGTAAATCCACCGCAACGCGACGCCTCGCGCCATGCTTGAAAAATGCCCCGTAAAGCCGCGTGCTCTGGGGGGAAAAAATCCCGGAACCCCGGGAGGGGTTGACCTGTCATTCTAACGCTCCGGATCCGGAGCGGTCCGTCAAGACTCCGCCGAGGATGAGTTATTTCCAGAGGCGGAGACAATCGCTGCCAATTTGGTGGAATTACGAATCAACTCCGCCTTCATCTCCTTACCCGCCTTGAACTTCACCACCGCTCGGGCCGGAATCGGTACGTCCGTTTCCGGTTTATTCGGATTCCGACCGACTCGTGCTTTACGGATCTTAATCTCAAACACGCCAAAGTTGCGCAGTTGCACCGCGTCCCCCTTTAAAAGGGATTCTTTGATGTGATCCAGCGTAAACTGGATGACCTTTAAAACGTCCTGTTGGACGAGATTGGTCTCATTGCTGATCCGTACCACTAGGTCTCTTTTGGTCAGGTTTTCCATATCTCGCTATATGTAGGCACTTTCCGTAAGGCATCCAAGTAAAATTTTACAGGTCAATCGGTTAGGCATTTTTACACTAGAATTAGCCGTTCAAGATCCCCTTTTTTTCCACTCTACTTTGGGTGCCACAGGATCTCCTACCGCTTCAGAAAAAGTACGAAAATGTGTTTTGCACAGCTTAGCCAATCCCTCTCTTCCCTTATTTGTGTAAATTTCAATCGCTTGCTGCTTCACCCCAGCTCCAGCTCCTTTCGATAACTCCACTCCCGCCTCCATCGAAAGTTTGGACAAAGCACGCACAAACTCAGCTCTTGCCACAATACTTGCCGCCGCGACCGCTATATCGCTCTCCGCCTTTGTCCTCTGCTCCAATTTGATCTCCACCTCCTGCTTTCGCAGTTCCCCTTCAATCAATCGCGGATTACCAAATTGATCTGATAAGGCCCGCGGACAACTCGGCACTTTCGCATGCAGATTCGCAATCACTTTGGCATGAGCCCAAGCCAACATTCGGTTCAGATTCCCAAACTTTTTATAAAGCTCGCTGTATCGCGCCGGCCCAATCGCAACCAACTCCATGCCCCCCCTCACGGTTTTCCCAATCTCATCAGCCAACTCCGCAATCTTTTTGTCCGATGTGATCGTTTTGCTATCCCTCACACCAATCTCCAACAAACGATCCGCTGTATCCTCATCCACATACACTCCCGCCACCACCAAGGGCCCAAACAGATCTCCTTTTCCGCTCTCGTCGATTCCAAAGTGGGGCGCGTACATTTCCGGATTACGCACTTTTTCGTACCCTAACCGAGCCTCCCCTAAGATTTCAGGCTCTAGCGTAAACTCAACAAACTCCCGTGCCTCTTTTCCCGCCACTACCAATTTTCCACTCAAATACATTTGCAAGACACACTTCCCTTTTCGGGCCGAAAAATGACCATACTCCAACGGCCCAAACACAAAGCCCTTCTGGGTAATCACCTCACGCAACCGCAGGACTTGGGACTCATCCAACTTATGGGTAAACATCGTATCAGCCATGTCTTTGCACCCTAGGTCCTCCCGCCCACTCTTCGATTCTAAAATCCAACGCTCTTTACCTCTCCTTTACCGCTGGTACCAGCAGCACCATCG
>JBBAWA010000159.1:0-2791 GCA_040397425.1 Methylacidiphilales bacterium
GCAAACCTGTAGTTTGGAACAACCCCAGTCCGATCAGGGTTAAAAATCAGATACAACGACATGCCTAGAAAAACCAATCCAAGAACGGAAAAGCCAAAAAGGTTCCAGCGATTGCGCATACGTAATTTCACGCCAAGCAGAACTGAGTTGCAAGGCAGGTTATGTGGCGATACGGGACTCTTGTGAGATCAAACCGTGATTCAGTACAATCGTTTACGATATTTTACTTATCCAAAAATTCTACCTTACCGGTGTTCACATCATAAATTGCACCCACCAACATGATCTTATTTTCACGAGTCAACCGATCCAAAATCCCACTATTTGCCCGAATATAGCTCATCGTATTGAGGACATTCTTACGAGCCACCTCATCCACAAACGCCTTCTTTTTATCATCAGCCCAAGTCGAAAAATCCTTCAACTGGCTAGGATTAATGGATCCTTGGATAATGCCAACCAACTCGTCCAGATGGTCGCACCCAGTTGCCTCGGCTGCGCTTTTCCCTGCCACCTTGAGATCTACAGACGCTTTGACAGCACCACATGAAGTGTGACCCAAGACCAACAGAAGTTTGGCTCCCGCTACACCGCAGGCGAACTCCAGACTCCCAATCATTTTGTCCCTAGCCACATTACCTGCGATTCGCGCCACAAAAGCGTCCCCTACCCCCAAATCAAAGATGTGTTCTACTGGAGCCCGACTATCGATACACCCCAAAACGGCGGCAATCGGAAATTGTCCTGTTGCTGTCGCTCCAGCTTGCCTGCGCAAATCCCGAACGAGAGGTTTCCCGGTCAAATATCGTTCATGTCCATCTTTCATGATTTGCAAAACCTCAGCCGGCTTTAAGGACTGCTGAACTTCCCGACTGGAGTAGTCAACAAAAGTCAGGTCTTCTTGCAGCTTTTCATACTTCTTTTTGAAGCCGACCAAGCTCACCTCCACTCCGTGCGCCTTGGAGGTCACTTCCTTGAAATCAGTCAGCAGATCCAGAATATCGGGATCGATAAAATCACAATTCCTTGCATCGATCTGTACCTTTGTGCCACGACGCGCCTCCATCAAGATTTTTTGTAAGGCTGCGCGATTGAAGAAACTGACCTGGGGCGCTAACTCCAACCGAAGAACATCACCATGGACATGCTTTTCCATCACTTGATGAATCGATCGGCGATAGTTACTGCGTAAAATGAAGAGCAGACTGATCCCTAGCCCAATGAGGATTCCGGTCAGAAGGTTGGTGAGTACAATCGCCACAACTGTGACCGCAAATGGAAGGAACTGGTACTTGCCCGCACTCCACATCTGCCCGATCACCTTCGGGCTCGCCAACTTATATCCAGTCACAATCAGAACTGCCGCTAAAACGCAGAGTGGGATCTGATTCAGCCATCGGGGCAACAACGCCACACAACCGAGAAGCAAGACGCCGTGAAAGATGGCAGAGATTTTTGTCTGCGCTCCCGCATTCAAATTCGCCCCCGAGCGTACAATCACGCTCGTCATGGGCAACCCACCCAGAAAACCACTCACCATATTACCCGCCCCTTGAGCCAACAGCTCCCGATTCGCCGGGCTTTTTCGCTGTTGAGGATCGATCTTATCCACCGCCTCAATCGTCAAAAGGGTCTCCAAGCTGGCAATCACCGCTAAAGTGACCGCAGCTCCGTATACCGCGGGTTTGGCTAACGCGGAAAAATCAGGAAAGGAAAACAGCTGTAGGAAACCCGAGGCTCCCTCGGCAACAGGCACTTGAACCAAGTGAGTGGGAGCTATGGCCCAAGGATGACTCATTTGAATCAGGACAAGATTCACTGCAGTTCCAATTAACACCGCCACCAAGGGCCCAGGGATCGGGGATTTCTGTAGCCATGAAACTTTTCCCCAGGTTACGAGCAGGCCTAACGAAAGAAGGCCGATCATTGTCGCCCCTGGAAGAAACATTTTGAATGCAGCAGGCAGTTCGGTGAAGGTGTTTTTTTGATCCGTCTGGCAAAAATCGGTGTCACCCACAGGGTTTGCATCGTATCCCACAAGATGGGGGAGCTGCTTTAAGATGATAATGATCCCAATTGCGGCTAGCAGCCCTTTCACAACACTGGATGGGAAAAAGGAGGCGAGGAATCCTCCTTTCAGGAGTCCAAACACGATCTGTAAAGCGCCGGCCACGATGAGCGCTACAAGAAATGCCTGAAAGGAGCCAAGTTCTGCAATTTGGCTCGCAACAACAGCAGTTAACCCGGCCGCAGGACCCGTAACGCTAGTACTGGAACCACTCAACACACCCACGACAAGACCACCTACAATCCCGGCAATGATTCCGGCAGCGAGAGGAGCGTTTGAAGCCAGAGAGATCCCAAGACAGAGAGGAAGCGCGACCAGGAAAACAACCAATCCAGCAGGCAAATCCTTGGCGAGGTTCGACGGTTTGAAGAGCGAGGCTGTAGGCATGGAGTATCTTTAGATGAGACAAAGTCTCACGTCTAGAGAATGCTCAAAGTTTTAGCAGGTGTATGCCTCTGTAAGGATGACGGCCTGAAAAACCATGTAGGGCGGGCATTCCTGCCCGCCTCGTCCCCAGCGACCACGAATGGTCGCCATACAATCCCGTTCAACACCTAAGCCCATGTAGGGCGGGCATCTTGCCCGCCTCGTCCCCAGCGACCACGAATGGTCGCCATACATAAAAAAAAGAAAACCCCCGAGTGGCCAATCACTGCCACTCGGGGGTTTCTAAACTAACTGTGTTCTAAATAATCTTTAGAAGCTGTAGACAACTTCAGCACC
>JBBAWA010000160.1:0-2754 GCA_040397425.1 Methylacidiphilales bacterium
CAGCGTCAAATTATCCACCGTCAGACCTCCATCGGTCAGGCCAAGGTCGAATCTGCCCGCCGCACCATCTCCGAACTCAATCCCCACGTGGATGTAGTAACCCACGAAATCGCCCTGCGTTCCGACAACGCACTCGAACTTTTCGCAGACTACGATGTGGTGGTGGACGGTACCGACAATTTTCCTACCCGGTACCTCGTGAACGACGCATGCGTTCTTTTGGGCAAACCCAATGTGTACGGCTCCATCTTCCGCTTCGAGGGCCAGTGCACCGTTTTCTGGGGAGAAAAAGGCCCCTGCTATCGTTGCCTTTACCCCGAACCCCCCCCTCCCGGCAGCGTTCCTAGTTGCGCCGAGGGCGGTGTGCTGGGAATTCTTCCGGGAGTCATCGGGGTTCTTCAGGCCATTGAGACCGTGAAACTTATTCTCGGAATTGGTGATCCACTCATTGGACGTCTCCTGCTTTTCGACGCCTTAAAAATGAAGTTCAAGGAAATGAAGCTGCGCAAAAATCCGCACTGCCCGATCTGTGGTCCAAATAAAACCATCACAGGCCTGATTGATTATGAGCAGTTTTGTGGTGCTCCTGCACGAGAAGGACCAGCACAGGAAGCACCCCAAGTTCCTGAAATCACCTGCTCTGAACTCAAACAAAAGATCGATTCCAAAAAGTCGTTTCTCTTGGTCGACGTGCGTGAACCCCACGAATATCAGATTTCCAAGATTGCGGGCTCTACTCTCATTCCCTTGGGCGAAATTCCAAAGAGATGGCAAGAGATTCCCCAAGATCAGGAAATCGTACTTCAGTGCAAAGCGGGAATCCGAAGCGCCAAGGCTCTTCTTTTTCTTCAGCAACAAGGCTACAAAAAATTGCTCAACCTCAAGGGAGGGATCGATGCATGGTCGGAGGAAATCGACCCCTCTCTCCCCCGCTATTGAAGCTGCTTCAGACTTTACTCCTTCTCGTTCTCGCCCTGTGCCGACTCGAAGCGGGTGGCCTTGCCAATTTAAAAGTTGAGGGACATTCGATTGTCGCAGAGGTGGCTCTCAACCCTGCGGAGCAGATGAACGGCCTCATGAACCGCGAATCCCTTGAGTTAAATCACGGAATGCTTTTTGTTTTTCCCCAGCCGAAAAAAGCATCCTTTTGGATGCACAACACCTCTATCCCTCTGGATCTTGCGTTTCTAGACGCGGACGGAGTGATTCTCGAAATTCTTCCCCTCGTGCCATTTGAAGAAGCCCGCGTAGTCAGTAAGTCCGACCAAGTTGCCTTTGCACTGGAAGTGAATCGGGACTGGTTCAGCTCCCGCGGACTTAAGCCTGGCCTTAAGGTAAAAGGATTGCCAAAAAGTTAAACAAGATCAGGCGTGAGCTAAATCACTTCCTGCAAAAGCACGAATCTGATACGGATGAATACTTGCCACAGCTTGGGTTTTTCCCTCAGGGTTGAAAAATTCAACCTCATAACCTGTTGGTTTTTGGTGCACATGAATCACAGTCCCAACAGTTCCAACAGGTAGACCTAGTTCACTCAGATCTTCGGTCAAAACAACCCTGCTGTGCTCGGAATAAAGCTTCATACTTTTGTAGGATAAGCCGTGATAAGGCGGGGTGCAAGAATCCCCCTGTCGACCTGCCAAACGGTAGTTAAACGAACCCTTTCGCTCCTAGGTGTTTCTAAGAATCCCCAGACCACCACGCGATGACCAAATGTAGATTTACATATCTCCTTACCCTGCGGCTTTTGGAGAAGAATGTGGATAGAATCAGAAAACTCCCTCCACCTATTGCGGCTAAATCCCAACGATTGAAACCAGAGGGCCTTAGATCGCCCCTGGGAGTGATTTTCATTAAGCAAATATTCCGTTACCTTTCTCTTCTCAATTCTCCATTTCTTTATTCCCACCCCTATCCCCAAATCTGTCTGTCCAAGCTCCGGTACTGAATTGCCTCAGCCAAATGATCCAACAAAACTTTTTCACTTTCTGCAAGATCTGCAATCGTACGGGCCACCTTTAAGATTCGATCCAAAGCCCTAGCACTGAGGGAGAGGTCACTCATGGCTCCCGATAAAAGAGCCTTCGCCTCCCGATCCATCGGAACTCTTTTCCTTAAATCCCGGGGGCCCATCTGAGCATTGGCATAGATTGCAGACCCGGGCCCGAATCGCTCTCGTTGGACCGCCCGAGCCCGCTCCACCCTGGCTCGGATAGTTGCCGACGACTCCCCAGGCGCTTCCGCTAAAAGTTGCTCATGCTTCATGGCGGGAACCTCCAGATGCAGATCGATCCGATCTAAAAGCGGACCACTAATTTTATTTAAATACTTCCGTGCTGCTTGCCCGTTCCCCCGTCCCTCAAAATATCCGCGGGGACTGGGATTCATCGCCCCCACAAACATAAATCTCGCAGGAAAGGTCATCGTCCCTGTAGCCCTTGAAATCGTCACCTGCCCATCCTCCAGCGGTTGCCTTAAAACCTCCAAAGCGGATCTCTTAAATTCTGGCAGCTCATCCAAGAAAAGCACCCCGTGATGCGCCAAACTGACTTCGCCTGGAGCGGGATGCGCCGATCCCCCAATCAATCCAATATCAGAAATTGTGTGGTGTGGACTTCGAAACGGTCGCTCCTGAACCAACGATCCCTCGGATCGAAGGAGCCCTGCCACACTATGAATACGAGTCGTCTCAAACGACTCCTCCAAACTCATTTTTGGCAAAATGCTTGGAAGCCGTTTCGCGAGCATGCTTTT
>JBBAWA010000161.1:0-2729 GCA_040397425.1 Methylacidiphilales bacterium
GGTGGCAAAACTTTACGGAATCGGGTTCTCCCCCGTGTTCGCCGCAGATGCCCAGCTTAATGTCTTTTCGAGTTGCACGACCCAGTTTGACTGCGGTTTCCATGAGTTTGCCCACACCCCCTTGATCCAATACTGCAAAGGGATTCTGACGGACGATTTCCTCCTCTTGGTAGCGCGGCAGGAATGTGCCTGCATCGTCCCGGCTCATTCCGAGGGTTGTCTGGGTCAAGTCGTTAGTGCCGAAGCTGAAGAACTGGGCTGACTTTGCGATCTCATCCGCAACCACACAGGCGCGTGGAATTTCGATCATAGTTCCAACCAAGTAAGAAAGCTTCGTGTTGCGCTCTTTTTGAACCTGAGTTACCACGCGGTGGACAAGGTCGATTTGGAGTTCGAGCTCCTTTGGGAAGCCCACGAGAGGAATCATGATTTCGGGACGAACCTTGATGCCAGTGGCCTGGACTTCGGCCGCAGCCTCGAATACCGCTCGTGCCTGCATCTCTGAAATTTCAGGGTATACGATTCCGAGTCGGCAACCCCGGTGGCCGAGCATGGGATTGAACTCGTGAAGCTCTTTGACGCGGCGTGCAACGCGATCTACCGAAATTCCGAGCTTTTCAGCTAAGTCTTTTTGGGAGGCCTCGTCGTGCGGGATGAACTCGTGCAAGGGTGGGTCAAGGAAACGGATCGTAGCGGGCAGACCTTTGAGGGCTTTAAAGATGCCAGCAAAGTCTGAACGCTGGGCGGGGAGAAGTTTGGAAAGGGCTTTGCCGCGCTCATCTGCATTTTCAGCGAGGATCATTTCTCGAACGTGATCAATTCGGTCTCCTTCGAAAAACATATGTTCTGTTCGGCAGAGACCCACTCCTTGAGCGCCGAAGGCAACAGCATGAGCCACTTGATCGGGTTGGTCGGCGTTGGCGCGTACATCCATGGTCCTTCGTTGATCTGCCCACTGCATAAGTTGGGCAAAGACGCGGTAGATGGGGCTCTCCGCAGGGGTGAGATCCTTGTCGATGAGGACGCGAACGACATCGGAAGGGGATGTTTTGACTTCACCGGGGAAAATTTCGCCTGAGGTTCCGTCAATCGATAGGTAATCGCCTTTGCGGAAGTTTTGTCCGCGGACGTGCAAGGTGTTTGTCGCGTAATCGATCTGGAGCTCTGAAGCGCCGCAGACACAGACTTTACCCATTTGGCGTGCCACGAGGGCAGCGTGGGAAGAGACACCTCCTCTTGCGGTGAGAATGCCCTCAGCCGCCAGCATACCCCGAATATCCTCTGGGCTGGTTTCGACGCGGACGAGAAGAACTTTTTCACCTCTATGGGCTGCAGCTTCGGCCTCATTGGCAGAGAAGTAGATCTTGCCCGACGCGGCTCCAGGACCCGCGGGAAGGCCTTTCGCGATTACCTGTGTGGTTTTGCGGGCACGGGAATCAAACACAGGAGCGAGGAGTTGGCTGAGGGAATCTGCAGGGATGCGGCGAATGGCGTCATCAGGCTTGATGAGTTTTTCTTTCACCATCTCGACAGCGATACGGACGGCAGCAAATCCAGTCCGCTTGCCGTTGCGGGTTTGAAGCATGAAGAGGCGGCCTTGTTCCACCGTAAATTCGAAATCCTGCATGTCGTGAAAGTGGCTCTCCAAGGTGTGACGCACGTCTTGGAGCTGGCGGTAAACCTCAGGCATTTCGACTTGGAGTTGGAGAACGGGCTCGGGTGTACGTACTCCGGCTACGACGTCTTCTCCCTGCGCGTTAAGGAGAAACTCGCCGTAGAGAACTTTTTCGCCTGTGGCGGGATCCCGTGTGAAGGAGACGCCGGAACCGCTATCGTTCCCAGTATTTCCAAAGACCATGGCCTGAACGTTTACGGCGGTGCCCCACTCGTGCGGGATGTTGTATTTTCGCCGATAAATAATCGCTCTTTCGTTATTCCAAGAACCGAAGACGGCCCCGACAGCGCCACGGAGTTGTTCGCGAGGATCTTCTGGGAAATCTTTGCCCGTGCGTTCGCGGATCAATTTACGAAAACGGTCCGTCAATGTGCGGAGGGCAGTTGCGTCCAGTTTGGTGTCTGACACATGAGGATCTTTGGGGAAGAGCTCCTTCTTGAGTTCTTCGATCACAACTTCGAAAGGTTCATGATCCTCACCCGCGCGTTTCTGGACGCCCATCACAACGTCGCCGTACATCTGAAGGAAGCGGCGGTAGCAGTCGTAAGCAAAGCGTTCGTTTTTACTGCGTTCAGCCAAAGCGCGGACGGTTCGATCGTTGAGTCCAAGGTTGAGGATGGTATCCATCATTCCCGGCATGGAGTCACGCGCCCCTGAGCGGACGGCGACGAGCAGGGGATCCTTTTGATCGCCGAATTTCTTGCCCATGGCGGTCTCGAGTTTGTGGATGGCTTCGTCGATCTGTTTTTCTAGGGCAGGTGGGTAGGTGCGTTTATGGTCGTAGTAGTAGGTGCAGACCTCTGTGCTGATGGTGAATCCGGGGGGAACAGGGAGACGAATTCGGGTCATTTCGGCCAAGTTGGCACCTTTACCCCCCAAGAGGGATTTCATCTTACCATTTCCATCGGCTTTGCCGTTCCCGAAGGAGTAGACGTATTTTGGTGCCTTAGTAGAGGCCTTTTTAGCTTTGGAGGATTTAGATTTCGTCGGCATGAGTAAAAGGCAAGCGTATCGGAATGCCAGTAACGAGAGCGTTTGGCAAGCTAGATTAGGC
>JBBAWA010000162.1:0-2722 GCA_040397425.1 Methylacidiphilales bacterium
TCGAGAAGACGAGCTTCGCCTGTGGCCTTGCTTTTTGCATAGGAGTCGCCCAAGCAGTGAGCAAAAACTTCCGTATCGGTTTCCGATTGAAACTTGTGTCCTGCCTGAGTCAGCTTCTCCTTCAATTCGAGAAAGTTTTCAATCACGCCGTTATGGACAAGGGCTAGTTTTCCCGAGGCGTCTAGATGTGGGTGAGCATTCGCATCTGTCGGTGCGCCATGAGTTGCCCAACGGGTATGACTGATTCCAATTTCACCCAGAATGGGTTTCGCCATGCAGGCTTTGGCCAGGTTTTCAATCCGACCGCTTTTTTTACGAACCTCTATTCCATTACCGTTTATGATTGCCAGACCGGCCGAGTCGTACCCTCTGTATTCCAGTCGGCTTAAGGCTTCCAGAAGAATGGGCTGAGCCTTGCGAGGCCCCACATAGGCGACAATTCCACACATCGTAAACTTGTTCTAGCGGTTGGGGGAGATAGGGTCAATTGATGACCCAGCGCAGTGCAATTAGTACAGATCAGGTGATCAGTGTGATCTTGGGGGGCGGGGAGGGGAACCGCTTGTTTCCTTTAACTCAGGAGCGCGCCAAACCTGCAGTTCCCATCGCAGGGAAGTATCGGTTAGTAGATATTCCGATCAGCCTCAGCCTCAATTCGGGGATTAAGAGAATCTTTCTCCTGACACAGTACCTTAGCTCCTCACTTCACCGGCATGTTCAGCAGAGCTACCGGTTTGATGATTTTATTCCTCGCGGATTCATTGAAATTGTAGCTGCCCAAAAGACCCGGGAGGGAACCGAATGGTATCAGGGGACGGCGGATGCGGTTCGGCAAGGGTTGATTCATTTTGACAATCATCCGCATGAATACGTTTTGATTCTTTCGGGAGATCAGCTCTACCGAATGGATTTCCGGGAGATGCTGGAACAGCATGTCTCAACCGGGTCGGAGATTACCATCGCTACTTTGCCCGTGGACAAGAAGGCCGCACCCAGTTTGGGGATCTTGAAGGCGGATGCGGAACGACGAATCACCGAGTTTGTAGAGAAACCGAAGGATCCGGCCGTGTTGGCTTCGATGGAAAGCGGGTCTGCTATGCCCAAGGGCCGTCCCTACCTCGCCTCGATGGGGATTTATATCTTTAATCGGGAGACCCTGCGCGACTGTTTGGATGGGAATGATGGGAAGGATTTCGGTAAAAATATTCTTCCTGCCGCCATCGGAAGCAAAAAGGTGTCTGCATTCATTCACGAGGGGTATTGGGAGGACATCGGTACGATTGGGGCATTCTATCGGGCCAACCTAGATCTGTTGGCCCAGGAGCCGAAGTTTGATTTCGGATTAAGCACCGCCCCCATCTATACGAGGGCGCGGTTTCTGCCGGGCTCGGTGGTAGAAGATTGTCAGGTGATCCAGGCAATTGTTTCGGATGGCTGCATCATTCGGAAAAGCATCCTGGATCAGGCGGTGATTGGGATTCGGTCGCGGATTGGGCCGGGTTGCCAGATTCGCCGATCCATCCTAATGGGAGCAGACTATTACGAGACCCCTTTCCAGCAGGAGGACAATCGAAAGAGGCAGCGGCCAGACATCGGCATAGGCGAAGGGACAGTGATTGAGGATGCAATTATTGATAAGAACGTGAGGATAGGTCGAAACGTTGTGATTCGGGCTGCTGGAAAGGATCGGGATATGGATGGGAAGAACTTCTATGTTCGGGATGGTGTGGTGATTATTCCCAAGGGAAGTACGATTTCTGACGGAACTGTGATTTAGAAAACCGTTGCGCTACGAAGAAATAGGAACGATAATTTACAAACGTCAGCGGGCGTAATGTAATGGTAGCCTGCGAGCTTCCCAAGCTTGATGTGAGAGTTCGATTCTCTCCGCCCGCAAATTGATTTTCTTACGATCGTAATTGTTCTGACGCGCAGGGTGACAAAGGGAAGGTTTCAGCCAAGAATAGGGGATGAAGATTCACGATCCGATGCTTCATCGAATTGCGGTAGGTGTTGCACTCGTTTTTTTGGGATTTGCCTGCTTAAACATTCTCCGTCCCTTCTTTGGGCCTTTGCTTTGGGCGGTCATTTTAACGGTGGCTACCTGGCCGGTTTTTCTTTGGATCAAAAACCGTATGCCCTCGCGCCCGATCCTCGCTTCGGTGTTGACCAGTCTTCTTATCGCAGTTTTCTGCATGATACCGATTACCTATGGGGTAGCGGTGGCGGCCCAATCGGTGAAGCCTTTATCGCAACTGATGTTGGATTATTCCAAAGAGGGCCTACCTCATCCTCCGTTGTGGTTGCGTGAGTATCCCTATGGGCAGATGGTTTTTCAAAAGTGGGAAAACGCATCGCAGGATCGCACACAGCTTCTCCAGGACTTAAGTCCGTTACTAAAACAGGGGGCGACAAGGCTTGGCCAGATGGCGGGAAAGGTTGGGGTGGGGCTCCTTGAATTCGCATTCAGCCTGATCATTTGCGGATTTTTCTTTGCGTATGGGGAAACATTAACTCGGTCGAGTCTGCAGACGCTGGAAAAGCTTTTCGGTCCTCGTGGCGGAGAGTTGCTTGATCTTTCCGCCAGAACGATTCGAAGCGTGATGTTGGGGGTTCTGGGTACGGCGGCGCTGCAAGCGGCTCTGATGTGCATTGGCTTTTCGTTGGCGGGGGTTCCGCAGGTGGTGCTGCTGGGTTTTGCAGGATTCTTTTTTGCTAGCCT
>JBBAWA010000163.1:0-2652 GCA_040397425.1 Methylacidiphilales bacterium
CCGCGTCCGCTTAAATATTCTCCGCACACTCGGTGTCGAGGGTAGGTACCAGCCTCAAAAAGGGTGACGGGTACGTTTTCCTGTCGGAGGCGAAGTCCCAAAGTAAGGCCTGCGAGGCCCCCTCCGATAATGGTGACGGGTTTCAATCTATTCTCTCAGCTGAAAAGAAGTGAGTGAAGAGACCTATGCTACGTTCTTGAAAATTCCACGATGAGGGGGAGGGCCAGAGGGTAGAGATTTCATGGCCGCAAAAACCTGCTTCCACGCTGACACGGGCATCGTGCTGGGTCACGGGGTGGGAACCTAGGATTCCGAGAAGACGTGATCCGATTTTTCCTGGTAGTCCACGGCGGGGCTCCGCGGCGGCAAAAAGCGGAGTACGAGTGGCTAGAGATTGAAAAAGATTCTTTAGCGGCTCATCGGCGAAATGGTGGAGAAAGAGATTCGCAATGATGAGTTCAACGCGGGGAGCGGATTGAGCCCACTCATGAACTTCGGCTGGGACAAGAGAAGGAAGCCAATTCTGGCGTCGCAGAAAGTCGAGCGTGGAGTCTGAAACGCTGGGTTGCCGATCCACGAAAAAGAGGCGGGCTCCATGTCCGCCATGAGGAAAAGCGATAGGGAGGATTGAGGTGAGGAGGTGCCCGTCGCCGCAACCGAGATCGACCAGACTGGCGGGAGGACGATCGGGATATTTGTTTCGGATCCAGTGGAGCCATAATTTTCTTTGGCCGAGAATGGAATGAAGGCGTTGCAGATCGCGTCGGCTGGCAATAGCAGCGGGATCGGATGGGGAGAGGGAGTCGAGTTTTTCGGGAGTTAGGTGGCGGAGGCTCATGAACGAACTTCGAGGAGGGCTCCATAACTGGAAAATCCAGCTCCAAAGGAGGCCAGCCACCAGTTTCCGTCTGGTACGCCATTTTCGAGGGCCGATTGAAGTGCGAAAAGGCAGGACGGACTGCTCATGTTTCCGTGTCGGCGCAGGACTTCGGTACTGTGTTGGGTATCTTTCTCTTTGAGGTGAAACTCTTTGCTTAGTGCAGAGAGAACATCGCGCCCACCCGCGTGCCAAACCCAGCCTGCGATATCTTTCTCGTGAAGGCCCGCTCGTTCAAAAACCGTGCGTGCGTGACGGGCTGCAAGAGTGGGGACTTCGGGGGCGAGAAGATTTCGAAGAAGGCCGTTCTTGTGATCGAAGCGAAGGTGGTCGCGGTGAGCTGGCTCCAAATGAGATGTGCTTTTCACGATTCGAACTTTCCTTTTTGTGTTGGGAGGCTGAGTTGAGACGATGGCCGCAGCGGCGCCATCTCCAAAGAGGCAGGCGCTGATGAGGACTCCGGGATCATCGTCAAGGTAAGATGCAGCGGAGCAAATTTCCACGCAAACGACAAGGGCGTGGCGGGCTTGGCCAGAGGCGATGAGTGCGGAGGCTTGTTGGAGCGCGGGAAGAGCGGCTCCGCACCCAAGTCCGACAAGGTCGAGAAAGGTAAGAGAGGAGGAGAGACCGAGGCTTTGGGAGAGGTAGCTTGTAAGGCCTGGGCAGATGTAGCCGGTGCAGGTGGCAACGAGGAGGGCATCAATGTCCGCAAGTTTCAGCCCTGATTTTCGCAAGGCTTCACGGGCTGCGGCTTTCGCAAGGGCAGGCGCGTGTTTTTGGAACCGGGCCATCATTTTGTCGGGTTCAAAGACAAAGGCATCTGCCATTTGCTCTAAAGCAAAGTGACGGGTTTCAATCCCGTTCTGGTTGCTGAGGACTTTGCGGAGGATGGCACGAGAGCGGGTGGTGAGTTCCTGAAATTTCGGAGTCGCTTGCAAGGCCGTAAAAACCTCGTTCTGAGAGAAAGCGCGGGGAGGAACAGCTGTGCCGATGGAGTGGAGAAACACGAGCCGTAAGGATAAGGTACGTCGCTAAAACCGCAAATGGGACTTACAGCAGTTTGCGAAGTTGGACTAGGGTGCGGGTGTTGACGACGTCTTGGGCACGGAGCCAACCTTTTCGGGCCAAGGTGACTCCGAAATCGAGAAAGCGGAGGTGGGATGTTTTATGAGCGTCGGGATTGATACAGCAAAGAATTCCTAGGTCGCGAGCCTTGTGCCACCAGCGCCAATCAAGGTCGAGACGCCACGGGTTGGCATTCAGTTCAATCCAAGTTCCGTTGGCAGCGGCAGCGTCAAGAATTTTAGGAATGTTGACGGGGTAGGCCTCGCGCTCGAGAAGAAGCCTACCCGTGGGATGGCCAAGGCAGGTGACGTGGGGGTTTTCGATAGCGCGGATAATTCGATCGGTCATTTCCTTTTCATTGGAGGTGAAACCGGAATGGACCGAGGCCACGACGTAATCCAGTTCCTTGAGCAGAGAGTCGGGAAAATCGAGTTTCCCCTCTTTGAGAATGTCACACTCCGTTCCGGATAAGAGAGTGCACTTGGGTTTTTTGGAGTTGAGGGATTGAATCTCTTCGATTTGTTTTTCGAGGCGTTTGACATCAAGGCCGTTAGCTTGGAAAGAGGATTTGGAGTGATCCGCGATGCCAAGCCATTCGAGTCCCAGCTCGGCCGCGGCTTGCGCCATGGCGGCGAGTGTGTCCTGGCCGTCGCTAGCCAAAGTGTGATTGTGGAGGCATCCGCGGATCTGGTCGCGCGTCAGAAGATCGG
>JBBAWA010000164.1:0-2262 GCA_040397425.1 Methylacidiphilales bacterium
GGCTTGCCACGGGCGTTGGAGGATTTAGTTTACTCGCCCTCGGGCATTGGGCGTTGGGAGCGGCCGGGCTATTTTTGTTCGCTCTCGGCTTACAGGATGTGCGCCAGACTCAGCAGGCGGTTCGCCGCAACTACCCCCTAACCGGGCGCCTGCGCTATGCCCTTGAGTACATTCGGCCAGAGATTCGGCAGTACTTTTTAGAAAACGACGAAGAGAAAATCCCCTTCTCGCGTAATCAGCGAGCGCTTGTCTATCAGCGCTCGAAGATCCAGAACGATAAGCGCGGTTTTGGAACGGTGAAGGATATGTATGCCTCGGGTGTGGAGTGGATGGGCCATTCGGTGGCACCCGTGCACCCGAGCCCTGAGACCTTTCGCATAACAGTGGGCGGCGAACACTGCACCCAGCCCTACGCGATCTCGGTATTTAACATCTCGGCCATGAGTTTTGGGTCGCTGTCGGCCAATGCAATTCTGGCCTTGAATGGTGGCGCGAAGATGGGGGGCTTTGCGCACGATACGGGCGAGGGTTCTATTTCCGAATACCACCGCGAGCATGGTGGTGATCTGATCTGGGAGATTGGTTCCGGCTATTTTGGCTGTCGCACGGTTGATGGCCATTTTGATGGCGAGAAGTTTGCCCAAAACGCCAGCGCTGAGCAGGTTCGCATGATTGAAATTAAGCTCTCTCAGGGGGCAAAACCTGGTCATGGTGGGGTTTTGCCTGCGGCCAAGGTCTCGCCCGAGATCTCTCGCACCCGTGGCGTTCCGATGGGCCAAGACTGCGTCTCGCCTGCAGCGCACTCTGAATTTTCGACACCTCTGGAGCTCATCGAATTTATTGGCCGGTTGCGCACGCTCTCGGGTGGCAAGCCCGTGGGCTTTAAGCTCTGTGTGGGCCAGCCCTGGGAGTGGTTTGCCATCGTGAAGGCGATGGTGAAAACGGGCGTCACCCCAGACTTCATCGTGGTTGATGGTGCCGAGGGTGGCACGGGTGCTGCCCCCGTAGAGTTTTCAGACCATGTGGGAATGCCGCTTCGCGATGGCCTGCGCTTAGTTCATAACACCCTGCGGGGCGCTGGCCTGCGGGACAGAATCAAAATCGGCGCCTCGGGCAAGGTGGTCTCAGCCTTCGATATCGTTCGCTGCCTGGCCCTTGGTGCCGATTGGTGTAACTCGGCCCGCGGGTTTATGTTTGCTCTCGGCTGTATTCAATCGCGGCATTGCCACACCGATGCCTGCCCCACGGGGGTAGCAACTCAGGATCCGGGCCGTCAGCGGGCACTTGTCGTGGGGGATAAGGCCCAGCGGGTCCATAACTTTCACCGCAATACCTTGGCAAACCTGGCTGATCTATTAGGGGCTGCGGGACTATCGCATCCCGATCAGGTGACGGAATCCCACATCATGATGCGCACTGGGTCGGGCGCGGCCCAGCCCCTGGGCTCTGTTATTCCTCATATCGAAGAGGGCGCTCTATTGGGGGCCCAGACTGATCCTCGGGTGCTAGAAGGCCTGCCTGAGGCTTTTAAGACCTATTGGCCGCGAGCCACGCCGGATCGCTTCGCAATTTAGCGGAGGCCACCTCGATAAACTTCCCTTAGAAAGGTTTTGTCTTAGACAGAGCCCCTATAATTGGGGACTTATGGTTGCCTTTGTAAAAATCTCCATGTTGGTCGCGAGAGCCGAGAAAGGTGATCTCGGCGCACAGCTTGAGCTCGCCGAAACCTATCGGACGGGCCGCGGGGTGATGTCTAGTTTTACCAAGGCGCTCAAGTTCTATTCCATGGCCGCGCGCCAAAACGACCCCCAGGCGCTATTTTTTATCGCTGAGTGCCAAGACCTTGGCCGGGGTATGACTCAGGATGCGCTTCTTGCGTTTAACAACTACCGTAAGGCGGCAGACCAGGGGCACTTAGAGGCCATGCTTACGCTCGGTCACTTTTATGAAGTGGGCCGTGCTGTCCAGCGCGATGTTAGCCAGGCGAAAAAGTTTTACGAGCGAGCTGCCCGAGCAGGCCACCCCGATGCAGCCCGCAAATTGGCAAGTCTAGAAAAAGAGCTTAACAGCGAGAGCATCACCGTCCCTCTTGATGAACTTAGGGCCAGAAAAGAGCGCGAGGCCGAGGAGAAACAGAATATTCACTCGATTCGTCGTTTAGTTCTCGATAGCCTGAGTAACTGCAACGACAAACAAAAACTACAAAAGGTATTGTCTACGTTGCGTAACACTGCCTAGGTGATGAGCAATAGCAGTAATGCT
>JBBAWA010000164.1:2272-2618 GCA_040397425.1 Methylacidiphilales bacterium
TAAACATGCTCAATTTCTAATTGGGAACGCTGCGGTTCCTTGCTTTTGGTCATATCGGTTGTCTTAATCGGATTGTCCGACTGGAGCAGCCAAAGCACCACTTTCGGTTGTACGTTGAGGTGCGCCAACGTGGCGGCTGAGATATCTCTTTGAGCCTTCATTTGAACGAACTCCGCTATTTCTTTTGCGTAGTTGGTTTCTTCCACTCGACTTCTCGAGGACGAAAAGAGATCTATTTGAGTCTCGATACTACTGATAGTGGCTGAAAGTCGGTTGATCACGCCGGAGAGCTCCGAGCTCATCTCATTAACTTTCTTATAAGTGTCGTCGACTGCAATGCGGAGCG
>JBBAWA010000165.1:0-2596 GCA_040397425.1 Methylacidiphilales bacterium
CAGGTTTCCAGTAAGGAAGAAAATCTTGCGCGACTGAAACCACCCAAATCCTCTGGCCCCAAACTTCCGGCAGTAAGAACCTCAAGATTAGGAATGGAAGTTGATTGAATGAGTTCATCCAAAGAGGCCTGTCCAGCCAGATACTCGCCAAGGCCAAGTGTATTTTCGATTTGCAAAGCATTATGGGCATTTGGCCTGCGTATATCGCCATCGATCAAAAGAACCTTCATTCCACTTTGCGCACATACCCATGCCAAATTGAAGGTGGTCGTTGATTTGCCCTCACCCGGTCCACCACTGAGAACAGTGATCGTGCGGGCAATCGAACGTGCTCCAGTTAAATTGAGCTTAGCACAAAGAATTCGATACCCCTCGGCAAAGCGCGAATTTGGATCGTCTTGGGAAAGAAACTTCGCTCCCTTTGGAATTACTGCCAGAACACTGATTCCCAAAAATCTCTCAACGTCATCCATCGTCTTGATGCTCGTATCCAAGTACTCAATGAAGAATGCCAAGCTCAATCCCAACACCAGACCCACCACCATGCTTAGGGCCAGATTCAGCTTCAGGTTGGGCTTTACGGGACGCACACCCGGCTCAGCACGATTCACTACCTGCACGGGCCTTGTTTCGATGCGCGATTCAACCGACTGCTGACGATATCGAGACATTAAAACCTCCAAGAGCTGGCTTTGGGTCTCGAAATCACGCCTGGCTTCATTGTAGGGAGCCAAACGATCTGTCCTGTCTGCCCTCAATTGCCCACGCAGTTCAGTCACCTCTTTCTCAAGGCTCTCCACACGTGCTTGGGCTACACTTAGGTCAATCGACAAAGCCCTTCGGATTCCCGTCACGAGTTTATTAAGCTGATCTCGGCGTTCCGATACAGCCTTGATCGCCGCCTGCATCTCCGGGTGCTTTTTTCCATATCCCTGCTTCTGCATCGAAGCCACATTCTGGAGCGCTTGCAAATACTGCTGCTTGGTTGAGGCTGTGGTGCTGTCCTCAAGTTGAAGAGCAGGCAAAGTGGACTCAAGTTGCTCGATCGTTAAATCCGCGACTTTCTCGAGACGAACCTTCCGAGAGATCATATCCGAACGCAATTCACTCAGTGCCGCTTCTTTTCTCTGAATCTCCATATCGGACAGGGTCGTGGATTGGACTTGAGCACTTGCGCCAGGAAGTTCGTCAATTTTAAGATCTCTTCGGAGAGACTCGACTTTGGCAGCTGCCTCACTAACCAGTTTTTTCTGCTTCTGCACTTCCCCATCCAGAACCTTTAAACCCGAATCGCTTCTTCCGGTAATTTCACTACGACGAAACTCCTCATACGAGTCCGTAATTGTATTAGCATACAATGCCGCTTCTTCGGGTTGGGTGCTTTGACACACGACCTCGATAAGCTTGGTGTTTCGAAATGGCCTGACCTCCAGATAGCTCTTTCTGAAAATCATAAAGGCCTGATCGTCACTGATGGATCCCTCGGGCAACTCCATCGCCTTACAGAGCCGCGATGCCACACCCAGTTTTGTGATGACTGGGTAAAGGACTTTTTTGCTTTGAATTAGCTCGAATTCGGTCTGAAAGAATACCGGATCGAAAGCCTCGAAGGAGGTTTGGAAAACTTGCAAATCACGGTTCTCTTTTTCAACGCGTAAAACGGCAGAAGATTCATAAATCTTGGGCTGTAACTTTGTTACGACGAATCCTGTCCCCATGACAAGTATTAAGATGGTTACGGAAGTCGGCCAACGATTCCGGATAACACGCCATAAGTCGTTGACGTGGAAAGAGGCTTCCCCTGCATTTTGGGTCGCTGAACCATACCCATAGGGTGGTGGGGTTTCGCTAAACTCGCTCACAACCCCAAACTACTCGGGTTCGGAAACTTTCGCAATCAGTAGGTACCGCGAACCCCTATATAGACCACGTTCCGATTGTAACTACCTCCGTTGGAATTGTTTTCATCAAAATAGGATTGAAAGGTGCTAAAAGTATAACCCAACTCTGCCGAGAGGTATGGATAAAAGGCATAAGACAATTTGCAATTATAACTCGCAACAGTTTGCTGCCCACTTCCTTGGTAACCCCCATAAACAAGAATACTTTGCTCTTTATCGTATTGTGGCGTGTAAAGGGCAAGTTGAACGCTTAAGGATTGGACAAGTTTCAGCTTCTCCGTGAAAGCATGGTCTGAACTAAGACTTAAGTTATATGACTCAGAATCCGATGAGGTGGCTTGAGTTGACTGTTGAACCTGAATCGAGAATCCAGCCGAAACAGAGTTCTGCTGGCTATAGTTCCAAGTTGAACTCAAAGAAACAAAAGGATAAACAGCAATCTCCTGCTCGCCACTGTTCAGACCCCCTGGTGCAACATTTTTCGGGTTATCGCTTGTACCGAAATTATCGTTTAGCTGAATACCCGCACGACCCGTAAAAAACAGTGTCGGAAGAAAGGTGTGATCCGCGCCCAAGGTAAAAGCGACCTGCTGATTATCACGAAAAGCCTGGTCGCTCTGATAGTCAAACAATTGATAGTCCACAGTAAATGTCCCAATCGTTTCAGGAGTGAAGTCCAACCGAAACTGCTGAAA
>JBBAWA010000166.1:0-2583 GCA_040397425.1 Methylacidiphilales bacterium
ATATGAATTTCGGTCGCCCCTGCAGCGACCGCCTTGCTTGCCTCGCCCACCATCTCCTCCACCGATAGCTCAAATGTCCCCGGTTCACGCTTCTTCCTCGCAAAAGCGCAGAACTGACAGCTCAGAATGCAAACGTTCGAATAGTTCAGATACCGGTTCAGGACATAACTAGCCCGTTTCCCCACCTTTCGTTCTCTCACCCGATCCGCCAACTGCCCCAGCTGGTGCAAATCCGCGTCCCGAAACAGATGCACGCCCTCCTCAAACGAAAGCCGTTCCCCGGCCTCCGCCTTCTTTTCAATTTTTTCCCACATACTCATTTCCAGAAAATCTCCCATAGGAACCCAAACAAGACGAGCAGACTCACCGCCGCATTCGCCTGAAAAAATGCCTTCCCCCGTTGCTTCGGCTCACGCGCCCAGACGGTCTCCACCCCTAACACTCCGACCATCAGCCCCCAGACCACCCCATATCGCCAACCAAAACCTGCCATCCAACCCACCACTCCCAAGCCAAACACCGCTAGCCCATGCAACCCCGTCGCCATCTTCAATGCTGCGCTTTCTCCAAACCGGGCGGGAAAACTTTTCAACTCATGCTCCCGGTCGAAATCCCGATCCTGCAACGCATAGATCAGATCGAATCCCGCCACCCACAACCCCACAGCCGACCCCAACACAATCGGCACCCAAGAATCAAACGAACCTCTTACAGCCAACCAGCCGCCCACTGGGGCCATGCCAAGAGCCACGCCTAAAAAACCGTGCGATGCCCAGGTGAACCGCTTCGTCAACGAGTAGAAAAACACAACGGCAACCGCCACTGGGCTCAAAATCAGACATAGCGGGTTCAACAGCCACGCCCCCGCCACTAACCCCAATACTCCTCCCCCCAAAGTCAGATACGCCACCGACCGAGAAACGAGAGTCGATCTCTCAGCCGTCCTCGGATTTTTCTGATCCAGCGTCCAGTCTGCCAACCGGTTGAATGCCATCGCCGCCGTCCTCCCGCCCACCAAGCAAACTACCACTCCGAAAATCACACTCCCTTTTGGAAACCCTCCCGCCGCCAGAAACATTGCCGCCAAACCGAATGGCATGGCAAAAACTGTGTGAGAGATTTTGATAAACTCAGCCCATCGCCGGATAGAGAAATTCACGCCGTTCATTCTACCACATTTCACCGTTTAAGGTTTAGGTGGAAGGTGGAAAGGGATTTCGATACCCACCTCTTTTCAAGTGAAACCGAGCCTCTAAGGAGAGAATGAAGCGATAAAGCCGCTTGGAAACACGGACCGCCTGCTCCCTCAATCGTTGAGCCTGATCTTTATCCAGAAGCTGAACTTCCTCAGCAATCAGCAGAAAAGCCCGGACTTCCCCGGCTGATCCTTTGGCAAAACTCATGACTTGCTTACACTCTGCCGGCGAGTTTCGCTCGAGACCCTCCGCAATGTTCGCAGGCACCGAGACGGCTGCCCTTTGGATCTGATCCCGAAAGGAAAAATCCCGGCACCCTCGAAAACTGCGGTAAATCTCCACTGCCAGCTCCTTACCCTCCCGCCAAACTTCCAGTTTTTCGAAAGTCTCCATATAGGATTAAACTCCGATATTCGAAAAAAGATGCGGTTTATTTAAGATATTTTTGGCACATTCATGCTCAACAATTTACCCCTTGCACCTTCCACCTTGCACCTTACACCTAAAAACAACCGCATGCCTTTCTTACTCCTAATTCTCGCCCTAAGCTTGTTTCCGTCGCGGGTATGCGCCCAAGCTGAAGTGGGACTTATCATCAATGCCCTCCTTCAAGGCCTGCAAACCGCAGAAGCCATTCGCCGTTCGGTAGACCAATCCAACCAATTTCCCAACCCACCCAACCAGCCCGCAGGAGATCCGATCTGGAATTATGACGAAGCCTCACTTATTCCCTCTCAGATTCTAAAAACCGGCCCCTATCGCAATCTTCAAGGCCAAATTGTGCTGAGTGCACGTAAATCCAAACCTGGTGAGATCGAACTTCTCTTTTACCGCTCGAATGAATCCATCTATCGCCGCGAATTCTGTCAGTCGGACCAGCGGGACGGTCGACGCATCGACCTCGATGAAAAAGGAAAGAAAACAGCCGAAGGCCCGATTCGAAAAGGGTTGCCCGAAGGCGACTGGCTCTTCTACTCAGCCGACGGAAAGCTCAAGGCCGAAACCCGAATGCAAGCCGGGCAAATGACAGGCCCTCAGGTTCTTTTCGGAGACGATGGAAAAACTCGCGCCTCCAATACCCTCCTTCAAGGGAAACGCCAAGGTCCCTCCACTCTCTTTCATCCCGACGGCTCCGTTTCCGATAATCTCTTCTACTCAGCCGATAAGCTCAACGGCCCTGCCGCCGGGTGGTGGCCCGATGGTCTTCCCCGCTACACGGCGAACTGGAAGGACGGTCAATTGGACGGCCCCAGCATTGAAAACTTTCCCTCTGGAATGAAAAAGTCGGAGACCTTCTATCGGTTTGGAAAGAAAGAAGCAGTCGCTCGTCAGTGGGATGAGAGGGGCACGCTTCTGACTGAGGAGAACTGGCAAAGCGATCATCTGG
>JBBAWA010000167.1:0-2575 GCA_040397425.1 Methylacidiphilales bacterium
TCGGACAAGGCAATGGTCCAGACTGGTGGCAGACCAACCGAAGGGCCAAACGAACGCGCCACCTTGGCAAAGATCCCGTCCATAGTTCCGATCTGCAGCCGATGCATCCTCTCTGTCATCGCCTCCAACACCTCGGCACACTCCGCCACCGTCGGCTCTTTCCCCGACCCCGATATTTCCCCAAGCTGTTTTCTCTTTTCCGGATCAAAGACAGCCCGGGCCAACCACCCAAGCACTCGCGAAAGAATCTCCCCCGCCGCAGCCCGAGTGAAGGTTGTTGCCAGCACAGTCGTTGGATCCACCCGACCGCCCCCGGACTCCGGTTCGAGCAATACCCGCAGGAACCGACCCGCCAGCTGATAGGTCTTCCCACTTCCTGCCGAGGCAGAGATCAACGTCGTCGATGCCGACTTTTTCATTCCGCCTCCTCCTCGTCGATCTCCCGGGGAATTCCCGCCTGACCACACAGCGCCATGAATGTTTCCGAAGTCTGCTCCGGATCCAGCTCTCCAATATCTTTCCACTTTCCGTCTAAAATATCCGCCGCCACCTCCTTCGCCTTATCCAAAGCCCGCTCCACGAGATCCCCGTCCATCGGCTTCGATACCGCCGCCTTCTCCCCATCCTTGGGTAAATGAAAATAAACCAGATCACACTTTTCCGGATCCCACGCCCCCTCCTTCAACACTTTGGGCGCCAACTCCCGATAGAGTGGCATCTGCAGATCGGACCATGTGCCGTCCGTTTCACAATGCGCACGGTCCGGCGTCTTCGGTGCGGAACTGGTTTTTACATCCACAATCCGCCACCGCTTCAGCTTTTCGTTCCAATCCATCCGATCTGGACGACCGTGCACCAGGAGCACCCGTCCCTTCGCGTCCTTTAACTCAAACTCCGCACGCCCCTCTTTTCCTTTCTCCTCCTCGGCCACCACGATCTGCCATCCCTCGGCTCTTTCCCGTGCCTGCACCCGCGCAAAGGCCTCCAATCTCTCCTCCGCCATCTCCAACTGCCACCCCACCGCCGCCTTGGGGTGATCGCCAAATCTTTCCCGCGTCTGCCGATCCAACTCACCTTTCAGAAACTCAAAGATCTCTTTCTCATCCACACTTTCACGTATTTTTTTGTCTTTGCCGAAAGCGCCGACCACCCGATGGATCAGACTCCCAAATCCCGCCGGAGAAAGTTCGCCGGGTTCATCCTCTACGGCCGCCAGACCGAGAACTGTCCGGAAATAAAAGTAGCGCGGACTTTTCAGATAATCCCGAAAGGCGGTCACCGAGACTCGATCAATCATCTCCTTCCCCGCCGGCACATCCCCGAATCCGTCTCCAAACTTGAGATTTTCCTTCTTCCGCTCCCCTTCTGATTTCTCCGTTAAAGCCAAGACCCGAGCGGCCAACTCCTTGCCCTTCAGCCCCGCAAACAAGAGCCGGCTTGGCTTCACTGGGTCCCCCGCCGGATTGAACGAAGGAACAACCAGTCCGACAATTCCTCTCTTTTCTGCCCTCGTTCCCAGCACTACAGCCAAGGCGTAGGCGTCCCGGGCCAACCTCTGCAGATTATCGTTTACCCCAAGAGCCTCCCTCAAATGTCCCGGAAGAAACTCATCGGATGTCACACTCTTGGGTACCGAGCCTTCATGAAACGAGGCGACTGAGACGGAAGGTGAATCCTCTTCCGCCAGTTCGAGCCATCCCACCATCTCAACCGCTCCAGCGCGAGCCGGCTCGGGCACCTGCTCGTCCTCCATCTCGGCCAATACCAAACGAAGAAAGTCAGCCGTCCGAATCTTTTCCAGATACGGCAATTTCAGGGACACCAATTCAGCCATGACTTTCCGGACTTTCTGCAAAGAATCCCGCATCATTCGGCCCGACGGTAGATCCAGATTCACCTCCATCTTCCCATAAATCTCCACGAGCATATCGGAAACCTTTTGTGCATGAGCGGTGGCAGATTCCTCCGTCGGCTCCAATCCGATCCTGTCTGCCAACTTTTTTGCCCACTCGGCAGCGGGGTGTCCTTCGGGAGCATCCATCTTTTCTGGCACATGCTTCTCCGCATATGCATCCAGCACTTCCGAAGCCTTCAAACATCCCCCCATCCCGTCCGGATGTCGCATCAGCAGCGCGGCCGACTCCCACGAGGGCGCCTCCCCCGGTTTTCTGGAAACATAATCTGCCACTGCTCGAAGAAAGCTGGCGACCCGACCTTCCCTCATCTTTCTCCCTTCCGCCCAGTGCGACTCCATCCCCTCTTCCCTCAACGCCTCGCGAATCCCCGCTACAGCTTTTTCATCCGCCACGGCCAGAGTGGCGCCTGGCCAGGTCTTCGCCATTTCGGCCAAACGTGCCGCCTGATCAGCCGACCGCACCACTGCGTGGATCTGACCACTCTCCAGTCCGGCTTTCCGTTTTGCCCAGAATTCGGGATGCAACCGCCCCAGCTCGTCAAAACCCTCCTTCTCACTTTCGGGCGCAAACACCAGTACCTGCGGAGGCTGGGAAAGACGTTGCAACATTTTCATAAAGATCGGACGGATCTCGACCACTCCGGCCAGCACGACCTGAAC
>JBBAWA010000168.1:0-2497 GCA_040397425.1 Methylacidiphilales bacterium
CCGTCGTCTTCACCCGCACATCCGTCTTCTCCTTGTTCCAAGGAGCAATGTTCATGACGACCAACCCACTCTCCGAATTCACAAGAGCTTCGCGATTTTGTAATTCACCATTCTTGATTTCAGCACTCATCTTCTCAAGGATCACGACACTCTCTGGCTCAACGGAAAGAACCACTCCAGGAGCCATTCCCACCAAAATCCGACTGCTTTTACCCGTCGCAATCTTGTCGTTCAATGCGAGTACTTGCCCAAGTAAGATTTTCTCCTTCTTCCCATCCAACTTGCAATCCCCCTCGACCAACAACACCTGCCCCAACTTCATTTCCAGATCGATTCCCTCGATCGCCAATCGTTCCAACCGTTGATCCAGGGACTCCAACGCATCCACCTTTGCCTGCTCTTCCTTGGAAAGCTTCAATCCCTTCACCCCAGAGGCTTGACTGATAACCTTGAAAAACTTGGGATTCGCCGCCAAACACTGCTCGGCAATTTCTTTTGCTAAT
Source organism: Methylacidiphilales bacterium (assembly GCA_040397425.1). GTDB lineage: Bacteria > Verrucomicrobiota > Verrucomicrobiia > Methylacidiphilales > Verrucolacustridaceae > Verrucolacustris. The sequence continues at coordinate 504 of JBBAWA010000168.1, forward strand.
TCGGGCTTCGCTTTGACAGCACTCGATATGACCTCCTCCACAGCCTCAGGACACGCCTTGACTCCATCCCGGGCAATATCAACCAGAGCTGTATCCCTCACACTACCTTCAAACGCTAAGAGAGATGCTTTTTCGGGACTGTTTGCAGCTAAATCCTTAGCCTCCCCACCCTTGGCTCCACTCCATGTTTTTTCACCTGAAAGTGTGGCCAACTCTTTTCCGCCCGCCTCCTGCGCTAAAATTACTTTTCCTGAGATTGTCGTGATCGTGGTGGTCGATTCAGCGCCCGAGGTCTTTGAAATCTGATACGCCCCATCCAAAGTCCGTACCACCTCCCCATTCCCCAAGGCAATCAACGACGCGCGGGGCGCAATCAAAGGTTGAGCCACAAAGGTCTGAATCGTTCCCTCGCTCAACACAACTTTCAGATCAGGACTTCCTGCCTCCAGCTTGCCTAGAGAGAGGACAGTTCCTGGTAACGCAAAATGAAAAACCCCAGCCCCACTTTGAAACATCATCCCGTTTTTTGATCCCACCGTGATTTTTGCCCCAGTTTGAAAAGCTTCACTCACTTGGATCTCCCTCTCGGGAAGCTCACCCACCTCCACCCGATCCCCACCTTGCGTAGCCAGAATTTTTCCAGACTTGTTACTCCATCCACCTTTTCCAGAAATCCACTCGGCCAGCCGCTCCCTGCAACGAATTAGATTTTTCGATGGAGGAGTATTTCCTGCAACTTCTTTTCCCGCGGCCGTGTCTAAGTTTCCAAGATCCGCCATCAGGAAGCGGGAGCCTCCCGTGCGATCCATTTCGAACTTGGGTTTGTTATCCGAGCCAAATCGAACAAGAACGGTGCCCTCTGGCTTCATTCCAACCGACAAGCCAAACGCCTCAATCTCCATTTCGGAGAGCGGGGATTTCGCGTCCCGCAATGTCACTTCGGGTTGGCCTGAAGAATTTTTGATGAAGGAAATGTTGAGGCTGGATTTGCCCGAAGTGACCGTCTCCCCTTTTGCACCTTCGGTTACATCGGTGATTTTTACTGCACTCGAATCCATCACTTCCAAACAAGGAAACTTCTGATTATAACGGATCTTAAAGTCAGCGGCAGCCAGGCCTAACGCCGTACAGGCAAAAAAAGATAGAAGACCGATGCCTACAGATCGCATGGTTGGCATATAGATTAAATTAAGCCTGCATTTCGAGTTAATCAAGGGGTCAATAGTAGTTTTTGAACTTTTTCTATCTAATGGATTCATCAACTGTTTAGACACAAACAATACTCACTCGTTCAATCTTTAATAGTATTGTCTATCAATGACTTGGATGGATAATAAATCCTTAACCACCCCCAACTGCATCGATTCCAATCTTTTTACCTCTACACCCCCCTTGCCCCTTCGACTTATCAAGGCATGATCTGACGATGCACAAACTCAAAGCTCCTGATCTGACTCGTTCCGCCCCTCGTAGCCCACGCGTTCGACTCGGCGGATATGTTCTTCTTCCCCGTGTTCTAGATAAGTGCCGCGCCACTCTTCTCAAAAAAAACGGTGAGTACAACTACAACTGCCCCCTCGACCAGTACTTTTTAAAATTCGCTGGCGTAAACCCCATTTCCTTAAAGAAACAGGTCGCCAAGGGGTTGGGAGACGGCGAAATCCTCCGCTGGATCGAAAAAAATCAAAAGCACCGTCGCAGCGGACAGGAGATCGAAGCCTGGTCCGAATTCATGAACCGCCGAGCTCCTGCATCGATCGATCAGCGGGAACGTCTCAACAGCTACCAAAAAACCGCCAACGCGAAACGGGAAGATATCAGCACCTGGTTCGACGTTCTGGATCTGGATGACTTCGCCTCGTTCGGAGGTCCTGCTTAAGCTCACCGTTTATGATTGCCCCAGTTCGTCCCCCCGCAATCGTCATCGGCTCTGGCTTCGGAGGTCTCGCCTCCGCCGCTCGCCTCCAAGCCCGTGGCTACGATGTCACTCTTCT
>JBBAWA010000169.1:0-2466 GCA_040397425.1 Methylacidiphilales bacterium
TTCCATGAAAGGTTGGGAGGTTGTGCTGGAGATGTGACTCAGGCTAGGAAAATAAATTTCGGCAAGAATTGAACTGTTTACTTAAGGAGAGCTTGAATATCCTTAAAGTTCTTATGATCAGAGCTTTCCATCATCTCAAAAAGGGCTGCTTCAACCGTTGTTACTACAACTCGGTCGGCTCTCATTTCCGCTAATGCGACTTCTCGATCCCGCTCTTTCCTCGAACCCACCGCATCTGCTACTACGATCGGCGTCAACTCCTTAAGCCGCAAATCATAAACGGTTTGTCGAATACATACATGCGCTTCACACCCAGCCACCAGAATCCGCTTCTTGGAAAAGATTTTTCCCTGCTCGGCTGCTGAAAATTTTGTTTTCGAAATCGGCTTACATGCTTTGCCAGCCGCTTGAACAATCGCCGGCACCGTCTTTCCTAATTTGGTCGGTACCTGCTCGGTAATCGCAATCGGAACCCCTAATAAACTCGCTCCCTTAACCAGTATTTCAAGGCGTTCGAGCCAGTCGGTAGGTTGCTGCACCGCAGCCACTAACTTCTCCTGCGCATCCACGACCAATAAAGCCGTTTCCGAAGGACATAAGCGCCACGACATACTAGCCCTCCTCCCCGGACCCCGACTGGAGCGCCGCAATAACGTTCAGATCCTCTAACGTCGTCACGTCCCCCTTCACGGCCCCACCTGCCGCCACCTCCTTCAACAACCGCCTCATGATCTTTCCACTTCTCGTTTTGGGTAAAGCTTCGGCAAAGCGAATCTGATCTGGCTTGGCAATCGGGCCGATCTCCTTGCTCACCCGCTCCCGCAACGCGGCAACCAACTCAGATCCCGACTTGTTTCCTGCCTTCAAGGTCACGAAAGCAACCACCGCCTGACCCTTTAAATCATCAGGCCTTCCAACTACGGCAGCCTCAGCCACTGCAGGATGGGTCACCAGAGCACTCTCCACCTCTGCCGTGCCCAACCGGTGCCCTGAAACATTCAGAACGTCGTCAATACGGCCTGAGATCCAAAAGTATCCGTCAGAATCTTTTTTGGCTCCGTCCCCAGTAAAGTAACATCCAGACACTTCGCTCCAGTACGTTTTTGCGTACCGCTCGGGATCTCCATGAATCGTCCGCAACATCGAAGGCCATGGTTTCCTCACAACCAACTTACCCTGAACCCCCGGCTTTACCTCTTTCCCCTTCTCATCCACGACAGCCATATCCACACCAAAAAATGGCACTCCAGCCGACCCGGCCTTTGTCGCGTGTACCCCGGGCAATGTCGTAATCAGATGACTTCCCGTCTCCGTCTGCCACCACGTATCCACAATCGGACACCGCTCCCCACCAATTACCTTATGATACCAACGCCAAGCCTCTGGATTGATTGGCTCGCCCACCGACCCCAACAGTCGTAGAGATGAAAGATCATGCTTCTGAATCCAGTGATCCCCCCAACGAATGAATGACCGTATCGCCGTCGGTGCCGTATAGAAAATATTTACCCGGTGCTTTTCAATGATTTCCCAAAATCGATCAGGCTCAGGTTGATTCGGTACCCCTTCATACATCAGAGTTGTCGTACCATTGCTTAAGGCTCCGTAAACCGTGTAACTGTGCCCCGTGACCCAGCCAACATCCGCTGTACACCAAAACAGATCCGTCTCCTTTAGATCGAATACCCACTTCGTCGTTAAGTGAGCTCCCAACAGATATCCAGCCGTTGTATGAAGAATTCCCTTCGGCTTTCCCGTGCTTCCACTTGTGTAGAGAATAAAAAGAGGATCCTCACTATCCATCTTTTCAGGTGGACACGAGGCAGGTTGCTTCGCCACCAAATCATGCCACCAACGATCGATCTCGTTGAGTTGAGAAATATGTCCAGTACGCTTCAGGACAATTACCCTCCGCACTCCTGGACAAGCCGCCACCGCAAGATCCACATTCGGCTTTAAGGGGCCAACTTGCCCCCTTCGGTAGCCCCCATCCGCAGTGATCACCAGTCGGGCTCCGCAATCCTGAATCCTGTCCTTTAACGACTCTGCACTAAAACCCCCAAAGACAACGCTATGAACAGCCCCGATCCTTGCACATGCAAGCATCGCGATCGCCGCCTCAGGCACCATTGGGAGATAAATCATTACCCGATCTCCCTTTTTCACCCCTTCGCCCTTCAGCGCGTTCGCAAAACGACAAACCTCATCGTGCAACTGCTGATATGTCAACACTCGGACATCCCCGGGCTCTCCCTCAAAAATGATGGCCGCCTTATGCCGTCTCGATCCCTCCAGATGCCGGTCCAAACAATTGAAGCTCACATTAAGCTTCCCACCCACGAACCATTTCGCAAAAGGAGATTTCCACTCCAAGGTCTTTTTCGGTTGTGTAAACCAAGCCAGCTCCTGTTTCCCAATCCGACCCCAGAATTTTTCAGGCTGCCTCAATGACTCTTGATGCATCGA
>JBBAWA010000170.1:0-2413 GCA_040397425.1 Methylacidiphilales bacterium
GGAGGAGGCCACATTCGGAGATGGTACGGCTGATGGCATTGCCCCAGTTGGTGACAAGGAGGCCGTTTTCGATGAGTTTACGGGGAACCAGCTTTTTCACACTACCGGCGAGATACGCGACATAGCGGAGTTGGCCGGATATGCCGACGGGGAGGTCATCAGGGAGTGGAGGGCAACCCCAAGCACAGAGAAGGGCTTCGGGTTTATTTTTTTCGAGAAGCGACTTCCAGGATGCTGGATCGGCAAGGGGGAGGGAGATAGGGACTTGGCGGAAAGGGAGGGCGTTAAGTTTGTTTTGAACAGCCTGGGGCAGGAAGTCTTTGCCCTCTTCCGAGGTCATGGGAATCAGAAGAACGTGGGAAGACATTAAAGAATCTTACAATTTTTTTTGCGAAAATCACGAGAAACTCTCGCATTCGGATGTATCCTCGGCTGGTACTGTCTCGAGAGGTAAAAAAGAAAAAGAGTTAACTCGTTAACAAGCCCTTTCTTTCGAGAGCGAATCGTGGGAAACTATAATATGCATAAATTTGTAATAAAATTATTCCTTGGGATGTGTCTTTTGGGTGAATTTGGATTTTCAGCTACGAATAAGCCGAATGTTCTTTTTATTGCGGTGGATGATTTGAAGCCGGTGTTGGGTTGTTATGGGGACAAAAATGCGAAGACCCCAAACCTCGATAAGTTGGCTGCCCGCGGGATGCTGTTTGAAAAAGCGTATGTGAATCAGGCGGTTTGCGCGCCTTCACGCAACTCTTTGATGCTAGGAATCCGACCTCAAACGATGGGGCTCTATGACTTGAAGACCTATTTCCGTGATATTCCTGTTTATTCGAACGCGGTCAGCATGGGTCAGACCTTCATGACAAATGGGTATACGGCTGAGTCCTTGGGTAAAATTTATCATTCCAGCTTAAAAGACGATAAATCGTGGTCGGTTGATAGCTGGGATCCGAAAGGTGAGACGTATGCGATCGAGGACAATCGTGCATCGATGAAAGGAGAAAAAGGGACGACAACGGAGGCGGGAGATGTGGAAGATAACTACTATCAGGATGGAAAAATTGCCGAAGAGGCGGTCACCCGCCTGAAAGCCAAGAAAGCCAAACCAGATCAACCCTTCATGATGATGGTGGGCTTTCATAAGCCTCATCTTCCTTTCGTGGCTCCCAAGAAGTACTGGGATCAGTTTAAGCCCGAGCAGTTTTCTTTGCCGGAGTTCCGTACGGCTCCCGAGGGATCGCCCGCGTATGCCCTCGGCGAATCGGGAGAGATCATGCAGTATCAGAAGTTGCCGGTAGATAAATTACCTTTCCCGGATGATTTCGCCCGTCACCTGATTCATGGGTATTACGCAGCGACGAGTTATACGGATGCGCAGATTGGAAAGGTGGTCGCGGCATTGGACGAGTTGGGGCTGGCAGAGAATACCTTCATTGTTCTTTGGGGGGATCACGGTTGGCATTTGGGGGATCACGGGAAGTGGTGCAAGCACACCAACTACGAGCAAGCGACCCGGATTCCGATTTTGATCAGCGGTCCTGGGATCAAGCCGGGGCAACGCACCTCGGCTCTGATTGAGACGGTGGATCTTTATCCCACTTTGTTGGAATTGACTGGGCAGTCTCTGCCGGAGACCGGAATTGCAGGAATGGGTTTGGATGGAAAAAGCATGGTGCCGGTCCTGAAGGATCCGAGTCAGAAGGTGAACGAGTATGTGTTTCATGCATATCCTCGGGCTGAAAAATCGGACGATACCAAGAGGAAGTTGATCGGACGTGCGGTGCGAAACGACCGCTACCGCTTGGTCGAGTGGAAAGAGCCTAACGATCCGCCAGAGAAAGCGGCGATCGAGCTGTATGACTATCAGACTGATCCGCTGGAGAAAAAGAATTTGGCCCAAGAGAATCCTGAACTAGTTACCAAGCTTCGGGCTGTTTTGGCCAAGCTTCCCGAGGCCAAGCCCCAGATGGGTAATGAAGGCGCCCCTGAATCAGGGTACGAAAAGAAGGCCAAGAAAAAGAAGAAGGATAAAGCGGGAGACGGGGAGTAAAACAAAGAGGATCATTCATGAAAAAATATTTCTCCATCTTGTTGGTCTTGGCTTTGGGATGTCTTGCACGGGCTGGAGAAACTGCCGCCCCCAAAGTGGCAGGAGCGAGCAAGCCAAACATCATCTTTATTCTATCGGATGATTTAGGGGTCGATATTCTTAGCTGTTTCGGTTCGGATCAGTACAAGACTCCCAACCTGGATGCTTTGGCCGCAGGGGGAATGAAGTTTACCCACACGTATGCTGCGCCACTTTGCGGTCCTTCGCGGGCACTGATTATGACGGGGAGGTATGCGTTCCGTACCGGGGCGGTGAATCAGGACAAAACCAGTGGTTTTACCCCTCAGCAAGAGACCATGA
>JBBAWA010000171.1:0-2394 GCA_040397425.1 Methylacidiphilales bacterium
AGCCCCCCTGTGGCGCTTGTGGGCGGTTACTGGCGTGAGCCTTAGATTCCATGATGGGAGAATTATGGGCCATGGCTAACCCTGCAGTAATAAGCTCAGCTGTATCGACTTAAGAAATCCTCATAGGCATTGGCAATGCCCTGATTTAGCGGGATCTCGGCACGCCAACCAAGGCCATTTGCTCGCGAGACATCGAGAAGTTTGCGCGGCGTGCCGTCTGGCTTTGAGGGGTCAAACTCAATACCGCCTTGGAAACCAACGGCTTTCATCACCATCTGGGCGAGATCTTGAATCGTCTGATCCTGCCCAACCCCAATATTGAGGAGGGGCAGAACACTCCCATCTCGCTTGAAATCAGAAACTGATCTCTGCATAAAGTAAATACAGGCGTCAGCCAAGTCATCCACGTGCAGAAACTCGCGCCTTGGTAACCCCGAACCCCATACCGAAAGAGATTTCAATCCGCGGGCCTTCGCCTCATGGGCCTTACGGATTAGGGCGGGCAATACGTGGCTGTTTTCAAGGTCGTAGTTATCCCCTGGCCCGTAGAGATTGGTCGGCATGAGCGAGACATAGTTCATTCCGTATTGCCGGTTATAGCTTTCCGCGAGTTTTACTCCCGCAATCTTCGCCAACGCATAAGGCTCATTCGTCTGCTCAAGCGGGCCTGTCAACAAAGACTCTTCCTTGATCGGTTGCGGACAATCTCGAGGATAGATGCACGAAGACCCCAAAAACATCAGGTTCGCGATGCCAGCTCTGTAGGCCCCATGAATGATATTGGCCTCGATCATCAAATTCTCATAGATGAACTCCGCACGATAGCTGTTGTTTGCATGAATACCCCCGACTCGCGCGGCAGCCATGAAAATATAATCCGGCTTTGCTTTCTCAAGAAAGGCTGCAACTGCACCCTGACCCAATAAATCGAGTTCATTTCGTGACCGCGTAATAATTTCCGGCACGGATTCAAAAAATTTATGGTCAGAACCAGCGGCACGACCTAGCCCCCGAACAATCGCAGAGCCCACCATTCCGCGATGTCCCGCGACATAGATCCTCATGCCAAGGGCTGTGCCTTACTCGCGACCAACATTAACTGAGTAGCCATGGCCTTTAAGTAGCGCATGCCGTTTTGCGATATCGAGATCATGGGCAACCATTTCAACAATCATGTCGTCTAAGGTGATCTCAGGAATCCAGCCCAAGTCTTTCTTCGCCTTTGAAGGATCACCAAGCAGCGTCTCTACCTCTGTCGGTCGGAAATACCGCTCATCAACGCGAACGATCACATCGCCCTCTTTCACCCCGGGCGCGTCACTCCCGGTTCGTTTAACGACACGGCCGACCTCTTGAATATCTTTACCCGAAAACTCAATATCAATACCCAACTGCTTTGCGGACCTCACGATAAAATCCCGAACCGAATACTGAACGCCCGTTGCAATCACATAATCCTCGGGTCTTTCCTGTTGCAACATCATCCATTGCATCCGAACATAATCCTTCGCATGGCCCCAGTCACGCCGTGCATCGAGGTTGCCCATGTAGAGGCAAGTCTCTAAGCCCTGCGCGATATTGGCTAGACCTCGGGTAATTTTTCGGCTTACAAATGTCTCGCCTCTGCGCTTTGATTCATGATTAAATAAAATTCCATTACAGGCGTAGATGCCATAAGCTTCGCGATAATTTACGCAAATCCAGTAGGCATAGAGTTTCGCTACCGCATAAGGCGAGCGGGGATAAAACGGCGTGGACTCTCTCTGAGGAATCTCTTGCACCAGGCCGTAGAGTTCTGAGGTCGATGCCTGGTAAAACCTGGTCTTTTTCTCTAGCCCGAGAAATCGCACCGCATCCAAAAGCCGCAACGTGCCCAGCCCATCCACATCAGCCGTGTACTCTGGCGTTTCGAATGAAACCGCCACATGACTCTGGGCCCCGAGGTTATAGATTTCGTCGGGTTGAGTTTCCTGAACAATGCGGGTGAGATTACTGGAATCGGTGAGATCACCATAATGCAGCACCAACGACCGGCCTTTCTGGTGAGGGTCTTGGTAGAGATGATCGATTCGATCCGTATTAAGCGACGACGACCGCCGCTTAATACCGTGGACCTCATAACCCTTCCCCAACAGAAATTCCGCCAGATAGGAGCCATCTTGGCCAGTAATTCCCGTGATTAATGCAACCTTACCCATATTCGCTTTCGTAATCGGCAATAGCTAAGCCGATATTATGCGACAGGAAGCCAACTTCAACCCGGAATCAGAATCGAGCACCCAACCGTTTTCCTGCCCTCAAGATCTCGGTGGGCCTGCTGAACATCTGCAAACGCATAGGTTCGCTCAACTGGAATATGAATAGCTTTGCTCGCCACAAGTTTCACAAGATCGT
>JBBAWA010000172.1:0-2355 GCA_040397425.1 Methylacidiphilales bacterium
TGTCTGATTGAAGTTCGAGGACCGAACCTGGACTCGTCCATAGTTGCCAATATCCGTGATCGGAGACGTAATTGTTGCTGAGCCTGAATAGGCCTCATAGGGTGCAAAAATACGATTCGAAGAGGTCGCCTTTTGCGCAATGACAATGTGTCCAGTGCGATTACCGAACCATGTTCCGGTCTGCGTCAGACCGAAGTTGGCGTTTAGGTAGTTTCTTGTGGTTTGGTCCAGACTCGAGGCATCCCAGGAGCCAATCACGGCAATGTCCCCTACTGGTAGAAGTACAAGCCGGTTGTACATGGCCGTTGAGTTGCTGGTACCATAGCTGTCGTATGTATACGTTGCTGTCCGGACAAGACTGCCACTCGTTACAGAGTACGTCCACAGGGTGTGACCCCGCGTATTCGTGTACGTGGGTGTCCCCGGTAGTGTTGATGCAAAGCTCGGATTCGCGGTGTTGATCGTGAGGTTGCTCGTGCCAAGCGCGCTCACCACCTGAGCTGCCTCGCTAGAGCCAATGACGTAGTTATAGGGGTCGACCAACCACGTGCCGGTTTCCCCATAAGCTGCCGTCGTATCCACCCGCGCCCCAAGAGACCTGAGTGCGTCGTAGCCGGATGTCTCGACATTTCCGCCGTTACCCGCAGACGACCCGCCCTTCGCGAAAATCGTTCCAGTTACTAGGGTCTCCGAACTTGGATTACTAATGTCCGACCAGACGACCACCCGACCACCATCACCATTGGAGATGGCCGAGGCATTGATCACCACATTGGTGTCGACTAATACATAGTTGGATTGATAGAGGGCCTGTGCCTCGACCCAGAGACTTGAGTCGTTTCCGCCCTGCCAGTCGCCGCCGATTCTGACGTGACCGCCGCCACTTCCGCCAGTGGCATAAATTGCTGATGTGTCACTAATTTGAATTTCGTCGCCGGTCATCACGACTTTACCGCCACTACCACTATTGCCATTGACCGAGAGGCTGCTTGCCCCGGAAATCAATACCTGAGCGATTACGCCCGGCGGTCCGGTTGGCGGTCCGGTGGGATTAAAGCGGTGGGTGCCGTTGACCAACCCAAGAGTCTGCGAGACCAGACCACTCTGAGTAAATGCGGTGGGCTCGGCCATCAGCCGGATTAGCCCGCCGTCGGTGTCGCCGTTTGCCAAGAGGACCGAGTCGTCAATATCGATTGTGCCCTGAGAAACGACCTTGATTTGGCCACCCTGGGAGAGGCTCGCGTTCGCAGCCAGGGTTGCGTTCTGGGCCACGAATGATTTTTCACTATATATATATAGTGAGGCTCCCGACTGAGCGCCTGAGGCGTTGACATCCCCCTTGGCCAAAACGGACCGAGCAAGGATTTCAACCGCGCCACCGGTTGTGGTGCCGGTTGCCAGAATGTCGCTATTGGCGGCAAGAGCTACCGCATCGGCATCCAGAATCACCCTGCCACCAGCCCCATTAAAGTTGCTAGCGTCAAGCAATCCATACTGATCGATTTTGGATGCAGACAGTAAGTTATCCACAGACCGGCCCGAAAGCGCGATGGTCCCGCCCTGGGTAACCATGCTACCGGTTGCTGTATTCACGACCCTGGAATCGTTAACTCCAGAGGTGACCTGATAAGAAACAAGTTGCCCGGATGCCGATACCTGGGCATCGACCTCTCTGGCAGATAACATGGCGATGTGCCCTGCCCCGAGGGTTTGGGTCTGGCCAAAGTTATAAATCTGGGGTGCTACAAATAGTACATATCCATCAGCGGCCGTGGTCAACTGACCGGCCTGATCAATACGACCGGCAACGCCGGGGCCCGCCCCGGAAAATTCATAGCTCGCGCCCGAGGCGTTCGGCTCTCGGACAACCTCCCAGGTCGAGGCCATGATGCTGCCCACATCCACCTGGCTGCCATTGGCAAAAATTATCCCGTTGGGATTCACCAAAACAATCTGGCCGTTCGAACTTAAGCGACCCAGAATCTGACTTGGCGAGGCTGACCCGATCCGGTTAATCGCCACCGAATTTCGGTCTGGCTGATTAAACGTCACCGAGGCAGAGCTTCCGATATTGAAACTTGTCCAGGATAAGGACACGGTATCGCTTGCCTGATCGATCACAAGGCTCGATCCGGTAGCAGTAATTATTGCCGAACCGGACTGAACGACTCCTCCAGTCGGGGTGTCATTCACCCCAACCGAGGCCAGGTTCGACCAGGCCGGAATCGCGTAGGTGTCGATCTTCGCTCCCGAGGTGGTTGTTCCCCGTACGTCGGTAATTCTTACCGATCCTGGGGCGCCCGAAGTGGGGCTGCCCCTAGCGTAGATCCACCCCTCTGCAAACGTGAGGGACAT
>JBBAWA010000173.1:0-2338 GCA_040397425.1 Methylacidiphilales bacterium
GAGGCGATTGCGGTCGGAAAGAGTTAGCGGGGAAGGACTTTGTCCTTGGAAGAGGGCTGGGGTTTCGATATGTTTTTAAGTTCGTCGACGTTCTGCGAAATCGCCCTTGTTTAGGGGCCGCAGAGCACCACGTTGGCGGGGTACGGGAGATAAACTTATGGCGGTGGTGATTCGTTTGCGGAAAGAGGGAAAAAAGAATCGTCCCTACTTTCGTGTGGTTGTGACGGACAAAGAAAGTCCGCGGGATGGTCGTTTTCTTGAACTGGTGGGAACCTACAATCCAATGGGGAAGGATGAGGGCATGAAGCTCAAACTGGATCGAATTGATCACTGGGTAGGTAAAGGGGCGAAACCGAGCGAGACGGTGGCCAGTTTCATCCGCAAAGCGCGGCGTGCGCCGAAGGCGTAAGTTTCCGGTGAGGACAGGATTCCCATGCGATATTTTCTGGAACTTGTCCTGGGTCGCCTCGTCACCCATCCCGACGAAGTAGATGTAGAGGAGACCTCGGACGACCGGGGCTTTCTCTTTCGCATTCGCGTTAACCCTGAGGATTTAGGCCGAATCATCGGCCGTAATGGACGAACGATTGAGGCGATTCGGTCTCTTTTAAACGCGGCGAGCCGAGATGGGCGTCACGTATCTGTCGAGGTAGAGGACGGGGAATTCGATGGGGACGATTCATGAAGATTGATCTCTTAACCCTTTTTCCTGCGATGGCGCAAGGAGTGCTGGGGGAAAGTATTTTGGGACGTGCGCAACGTGCGGGCTTAGTGGAGATCCGTGTGCACCAGATTCGTGATTACGCGAAAGACAAGCACCACACGGTGGATGACCGTCCGTTTGGGGGAGGACCTGGAATGGTAATGAAGGCGGAACCTCTGGTGGATGCGATTGAGCATTTGCGGGGCGAAGGAGAAGATCGGGCCAGGGTGATCTACTTGACGCCAGAGGGAGTTCGCTTGGATCAGGCGAAAGTTCGTCAGTTGGGCAAGGAGCACCGTCGCCTGCTGCTGGTCAGCGGGCATTATGAGGGAATTGACGAGAGAGTTCGGCAGGGATGGATCGATGAGGAGATTTCAGTCGGAGATTACGTTTTAAGTAATGGGACACTGCCGGCGTTGACCATGATTGATGCGCTGGTGCGGTTGATTCCGGGGGTGTTGGGGAATGAGGATTCTGCTGGGGAGGACTCGTTTGAGGGGGAAGGGCTTTTGGAAGGGCCGCAGTACACCCGACCTGAGGAGTTTCGGGGAATGAAGGTCCCTGGGGTGTTGCTCTCGGGGCATCATGCGGAGATTCTGAAGTGGCAGAAGAGCCAAGCCGTGGCACGGACGAAAGAGCGAAGAGAAGATTTACTTGAGGAGAAAAAGCAGGCAGGATTTACCCCTCCTAAGGAGATAAAAAAATGAGCGCAAAGATCATCGAAACGATTGAAAAAGAGCAGTTCAAAGAAGGCCGCACCGGTTTCGGTGTAGGCGATAAGATCAAGGTTTTCACCAAGGTGAAGGAGGGGGATAAGGAGCGGACTCAGCTTTTTGCCGGAACTGTGATCGCGCGCAAGGGGCGGGGATTGAATGAGCAGTTTACCGTTCGGCGCATCAGTTATGGAGAGGGAGTGGAGCGTATTTTCCCTTTGCACTCTCCTCGGATTGAAAAAGTCGAGGTGGAGACCAAGGGTAACCCTCGTCGGGCCAAACTTTTCTACCTGCGTGGTCGCTCTGATATGGCTGTGCGGGAAGTGGTCGAAGCCAGAAAGAAAAAATAAATTCCTCCTCTCTGGAAATCAGAGATTTTGTTGGCGGGTACATCCGCAACAGTCGGAGTAGATGAGGCGGGTCGGGGATCGTTAGCGGGGCCCGTTGTAGCGGCAGCTTATCAGTTTCATAAAAGTGGGGTGGAACTCGAGGGTTTGGATGACTCAAAAAAGCTAAGCCGCAAGAAAAGAGAAGGCCTTTTCGAAAGACTGACGGATGGAGAGATGGGAAGGTGGGCTGTGGGGGAGGCCTCCTTGGAAGAAATTGAGGAGCATAATATTTTGGTAGCCAGTCAAATTGCGATGTCACGGGCTTTGCAGAGGTTAGGAGACGTCACGGGGGTGATTTTAGTGGATGGTTTGCCTGCCAAGCATTTAGGAAAAGAGCACGTAGCTGTTGTGGGGGGGGATGGGATTTGTCCATCGATTGCTGCAGCTTCTGTGGTCGCAAAAGTTTCACGAGACCGAACCCTTTTGCAATTTGGTCAGTTATATCCCATGTATGGTTTTTCAAAGAATTGTGGATACGGCACGGCGGAGCATCTCCAGGCTCTCCGTGTTCACGGACCTTGTCCGCTCCATCG
>JBBAWA010000174.1:0-2331 GCA_040397425.1 Methylacidiphilales bacterium
GCCAGACGGGTCCGCACGGGATGCGGGCATCCGGACTCTCGCCCTTCATTTTTGCGATGAGGGTTTGCCCCTTTCTTGCGAAAGGGGATCGATGAGCCTTGGCGGGCAGATGTTCGGACTCCGGGTTGCTAGCCTCCTCCCCGCCTTCACCTTTCCGTAATGGCCTGTGTTTGCAGGACAAAACATCCAGATTGGCATGCTTTCGCATGGGGATTTGTCACCCGATACCGCAGCGCAACTGTGGCCGGTTCACACGGCCTTCCCTGATTCCACCAAGGGAAAGAACTGGTCTTATATGTAGGGGCAAAGTCTGGGAGGTCAAGAGGGTGGCTGTGTCATCGAATTTTCAATCGATTGAGTAGAGGAAGGTTTGAAGTGGAAGTAGGACGAAGTGTAGGGTTGGGGGATGGCAAAACAGGCATATCGAGTCGCTGTTGTCGGGGTGACCGGGGCGGTCGGTCAGGAGATTCTTCGTGTCCTTGAAAGGCGGAAGTTTCCTGTATCTGAACTTGTGCCTTTGGCGAGCGAGCGGTCTGCCGGAGCCAAAACAAAGTTTTCTGGAAAAGGCCACGTTGTACGCAAGTTGGAGGCCTCCGCATTCGAAGGAGTGGACTTTGCCTTTTTCAGTGCAGGGGCAACCCGATCTCGGGAGTTCGTTCCTGTGGCAATCAAGGCGGGAGCCGTTGTGATCGATAACTCCTCCGCTTTTCGGATGGATCCGAAGGTGCCTCTGGTGGTTCCGGAGGTGAATGGAGAGCTTTTGGAAAAAAAACCGGGGCTGATTGCGAACCCAAACTGTTCCGCGGCAATTTTAGCGGTTGCTTTGGCCGCGTTGCATCGAAAGGCTGGGTTGGAGAGCGTGGTGGTAGCCACGTACCAGTCGGCCAGTGGAGCGGGTGCTAAGGCAATGGCCGAACTGGATCAGCAGACAAGGGATTATGCTCAAGGAAAAGAGTTGAAGGCGGACGTATTTCCTCATGTTCTGGCGATGAACCTATTTTCGCACAACAGTCCGATTGGTAAGGACGGATACAACGAGGAGGAGCAGAAGATGGTGGAGGAGACGCGGAAGATTTTCTCCCTTCCAAAACTAAAGATGGTCCCCACCTGCGTCCGTGTCCCCGTACCTCGAGCGCATTCGGAGGCGGTTGTGGCGAGGTTTCTCAAGCCCATCTCCGTTGCAGAGGCAAAGCAGGTTCTGGCCAAGGCGGAGGGGGTACGGGTCGTGGATGATTCGAAGAATAATCTTTTCCCCATGCCGAGTCAGGCATCGGGTGAACTGGATGTTCTCGTTGGAAGAGTGCGTGAGGTGGAGGGAGACCCCCATGCTATCGCTTTTTTTGTAAGCGGAGATCAGCTTCTCAAAGGAGCGGCTTGGAACGCAGTACAGATCGCGGAAGTTTTGATTCGGCGATAGGACAACGAAAAACTTTCAGCACTCTATTTTTAAGATAGGGCTTATACGCCTCAGCAGGAAAAAGGTGCGCTGTGGCGCGACTTATTGAGATTCAAACTAGCGGGATCCGCCCATCCCTGGAATCCCCGAACCGCCCTCCCACGAGGCGGGTTTATTCCAAGGGGTCGTCGTAACGCTTTGTTCGTCCTTGGGCGTGCCGTCGGCATTTTTGCCGCCTCCGCCTGACGCACATGAGGAGAGGAAGAGAGGTAGGGCTAAAAAGAGGAGTGCAGGACCGAATTTTGTCATCCCCGACTAATAAACGACTTGATCCCCGATTTCAATCGCAGAGGCGGGGGTGCCCGGGAGAACGTCAGCTACGGAAGTTTGGGCATCTACAGTGACGGTCTTTATTTTGCCGATCATCTTATCACCGCGGTAGAGAACCATCGTCAGGCCTTCGACGACCGAATCATTCTTTCCAAGGTCGATGATGACAAAATTCCAAGTGGGATTCACAGCGACGATTTTTCCTGACAGGGCAATAGATTTCGTGCTGCCTGGCCTCGTCATTTCAATTTCAGTGCGGAGTTTCTTGAGCTCCTCCTCTACTTTTGTTTTTGCGGTTGCGAGCAATTTGTTTTCCGATTCAGCCACTTTTGTTTTTTCTGAAAGTTCGTTGAGTTCAGTAAAGAGCTCAGCCGGCTTTTTGCCTTTGAGCTCGTCTGTGTAGGTTTGCAACTGCTCTGCGGTCAGTTTGAGTTTTGAATTTGTGGAATCGAGATCGCTTTTCGTGGAACTGAGGTCCTTATTGAGTTTTTCTGCTGTGAGGCTTAGCTCTTGCACCTTTGCCTTAGCCTCTTCGGCCTCTTTTTTAGTGGCCTCTTCTTGGGTTCTGCTCGTTTTGAGATCGATTGCTGTCAGATCCCACTTTT
>JBBAWA010000175.1:0-2290 GCA_040397425.1 Methylacidiphilales bacterium
ATGATCCAGTACAAGGATCGCTCCTGGCACCAGCGCCCGAAGGGAATCGAAGTCTGGCAGGGGGGAAATTACATCGATCCGATCCGAGACCAACCATCCCCCTTCGCCCAGGGATTTGCACTAAAAGTCACGATCGATGGGAAAGAGCAGATTCGCACCCTCGATCGAAAGGGTTGGAAAGAAGTGGTTTTCATCGGAGCGTATCCGTTCGGCACGGTGACTTATGCGGATCCGGATTGTCCGATCAAGGTGACTCTGGAGGCCTACTCGCCATTCATCCCGCTCAACTACGAAGATTCGAGCTATCCCGCAGTCATCATGCGGTACCGGGTGGAAAACATCTCGAAGCAGGCATTGGAAGCTGAGATTGGGGGCTGGCTGGAAAACCCGGTTCTGATCGACACCCTCAGAGCTTATCCTGGCGTCCTGCGGACTAACTCGATCGTTTCGGAGAAGGGCTTGGCCATGGTGGTTAGCCAAGCCAAGGATCCCACGGGCGGAAAACCGGCACGTCCTGACATCGTCTTTGAGGATTTTGAAAAGGCAACGTACGAAGGCTGGGAAGTCGAAGGCACGGCCTTCGGCAAGGGGCCAATCGCCAAAGCAGAGGTTCCGGCCCATGTTGGCGAAACTGGCATGAAGGGAAGCCGAGCGGTGAATAGTCACGCTTCGGCCCCTGGTGATATGTCTGTGCCACCCGATCCGGGGAAGGACTCGGTCACGCGCGATGCTGCCACGGGTAAGCTGATCAGCCGACCCTTCACCATTGAACGTAACTTCATCACTTTCCTTATCGGCGGCGGTGGGCATGCGGATACTGCCGTGCGGCTTCTGGTCGATGGAAAGGTGGTCCATACCGCGGGTGGGCCGACCAGCAGTGCCATGCGCGAGGCCACTTTTGATGTCACGGGTTTGCAGGGCAAAACGGCGAGACTCGAGGTGGTCGACCAAGTCACTGGTAGCTGGGGACACGTCAGCGTGGACCAAATTGAGTTCCGGGACATCGTAACTCCTCTGGAAAAGCAGCGCGATTGGGGGAGCATGGCGTTGGCGGCAATCGGGCAGAATCCCTGCCGTGCAAGTGCGGAACTCGCTGTTCCTTCTGAGAAGTCGGTTTTCAGCGCCTCTGGACCTGCTGCAGCGGCTTCGCCTGTCGGGAAGCCGTTGATCGGCGGAGTGACCCAAACAGTAAACCTCGCCCCGGGGACGACCGGAACTGCGCCTTTTGTGATCGCTTGGCATTTCCCCAACACCATCGAAACCGTGAGGGGGGCGGAGACGGGCTTTCAATATGGGAAACGATTCAAAAATGCTGCGGAAGTAGCCCAGGCGATCGCCAAGAAAGCGGATCGTCTGGATGAGATGACACGACTCTGGAACCATACTTGGTACGACTCGACTCTGCCTTACTGGTTCCTTGAGCGAACCTTCATCCCGCTTGGCTGCTTGGCTTCACCGACCTGCTACCGCTTTGGCGATGGGCGTTTTTACACCTACGAAGGCATTCGCAGTTGTTGGGGCCATCCCAACCACGTTTGGCATTATGCCCAGGCCCATGCTCGGATGTTCCCAGAGTTGGAGCAGGACGTGATCGAACGGGTCTGGTATGGATTCGGCTTTAAACCCGATGGCTCGATGGCCTATCGGGGTGAAATGGGCGGGGACAGTGCGATTGACGGCCATTGCGGCGTAATCCTGGCGGTATTGCGGGCACATCAGACCAACCCGGACGAACAGATGCTCAAGCGACTCTGGCCGCGTGTGAAAAAGTCGATTGAGTACGCCAACTCTTGTGACCGTGATGGGGATGGGTTGCTAGACACCCCCATGCTGACCACGTTGGACGAGCCGTGGCATGGGGTGATTCCCTGGATCAGCAGTCTTTACATCGCCGCGCTGAAGGCTGGGGAGCAGATGGCGCTCGAAATAGGAGACAAGGAGTTTGCCACTGATTGCCGGCAGCGGGCGGAAAAGGGACGGGCCGCCATGGATGCAAAATTGTTTAACGGGGAGTGGTTCATCCAGATTCCCGATCCGGAAAACCCGAAGAAACTCGGCGCGTACGAGACTGTGCATATCGACCAGGTGATGGGTCAGGGTTGGGCGTGGCAGGTGGGGTTGGGAAGGGTGCTCAACGAGAACACTACTCGCTCCGCCCTAAACTCGATTTGGAAATATAACTTTACCCGTAACCTGGACGCTTACGATGCCCAGGCCGATCCTAAGGGCCGACCGTACTACGCCGATGGGGAGGGGGGGGTTGTAATGACAGCCAACGCGCTGGGAAGGA
>JBBAWA010000176.1:0-2282 GCA_040397425.1 Methylacidiphilales bacterium
GGGGGCAGAGAAAAGGCGCCGGCGGCGATTTGTCGAAAGGTGATTGAGGCGCAGAAAAATAAAAGTGGGGAAATTGAGATTTGGGGGGATGGGGAGCAGACGCGGAGTTTTATGTACATCGACGATTGCATCAAGGGCTCGACCGAAATTATGGAGAGCGAGATTCGGGAACCAATTAACCTGGGCAGTGCCGAGATGGTTTCGATCAATCAGCTGGTGGATATTGCGGAGGGGATTGCGGGGGTGAAGTTAAAGCGAAAGTATAATTTGGGAGCACCGAAAGGAGTTAGGGGAAGGAGTAGTGATAATACATTGATCAAAAAGCTGATGGGATGGGAGCCGAGCACGAAGCTGAAGGATGGATTGGCGAAGACGTACAAGTGGATTGAGGGGGAGATGCGGTAGGGGGGGGTTAGGGGTTAAGGCCCCGCGTTCGCGGCCCCGACGCCGGTCGGGTGATTCAGAGGGGTGAGGGAGGTTGGATTGACGGCTGGGGAAGGCGGATTAGAGTGGAGTGATGAGAATGGAAGCCGAGGTGAGTGATGCGACGCATCTGGTTTTGAAAAAGCCTTTAGGCATGCCTGCCGGAAGTAGGGTCGTTTTGGATATATTCGAGTCGGGGGATGCTGGAGAAAATAAAGATTGGGCCAAGCTGTCATTGAGCATGTTGGAGAGGGCGTACGGCTTGGATGAGCCTGACTATTCGGGCGCGGGCCAAGCCATTGTCTGAAGCCCATGGCGCAAGTTTCGGAGGGGGAGATGAAGTAGGAGGGGATTAGGGGTTCAGGGATAAAGGGGGGAATGATTTTGAATGTTGAATTTTGAATTTCGGATTGGGGCGACGAGACGGTTTTGAGCCGGCGCATCAGGGATGATGCGCCCTACCTAGGTTTGAGCGAAGAAGCTTGAGGCTGGAAGAGGGGATCAGGACGAGGCAAAATGGGTTGATGGCGATGGAGAGCAAGCGAGTGGATGTATTGGGAGTAGGGATCAGTGCTATCAATCTCGATTCGGCAAAGAGAGAGATTCTGTTCCGGCTAGAAAAAAAGGAAAAGGGGTACATCTGTGTCACGGGGGTGCATGGAGTCATCGAGGCGCAGGATGACTCCCGATTCCGCAAGATTCTGAACGAATCTTTTCTGACAACGCCGGACGGCATGCCGATGGTCTGGGTGAGTTGGATCAAAAAATATCACGATGTGGATCGAGTTTATGGCCCCGACCTGATGTTAGAGATGGCCAAGTCGACCAAAAACGGGAAATTCACCCACTTTCTTTACGGAGGTCGGCCTGGAGTTGCGGAGCTGCTCCAAAAAAGATTGGAGGAAAGATTTCCAGGAATTCGTATTGTAGGGCACTATACGCCGCCTTTTGGGCCGCTGTCTCCAGATCAAGAAGAGGAGTTAAAGGCAAAATTTCATAAATTGAAGCCCGACATGACTTGGATTGGATTAAGTACCCCCAAGCAAGAAAGATTCATGGCGGAATATTTGCCAAAGCTTGAAACCACTGTCATGTGTGGGGTGGGTGCGGCCTTTGATTTTCACTCGAAGGTGGTCAAGCAAGCCCCGAGGTGGATTCAGCGATCGGGGTTCGAGTGGTTGTATCGAACGATTCAGGAGCCGCGTCGCCTGCTGGTCAGATATCTGCGAAACAACACACGGTTTTTGTGGCGATATGGTTTGAGTTGTGTGGGATTGGAGCCACCAAGGCGGGAGGAGGGGGTGTCGATCGCGTTTTTGGGATGTCGTGGAGTGCCCGCAAGGTATTCGGGGTTTGAGACGCTGGTGGAGGAGTTGGGGGCGAGGTTGGCGAAGAGGGGTCACGCCGTGACGGTTTACAATCGTGCGCACCTGTATCCGGATCGTCCACGAGAGGTGCGAGGGATGAAGGTCGCCTACCTGCCCAGCTTGAGGACGAAGAGCACGGAGACGATCACGCACACGTTGTTGGCGGTGATTCATGCGGCCGTGCGAAAGTTCGACGTGGTGTATCTGTGTGGGGTCGGCAACTCGATTTTGGCAGGCATCCTAAAACTGGCGGGCAGTCGGGTAATCGTGAACGTGGACGGGGACGATTTTCGGAGGCAGAAGTGGCATCCGTTCGCTCGTGCGTGGCTGAAGTGGAGCGAGTCGTGGGCGACGAAGTTGAGCGATGTGGTGATCGCTGACAATCAGACGGTGGTGGAGAGGTATCGGAGGGATTACGGTTTTGAGGCCACGTACCTTTCGTACGGAACTCCTGAAAAACCGAAGGAGGTGGGGAAGGGGGCGCTGGAGCTG
>JBBAWA010000177.1:0-2264 GCA_040397425.1 Methylacidiphilales bacterium
AGAAGGATGGCGATTTCCTGACCCCGATTTGCGGCTAGGGAACGAAGTTTTGGGGTGACTTGACGAACAAAGTCGTGGGTTGCGTGCGACATGTTGAGGCGAAATATTTCAGCTCCTCCATCGATCAGTTGGGACAGGGCGTTGGATTCGGTGTGTTTAGGGCCGAGAGTAGCGATGAGTTTAGTGCGGCGGGCGTGAGGCAATTTCCAGCTTAAGGAATTTGAGCCTGAGCTAGGGGACATCAGGTAAGAGTAGAAGTTTTTGCTCTAAAACGAAAGGAGTAGGTTCCTCTATTTCGCATTCAGCCAAAATGAACATATAAATATCTATTATAGAGTAACTTAAGTATTGTTAATAAGTATAAATTTATATTTACATTAAGTACCAGCAAGCAAATGTAGATTGGAACGCAAATGAGTACCATCCAGGAGCTGTTAGTTGGGGCGTTGCGTAAGTCGGGACATGCGGTGGCTATTTTGGATCGTGAGTTAAAGATCTGTTGGGAAGGTGGAATGCCAAGGGCCATGATAGGCGCACCAGTAAATATTTTATGGCAAGGTGCTAAAATGGCGCGTCGGGAGGCCATGAAAGTATTGAGGTGTTTGGCGTCGGGGAACGCGTGTCAAACAACAGGACAGGGGAAAAAAGGCGGGGAGAGATGGAGGATTGATTTTATCCCTTTATATGATTCGACGGGTGAGTTGCAGGGTTTTGCTGCGGTGAGGCAGTGCGTCAGCTCGGTGGCGGAGGAATTTTCGGACGGGTTGGCAGAAATATACGAGCTTCTTTTTGAGATGGGTGGGATTACAGGGCTACGTGTGGCGTAAGGCTAGGCTTCGGGATTTTCCTTTTCCATTCGCTCGGCCAGCCACTGCTTGATCATGGATTGATAGTTGAGGTATCGGCGAGCTGCGAGGCGTTTGAGGCGGCTGAGCATCCGCGGATCCATTCGGAGGGTAATCGAGGTGGACTCTTGACCCTCGGTTCGAGAGAGAGACGCGGCGAGGAGAGCTGGGTTAAGCTGGTGATTGGCCCAGTAGTTGGCTTCCTCTTTTGGATTGGGAAAGAAGGGGATTTCCTCCCACTGGCGAATTTGATTGAGATCGCTCATAGGGATTCCTTGGCTTTGCGATCGTAGAAGTAGGTTTCGTGTTGAGTCATGGATCGGCTGGCGATGGGGCGCATGCGGCGTCCATCGGAGCTGTAGAGAGAGAAGAGGGATTTGCCCGAAAGGCTTTTCCCAAGGCAGAGAAAGCGAGAGTGTTCGGCCAGCGGGCCACTACTGGGTAGAATGCGAAGGCAGAAAGGGTCTTCAAAACTTTCCTGCACCTCTTGCGGTGAGATGGCTGGAGACGAGTATGCGGACCAGTCAAAATCCATAAAGTTGCACAAAAGCCTTTCTGATTAGATGTTGCGAGTCCTAAAGGGCGGGTCAAGATGTGTGCATATGGGATTGATTCTTAGTTGGGAGAAACTTTCGCCATGGAGAGAGGGTGAGCGAAAAGCCGGGCGTCGAGTCGTAGCGACCAATGGATGTTTTGATCTACTGCATGTAGGGCATGTGCGTTTTCTACAGGAGGCAAGGAGGCGAGGAGATGTTCTGGTTGTTGGAGTGAACGGAGACAAGAGCGTGGGGGAGTTGAAGGGAGACGGTCGACCCATCAACGGGGAAGTGGAGAGGGCGGAGGTCGTTGCGGCCCTGGGCTGTGTGGATGCCGTGGTGATTTTTCCTGAGAAACGTGCAACGAGGTTTTTGGAGGGTGTTCGACCGGATATTTATGTGAAAGGGGGCGATTATCGGGAGGAGCAGTTGGATCAGGATGAAGTGGGGGTTGTCAAGAGAGGCGGGGGAAAAGTCGAAGTATTGCCGTTAACGCCAGGTCGATCGACGACAGCCGTTTTGCAGAAACTGAAAGCGTGAAGAGACTCAAGCTGGGGGTGTTGGGATCGGGGCGGGGTAGCAACTTCGTTGCTTTGGCGGCGGCGGTGGCGGAGGGGAAGGTTGCGGCGGAGTTTGTCGTGGTGGGGAGCGATCAGGCGGACGCAAAGATTTTGGAAGAGGCGAAAAAGAGGGAAATCCCCACGGTGGTTTGTCCCAAGGGAAAATATCGGACGAAACTTGAGGAGGAGATTGAGGAGGGGTTGGCGGAACAGATGGTGAAGGCGGGGGTGGAACTTTTGATTTTGGCTGGATACATGCGGGTGGTGAAGAGGCCTCTTTTGAGCCGGTTTGGTGGTGCGATGATTAATATTCATCCTTCTTT
>JBBAWA010000178.1:0-2214 GCA_040397425.1 Methylacidiphilales bacterium
TCGGATGGAAAGCTCTGGCGCCTTGAACCACGCTAAGAAGAGCTGATGGGCAGGTGAGGATGTCACAAACCCGCCGGTAGGCCCGCAACGACACTAAGAACCCCACCTTGATGTCTAGTAAGAGTTACACTAGTAATGTACTATTTGTTAGACAGCGTTAGACAATTAGGGTTAGATCAACTGCCCGCGGCTTGCGGTCAGTTGAGAGCGCCTTGGGGTGTGCGAGTGATGGGAGCCAGATTCTCGTAAATAACAGGCAAGAGGAGTGCGAGCCGTGAATACTTATGTCTTTGTCTTTATGTTGTTTGGTTTTGCTTTTGGGATGGCCTCTTTCCCTGTCCGCCATCTGTTCAGTGAGGGGCCGACCAAGACCGATGTCTCTGAAGTCACGAGCTTTTTGGATGGAAGAATCTTCTGGGCGCTCGTGTGTACCTGTCTTTGGCCCATCATGCTGCTCACGGGACTAAATTCGGCCAGGATCTTGGCCAAGAGACGCAGCAGCAATCTCGGTTGATCGTTTACTCAAGAGTATTTGAATCTTCCCGGCTTCTCTTGAGGCCCCGGAATTTTTCGACACCTCGACCTAAATTCATTCTTACAGCTTGAGCGTGTACTTAAACCCAACCAACCAATTTCTGGGCGCTCCAGGTTCGTAGTAGCGACCGGATTCCTGGTCTCCAATGGTGGAGGCCACATAGAGTTTGTCGGTGAGGTTATCAACACGTGCATAGGTAGCGAGTGTCCCACTACCGAGTACCGCATTAGACGTTAGACTCAGATTGACTAAGTTATAACGCGATGTTGACTCTGAGTTGTTTGATCGCACATAAATTTTTCCGACTGACACCAGTTCCAATGCCGATTGCAATCGTGGCACTTCTCTTGTGACCATTTCACTGCTGCGATAACGAAGTTCAGCTTGAAACCTGTCATTGGGAACGTTTGTAAGGCGATCTCCACTGTTCACAGTCGACGCGAATGTGGCACTACTCCCGCGAATAGTGAAAGCTTCTGTATAGCTCGCCTGTAGTAAGGTAAAGCTCGTTGCTGCTGAAAAGTTTTGGGAGAGCAGACCCTCAGCGAAAAACTCTAAACCAACCCTTTTGGTATCTGCGTTTTGCCATGTTGCGCCTGTGGCGGTAATAAACTCGGGCGCAATATCATCGGATGTCTTAGTAAAAAAAGCGCTTACACGAATTGCTTTTCGTTTTTCTGGCTGCCACTTCCAGCCAAGTTCAACCTGGGTTGACTTGGCCGCATTTAAGCCATAGAAGCTATTACGACTGCAGTTGCTGTTGCATGTGCTTGTTCCTGTTGGAGTGTAGAGAACCTCGTTGAGCGTTGGGGTTTCAAATGATTGGCCGATATTTGCAAAGAGGTTCTGCTCTGGACTAAGGTGGCGAACGAGTCCGATGACCGGGCTTGCGCCGGAGTAGGTCTTACTGCCCGAGCCGTCAATGGAGTCGCCTAAGTAGTAATCTCTTACTTGTAACCTTACCTGAGTTAATCGTATGCCTGTTGTAAGTGATAGCCCTTCATCTAAGAACCAGTCTGCCCGTGCATAGGCTCCATAGTTAATAGCGATATTGTCTTCTTTTCGGTTATCTGAAGAGCCCATTACACCGTTCGTGTTTGTCCTTCCTCTGCGATCGTCGGTAACACGATCCCCTTCTAATCCAAAAGAGAAGGTTGCGTCTGTATTCGAGAACCGAAATGGCATCTGATAATCAAGGCCGAGGCCATATTGAACTCGATCAATAAGGAACCATACGTTTGAGCGCCCAGGGTTATCCAAGTCTCTCGTAGCAACGTAGGCACGAGTTGTGATGCGCGAATCGCCTATAGCGCGCTCATCGACAAGCCCAGCCATTGATTGAACGAATTTTTTTCCTGCCTTATAGAGCAGGTTAGAGTTTGATGCTGCAGTATTATTCGCTGCATAAGGGGCGGCTTTAAACTCGGATAGCGTGCGACTTCCTGGGTCTTCAGATTTTTTCTGGTCGAGTATGTTGACAATGAAATTCGTCTTCCCTGAGCCATGTTTTCTAACTAATTTAGAGTTGATGTGATGCCTCTGGGATGCGCTGTATTCCCGAAAGCCATCGGTTGTCAAGGCCCCGTAGTCAACTAGGAGTCCATAGTCCCCTTTGGTCTCCGAATACTGGAGCGAAGAGCGATATAGGGAATCTGAGCCCGTATACCCGCTAACATTCA
>JBBAWA010000179.1:0-2194 GCA_040397425.1 Methylacidiphilales bacterium
AGGAAAATCGAACATGCTTCGGCCTGAATCCAAGGCCGGCTCTTATTCAAAATCATCAGTAACAATCCGCTCAGGTCCGTCTCCTTCCCAATTTCACCCGCCAACTTAAACAGAGGCCCATAATCGATCGGTTGTTCTACACTTTTGATCATTTCACTATCCTACCGAAGAGCAAAGGGTTGTCAGATGGATTCTCGTCCTCCACCTTCGAGTCATGTTCCCAACTATACGTCTTCCCAACACAACCATGTGGGAGCCCGGCCCTTATCCTGGGGTTGAGTTTGCCCACCTTTCACACGACTCAGGAAACGGAGCTAGGTTTCTCCTCCGTAAGTTTGCCCCAGGAACCACCATCCCCGCTCATCGCCACCCCCAAGCGTCCGAGTCGGTTGTTATCCTCAAAGGAAAGTGGATTGAAGGAAATGTCGAATACGGCCCAGGCTCATTTTTTTATGCCCCTAAAAATACTGTCCATGGACCTCACCGCGCAGACAAAGAGGTGATCAGCGTCACTTGGTACGACGGCCCTCTGAGCATTGAGACGGCCGAAGCTGCAGACCCTGCCGCAGGCCCAATTCCAGCGATTCCCTAAGGCTTCGGAATCGGCTTAAAAACAATCTCTACCCGACGGTTCTTTGCCCGGCCTTCGGGAGTGTCGTTCGGGGCAACCGGATGACTGTCCCCATAACCAACAGCCGCTAAGCGATCCGCCGGAACCATTCCTGTCGCTTGCAGTGTCCTAACTGCCACAGCTGCTCTCGCAGTCGAAAGCTCCCAATTGCTCGGATAATATTGCGCTAGCACAGGGGCGATTGGATCACTATCCGTATGCCCCTCGACACGCACCTCATCCTGAGACTGATTTGCCGCAGCTGCAACTTTCCGTAGAACATCGGCACCCGCCGGCGCAAGTTCGGCCGATCCACTCGGGAAAAGGATCTCACTCGCCACCGTAACCTTAAGCTGATCCTTCAACCGAGATATCACCACATCTTGATCCGCCAGCTTCTTCTTTAAATCATCCTCCAGCCTCTGCTCTTGGTCGGTCGGAACGGTCGTGGCCTTCAACTTCTCCAAAGCCAATTGCTGGTCCGCCAACTTCTTTTCTAAAACTTTTCTCTCCGATGCGGAGATATCCTTCAACTTAGCCAGCTCCGATTTGGCCTTCTCCAACTCCAACGAGGAAGCCGAGAGTTTCTTCATCTCCTCCTTGGACTGCTCCAACTGCGCTTGAAGAGCTTCCTTCGCTAAATCCGCTTTCTTTGCTCGATCCTCTAGAGCGCCCGCTTGCTGCTCCATCTCCGTAAGCTGAGACCGCGCTTTCGTATCGCGATGAAGATAATATCCACCCCCGCCCAAACCCAGCGCAGCCGCCGTCGCCAACGAAATCGTGTGCCATGCTGCAACCTTAGCCACCCCCCCTGCC
Organism: Methylacidiphilales bacterium; assembly: GCA_040397425.1. Classification (GTDB taxonomy): domain Bacteria; phylum Verrucomicrobiota; class Verrucomicrobiia; order Methylacidiphilales; family Verrucolacustridaceae; genus Verrucolacustris. The sequence goes on from JBBAWA010000179.1 coordinate 1,427, forward strand.
GCAGCTTTTGCAGCTCCTGTCGCAACCGCTTTACCGGCAGTGGACTCTCCGACAACGGGAGGAAGTTTTGGCTCTACTGGGTCTGCCATAAAAATTCTAGCTCGTGCTCTTCTTCTTGCTCTCTTGGGATGGTGTCTTTCCCTTGATTTCCGGCTTCTTGTCCAACTCCTCGAGAGTCTTCCATAGGCGTTTCACAGCCTCTGGCGTTTTCTTCACCTTGCCGTCTAAAATTTCTCTTGGATTGAGTCGCTCTCCATAAAAGTTTTCATTCGTATCATCTGCCGATGCAAATCCCAATCCCGACAACGAAACTCCGCCAAACAGTCCCTTGCTAAAGCTGTAGGTATAAACAGGGGCATTCACGGTGGCTACGCCAGCCGATAACTCCCGCCCTACGGGACCCGCTGTGCCTTCCACCCCTGCACTGCTCGTATAGTTTCCCTTCTGCATAAACTGCTTCACCGCTTCCTCCGTGTTCAGCAGAAGCACATAATTCTGCACCGAGCCCCCCGCCTGAAAGCCCACCCCCGCTCCCGCAGCCGAAATCCCCGAAGGAGGCGACCACTTGTTTCCCTTCCGAATCACCACCAAACCTTCCCCTCCCTCGGCCCCGATAATGAAGGCGGCCTTGTAGATCGAGAGAATCGCCAATCCTTTGCATTCATGAAATACATTGCGAGGAATCGAATCCCCCTGAGCCTTTCCATACTCCTCCAAAATATCGATCGTCTTATCAATCGACTCTCCCAGCGTACTTCCTGCAAAACT
>JBBAWA010000180.1:0-2158 GCA_040397425.1 Methylacidiphilales bacterium
GGGTCTTCGCCGTGAGTTACAGGCTGGTCTAGACGCAGGAACTTGACCACATCTTCAAAAGGATTCTGGTTTGAGCCTGTCTTTGCGCGTGCACCCACCCCAGCCTGGCTTACTGAGTAGGCATGAGCCGGGCCATCGGTCTTTACATTGGTAACGGTTGGCATCGGGTTGAGCAGGTTTGGTTTGTCGGGCTTCTCCTGCTCAGAGTTCTGCTTTTGGGTCGCATAAAGCTCGTACTCGCTCTCCGACATTGAGGAAAGGTTCAGCTCTTTAGCAACTTTGCCGCGAGCTAGCAGGTCGATACGCCCCTTCGTGTCCTGGCCAGTACGGCTTGCCGTAACCTGATCTGTGAGTTCTCGGGGTGTGGGGAGGGGCTGAGGTTCCGTTTTGATTGGGATGCTTTCCATCTTGGGAAAAAGATCGGCAGCTTCCTTTGATATATCGGATCTTCCACCCTTTTTACCTGCAATAAGGTTCGACTGAAGATCGCGACCTTCGGCCGCATAGGAGGCCTTCCGTTTTGCTTCAATTGGATTTCTCCGATGGGAATCAAAATCGAGAGGCTGATATGGAGTTTCAAGCGCCGGAGCTCCATAGATCGAGAGAGTCGTCAGGAGGAGAAGTGAAATCGAGCTCAAGGTAGGGCGCATAGGTCTTTTATGAAACGCACCGGTTCGCTTGTAAACCAAACCCCATTTTTATTGAGGTTAAGATGTGGATAAGAAAAAGGAACTTGTGAGAGGCGTGAATCGTTACAATGATGGTGATCATGTACTCGATTATCGGTGGGGATAAAAAGACTTATGGACCTGTGACTTCTGACGAGGTGCATCGCTGGATTCGCGAGGGAAGGGCCGATGAGCGGACTCAGATCAAGCGCGAGGGCAACACGAAGTGGGAAGATTTGGGTAATTTATCCGAGTTTTTCCCTCCCCACTCATCCTCTCCACCTAAAATCTCGCGAGAACTGAAGCACTCGATCCTCAGTGCCACGGGCACACTCCGCTTAGGAGATTGTTTACACCAAGCCTGGCAGGTGTACCGACAGGATCCTTGGAGAATTACGGGAATTATCGCCTTAGTATTCGTGGCCCAGTTTCTCCTCAATAGCATACCCCTGGCTGGGGCTCTTTTAGCTTTCTTACTCAATGGACCAATTTTAGGTGGAATCTACAACTTTTGCTATCAAGTCATCCACGGTCATTCCAGGGGGGTGCAAGATGTAATGGAGATCGTAAAAACTCGTTTCTTGCCCTGTTTTCTTGCCACCACGGTATCCAGCTTGCTTGCCTTCGGACCATTTCTTCTGTCCCTGATTCCTGCGGCGGCGTTATTTGGTGCCTCCGGAGTGGTAATGGAGGAAATCACGAAACACCCGAGTCTCATCCTCGGGATGGGATTGCCTTTGCTAGCAGGGTTTCTTGGAATGATGTATTTTTTTATTTGTTGGTCGTTTGCAGTTCCCATCGCGGCTTGTAGTGAGACCGACTTTTGGGAGTCCTTAAAGTTGAGTTGGCATGGAGTACGTAAAAACTTTTGGTCTTATGTAGGGCTTCTCATTCTTTTGGGTGGCATCAATCTGATCGGCATGATTTGCCTCGGGTTAGGTCTCTTTATTACGATTCCTATCACGTTTCTCGCGACCATGAGTGCATATGATCAGATCTTCCGAGCCACCGATTCTCGCTAATCTTGAGGCAGCCAGAAACTGTTTTGGGCTGAATGCTACAGTCCTTCCTGGTTTAGGAACTTTCCGTATGGGCAGCAGGCTTCGTGGCCTTTTTGAAATGTCCGTAGCAATCGGTGGAACTCTTCTCTTTTGCGGAACCCTGATTCAAGCTGTGGGCGAACGGGAAGAAGAAATAACCCTCCTTGCGGCTTTTTCGCCGTATCTTTCAAAGCTGACCCTGGGAGTACTCCTGGTTTTGGGAAGCTGGTTTTCGGGGGTCCTTTATGCGAAGGGTTTATTTCGAGAATGAACTCCGAACTGATCCGTCACGGAATTGCAGCGATGGTAGGAGGTGGGATTGCCTCTTTACTGCGCTTTTCCGTCGGCGCATGGGTAATTCATGCTTATCCCAATGAAAAAATACCTTGGGCTACTTTGGCGGTGAATTGGATAGGATGTCTTGCGGTAGGTTTGATCTATGGATGGACT
>JBBAWA010000181.1:0-2145 GCA_040397425.1 Methylacidiphilales bacterium
CCACGCGGGCTTTAACGGCATTGAATTCAAAGGGGGGTGGATTTTTTCTGACCACGGCCGGGCGAGTCCAAACGCCGACCCTGAGTATTTTGGTGGAGCGGGAGAAGCAGATTCGGGCTTTCGTCCCAAAGGAATTCTGGGAGGTGCACGCCACGTTCGGAGCCAAAGCAGGAGAGTATGAGGGAAAGTGGTTTGACGAGAAGTTGGCCGATCAGAAAGTTTCGGAACGAGGAGCGGAGCAGAGGCCTGAGCGTTTGTGGAATCAGAAAAGTGCCGAGAAGATTGTGGCTGAGTGTAAGGGAAAGAGTGGGGAGGTGCATGATGAAAAAAAGCCTTCCCGTCAGTTGTCTCCGCTGTTGTATGACTTAACGAGTCTACAGCGGGAGGGGAATAGCCGTTTTGGTCTATCGGCCCGAAGGACCCTACAAATTGCTCAAGCCCTATACGAAAAGCATAAAGCGATCACGTATCCGCGTACCGACTCCCGTTATTTACCTGAGGATTATTTGGGGGTAGCCCAGGCGACCTTGGAGAATTTTAAAGGCAGTGAGTTTGGGGAGTTTTCAGAAACCGTGCTGAAAAAAGGGTGGCTGAAGCCGACCAAGAGAGTTTTCAACACGGCGAAGGTAAGTGACCACTTTGCGATTATTCCGACCCAGCAGATTCCGGCCAAGTTGGATGAGATCGAGATGAAGGTGTACGCGGCCATTGTGCGGCGCTTTATCGCGGTTTTTTATCCTGAGGCCATTTATGAGGTTACGAATCGGATCACACGGGTGGAGGGGCATGTTTTTCGCACGGATGGGAAAATTCTGAAGGAGGCAGGTTGGTTGGCTGTATACGGAAAGGAGGCGGCGGAGGAGGGTGGAGGCGAGGAGGGTAAGTTGCTGGTTCCTGTGGTGGAGGGGGAGAAGGTTAAAACAGTGGCGATTTTGGCGGAAGGTTTGCAAACGAAGCCGCCAGCACGAATGACAGAGGCGACGCTTCTGAGTGCCATGGAAGGAGCAGGAAAAACGTTGGATGATGATGCGTTGCGGGAGGCGATGGGAGAGCGGGGGTTGGGCACGCCTGCCACACGAGCGGCCACCATCGAGACACTGATCTCGGAGGAGTACGTGCGTCGAATTGGGCGGGAACTTGTGCCGACAGCAAAGGCGTTCGGGTTATTCGAGACGCTGGACGCTTTAGGAATCGAGATTTTACAATCCCCTGAGATGACAGGGGAGTGGGAGTACAAGTTGAAGGAGGTGGAGCATGGACGGATGAAGAGGGAGGAGTTCATGCGAGAAATTCAAAAGGTGACTCGGGACATTGTGGAAAAGGCGCGGGTCTTCCAGGACAAGGATCACGTGTTGCGCAAGTTGGATTTCAAGGACCCGCAAACGGGCCAGGAGTTCGAGGAGACCTTGCGGGAGTATCGGACGCTGGATCAGCAGTACGCGGTGCGAAAGGTTTTGGCAGGCCGAAGAATTGAGGCTCACGAATTTCTCGAATTGTTGCAAAAGGGTACGATGGGATTAGTGGATGGATTTCGAAGTCGCTTGGGGAGGCCTTTTTCTGCCGGTCTTAAATTGGGGGAAGGTCGCAAGATCGAGCTGGTCGTGGGGGAGGAGGAGGGAACTTTGGATTTCACAGGGCAGGAGTCGCTGGGTCAGTGTCCAGCGTGCAGTGGAAAAATGTTCATGAGTCAACTTCGGTATGTCTGTGAGCATAGCGTTGCAAAGCCAGCAACGTGTACGTTCAAAGTTTCGAAAAAGATTCTAAATCGTGATATCACTGTTCCTGAGGTGCAGGATCTTCTCAAAAATGGGAAGACGGCCCTATTGGAAAAGTTTATTTCCAACAAGACAAGGCGGCCCTTTTCTGCATTTCTGATGTGGAAAGACGGAAAAGTCTCTTTTGACTTTCCCCCTCGGGAACCGCGCAAGCCCAAGAGCGCTAAAACGGCCAAAGCCCGGGCGAGTGCGGCAGCCTGAAAACTCACACGATCGAGGCAGCCGACCCCAAGTTGGCCGCTTTTCTGAGGCATTTGGCGGAGGAGCGAGGTTTATCGCCTCACACGGTTCGCAACTATCAGCAGGTGTTGGAAGAGTTTCAGAAAAAACGAAAGGGTAGTTGGGAGGAGGTGGGGGAGGCGGAGTGTCG
>JBBAWA010000182.1:0-2140 GCA_040397425.1 Methylacidiphilales bacterium
GCGAGGCAGAGGCTGCGGCATTAAGATAAGAGCGCCGGCCTTGAACCCAGAAGCCTTGCTCGGCTAAGGAGGCATGATCTTCGATAAATCTGGGATGAGGAATGCAGTCCGCATCAGTGAACACAAGGTAGGCGCCTTTTGCAGCAGCCAAGGATTGGTTGAGGATTGCATTCTTACGGAACCCCTTATCTTCGTGCCAGAGGTGATGGACTGGACAGGGTAAGGATGGAGCGAGGCGAACGATTAGATCGCGAGTGGGGGAGGCGGAACCATCATCGGCGATGAGAATTTCCATGGGTGCAGTCGTTTGGTTGCGAAAACCAGCGAGGCACAATTCGAGAGGGCGGACGTGATTATAAGTGCTGATGACGAGGGAAATCTGATTAGAGGGGATCATTGGGAAAGTTCCTGAACCTTGGATTCGAGAACCTTGAGGTGGGCTTCTGGGTCGAGGGCTTTTCCTGTGGCGCGTTGGACGAGTTCTGCGGCGGGATAGCGACGGCCGTGGGAGTGAACCTTTTCTCGCAGCCAGCGAAGGAGGGGTTGGTAGTCGCGATTTTCCACAGAAGTGGGGAGGGTAGGAATATCCCGATTCGCAGCCTGCCAAAGCTGGGAGGAGGTCAGATTGCCGAGAGTATATGTGGGAAAGTAACCAAAGCCGCCAAGGGACCAGTGGATGTCTTGGAGGCAACCGCGTGCATCGTCGGGGACTTTTAAGCCGAGAAGTTTTTCGAAGAGCTCGTTCCAAGCGGCGGGCAGGTCATGAACAGAGAGGTCGCCTTTGAGAAGTTGGGTTTCCAGTTCGAAGCGAAGAAGAATATGGAGATCGTAAGTTACCTCATCAGCTTCGACACGAATGAAGGATCGTTCCACGGCGTTCGAAGCGCGCCAGCAATCCTCGTGGTTGTGGCCTGGTAGATCGGTAAAGGCTCGGGTGAAGTCTGGCCACCAGGATTTCCAGAAGGATCGTGAGCGCCCGACACGGTTTTCCCAAAGGCGGGACTGGGATTCGTGAATGCCGAGGGAGGCGGCTTGGCCGAGTGGCGTGCCGAGTTGGGATTCCGGAAGACCTTGGTCGTAGAGACCGTGGCCAGCCTCGTGGAGGACCCCGTAGAGGGAGACCATGAAATCGCTTTCGTCGTAGCGGGTGGTCATGCGGGTATCGCCTGGGCCGAGGCCTGAGCAGAAGGGGTGGGTGCTGGAGTCGAGGCGGCCTGCGTTGGTGTCGAATCCGATTTTCGGAAGAAGAAGTTGGAGGAATTTCTCCTGATCGACACGGGGGTAGTGGCCTCGGAGAGTTTTACGGGAGGGTGGTTGAGGCAGGGCGAAAGCTTTTTCGGCAATTGCAACGAGGCGAGGGCGAAGTTTGGCAAAAAGCGAAGTCACATCTCGAGTCAGCCAACCCGGTTCGTAGCCTTCGAGGAGGGCATCGTAGGGTTGGTCGGAGTAACCCCAGAGGTCGGCCATTTGGCGGGAGAGGGAGAGAAGTCTTTCGAGGTGAGGGGCAAAGGTGGGGAAGTGAGAGTTTTTGCGGGCTTCGACCCATGCGGTGCGGGAAAGGCCGATGGCGAGTTCGTTTTCTTCGACAAGCTCGGCGGGGATACGAGTGGCGCGGTGGTAGTCGTGACGCCAACGGGCGATGGCGGCGGCCTCGGGGGAGTGGGGCGGGAGGGAAGTGCTTTCGCACTCATCGAGCCAGCGGGCGATGTCGGTGTGGGTCGCCAGCCGGTGGGAGATGCCCGCGAGGAGGGAGGACTGTTCGGCGCGGAAGGAGTGGCCTTTCGGGGGGAGGAGGGTTTCCTGATCCCAGCTGAGGAGGCCTGTGGTGGCGCCGAGAAGGGCGAGGTCTTTGCCTCGGGCGCGGAGTTTTTCATAGGCTTCAGGGAGAGGGGACATGGGAAGATGATGAAACAACAGAAGGCTCTATGGAATGTTTTCTTAGCGGGAAGGGAAATCGATCAAGATTACCAAAGAGTTTTGATGGCGGAATATTTACGAAGTTGGGAGTCACCGGTAAGGAGGGTCATTTTTTCAGCAAGACATTGGGCGACGAGAATGCGGTCGAACGGATCACGATGATGAAAGGGAAGGTCAATCGTGCGACGGATATGGGTCCAAGAGATCGGAAGTGGTTTTGCGA
>JBBAWA010000183.1:0-2086 GCA_040397425.1 Methylacidiphilales bacterium
TCTGAGGCCAAAAGAGTGGGAACTACGAACAAGCAACCGATGAGGAATCCTTGGAATTTCGCGAAACGAAGAGTGTTCATCGATATAGATTATTCAAAAGACCTATTCCGTGACGAGGTCTTTATTTGCTTTTCTTAGCGCCTCCGCTTTTTGCTCCGCTCGTTGCCCCAATGAGGGAGGCTCGGGATAAAGGGCCTCAACCCGCAAGTAGTCCTCTAAAGCTTTTTTCAAATCCCCTTTTTTCTCCAATGCCCCCCCGCGCGCAAAATAGTACTCCGCTAAAGCTTCGCGATCCGCTCGCACGGGCCGCAAACTCTCTTTCAGTTGCCCCTCTAACTCCTTCAATTTCTCAAGAAGAGCCCCTGAATCCCTACCCGATGTGGCCTCTGCCAATCCCACAGAGGCACGCAGGGCCGCCGGGCCTTGAGTATAAAACTTTTTCATTTTCCCAAAAAGAGCCTCTGCATCCGCAACTTTCCCTAAGGCCAAATAGGCTTGGCCAAGCCCCCCCGCGCACTCTAGCACCCAAGGACAATCCACCCCGAGCAGAGTGTCTACCGCAGTCTTCCAGTGCGTCACGACACCCTCCCAATTTCCTTTCGAAAATGCGTCTCTGCCCTGCGCAATCCCCGACCTCTCCTCTAAGGTCACCTCCGCTAGGTCTGCCGAGGGATACCCCAAAGTACCCTGAGCAAACTTAAAGGTTAATGTCATGGATCCTTCATCAAATTTGATCGCCTGCCCTTTTAAAATCTCACCATTTTTTAATCGGAGCACATCCTCGCCTTGAACTCTTAGGGCAACAAACATGATACCCAGAAAAAAACCCAGAAAGATCGTTCGCATCTTTTTGATTTTGCGCTTCCCTCCCACCCCCCTAGCAAGCCAAAAAGGATCATGATCACTTTCCTACATGATAAGTTAAAAGGCCTTCTTCTCCTTCTTCTCGCCATCGTTGGCGTCTCCTTCATCTTTTTTGGTAACTGGACCCCGCAAGGCGGACAGGATCCCGCCTCTCAAATCGTCGGAAAGATCGGTGGCGACTCCATGAATGTAAATGAGTTCGTTGCCGCCCAACGCCAAGCCCTACTCGAAATCACCCTCCAGAGTGGCCGTATTCCGTCCGCCGATCAAAACGAGTTCCTCAATTTCCAAACCTGGATTCGTCTGCTTCAGATTCAAGCTGCCGATCAGGCAAAGATTGACGCCCAACCCGACCAACTTGTCTCGACCATCAAAAAGAATCCTCTATTTCAAAAAGACAAAATCTACGATCCAGAAATCTTCCAGAGATTTAATTCCAACTTCTTATCCCCCCAAGGGTTTACCGCAGAACGGTTCAATCAAGCCGTTCTCGACTCAGTCCGCACTGATACCCTACTTCGCGCTCTAGCCTCCACCGCTTTCGTGTCTCCAGAGGAGGGCGAGAAAAGACTTCAACGCCTTTTTGGACCCGTTCACACCCAAATCGTGCGGTGGGATCCATCGAAACTTACCCCAACAGAGCCCAAGCCTGAGGATTTGGAAAGTTTCTACAAAGCGAACGTTGCTGAATTCGCACTTCCACCACGCCGTACGGTCGAAGTCGTCGAGTTCCTAGCCACTGGTCCCTCCGAGGAACAGCGAAACAAAGCAGGGGAAGCTGCCTTCGCCTTTACATCCGAGTTTTTTAATGTTCCTGAAGGAAAATCTCGTCCCTCATTTTCCACTCAAGCTGCACAAGCCAAGCTTTCGGTTCGTACCTTTGGCCCCTTCTCACCAACAGAAACGCCCTTCTCTGGTGAAACAGACCCCAAACTAACCGCCGCCGCCTTTGCGCTCTCTTCTGAAGAGCCTGTAAGCGACTATCTACCCTCGAAAAATGGGTTTCTCGTCCTCAACCTCAAGGATGAACAGCCTGGCCGTACTCGTCCTTTGTCCGAGGTAACAACCGAGATCCGTACACGTTGGCTTGAACAAGCTCGTCTTCAAATGGCCGCCCAATCCGCACAATCTTTCACCCAGTACGCAAACGTTGCACTCGCCCAAGGTCAGAAGTGGGAGGATATCGTCAAATCAGCAGGACTCACCTCCACCCCCCTGCCAA
>JBBAWA010000184.1:0-2082 GCA_040397425.1 Methylacidiphilales bacterium
GTTTAGCGAACAAGGGGGCCCCTCGGTCGTTTGCGTGGTTAGAGTTAAGGAAGGGGACGAAACCTGTTTTCCGTTTGGTTGGGGTGAAGGAGGATTAAATTTCTGTTGCCTCGCACACCTCGCGCCAACCGGGGAAGTTCCAGGCGTTGGGAAAGCCGCGACACTGCTCGGGTTTGACGGGCTGAATGCGGCACTCTTGGCCCTCAAGGAAGATGCAGGCTCCGTCGGGTTGATCGACCAGGGAGAGGCCGCGGCGGTCGGAGCGAAGGCGGGTATGGGTTCCGATGAACTCGGCTTCCTCGATTTTCAGGAATGAGGCGATTGCGGTGATCTCCTTTTCAGAGACTTTTACGTCCCCTGGCCAGCGGCAGCAGTTGGTGCAGCGTTGGCAAAGATATTTGGGGGGAGTTTTCATTCTTCTTTTATTTCAAGGAGGCGGTTCTGCTCGGTGAAAAACCGTTATGGGTAGGACGCTTGGTAGGGCTTGCCCCGATTGAGAAAAAATAGACCGACAAGAACAAGGCTTGTGGCCGCATAAGCGATAGTAAAGGAGGGGCAGATCCACCAACCGGTCAGGGCTTGGGCTCCTGTTGGGGTGATGGCGACTCCGTGAATCAAGCCGGTGAGAGACAGAGAAGCACTTAGAAGCGCGATGCCGGCGGCGGCGAGGAAACGGTGATCGATGACGAAAGCCACCATGGCCGCAAGGAGGATGCTGGATAAGAGGAATCCTTGGCCAAGAGAAAAAAGACCAGAAAGCACTAAGTCTCCGCCCGTTTTTGCCGCGATCCCGTCGAGGGGCATGCCGGATGCACGCACGACCGTCTCGACGATAAGGGCGGCCCAACCCGCGAGGCAGGGGATGAGTCCGACGGCGACGGCGAGGGAGTGTTTGGTGGGAGTATCGGAAAAGGCTTGGGCTGTGATGACGATACCAACCCAGAGAAGGATGCCGAGAGTGACCTCGAGCGGGATAAAGCGAAGAACAAGTCCGGTGGCACCCGTTAGGCATAGAGCGGCGATCAGAATTCCGTTCACGGTGGAGTAGCCTGTTCTAGCCCCCATCCCTTTCCATCCCGGATGGCCGATGTAGATGGTGGTCGGAAAAGGGCTACCGAAGAAGGCGGCGATCAAGGTGGAGAGTCCGTTGACGGATAAGGAGGAGCGAGTGGCGTAACGGTCGCCCGCGGCTTCTGCGCTTTCGAGATTCTGGAGTGAGCCGATGACATTAAAGAGGGCCATGGGGAAAATGACGGAGAAGAAGGCCCATACGCCTTCGCGTTGGAAAAAAGCGAGGAGCTTGTCGAAAGCGGGGTGGGGAAAATGGAGGCCAAGAGGGGAGGTGGGTGAGGGAGGTGGAGTAGGGGCGAGGCCAAAACATTGCAGGAGCCAAGCGACGAGGGTGCCCAGAAAAATTGCGGCTAGTCCGGACGGAATGCCACTTGGAAGGCGAATTTTTCCTGCATAAGCAAAAAGAACGAGGAGCATGGGTAAAAGGGCGATGGCGGGGGTGGCATAGATTTTAAAAACGAAAGGCATAGCAATAAAGGTGAGGGCGATGCCAGCGAGGGGTGAGAGAAGGGCAGCGCGGGGTAGCCAGCGGCGGAGGGGATCGGCGAGGAAGGCGCCGAGGAGTTCAAGAATCCCGCCGACCCAGCAGGCGAAGATGCCTGCGCTCCAGACGAGATCGGCGTCATGGGTTTGTTGCCAGAGGGGGCCCATGATGAGAAAGAGGTAGGCCATGAGGCTGACGGTGTTGATTCCGAAGGGGAGGGCGGTGACGTCCTCGCGACCTGAACGGAGGGCGAGGCGACGGCCTTGCCAAGCGTAGAAGAGGTTGCCCACTAGGATGGAGAGGGCAGAGGCGGGAAGGATGTGGGACACGACGATCTCGGTGGGGATACCGCAGACGGGGGGGACGAGAGATAGAATTAGAAAAAGAAGAAGAAGGTTATCTATGAAGAGACCGACAAGGCCATCGAGGTCTCCTCGGACAAACCAGCGAAGTCGCATAGGATGGGCATAGCGGAAACCGGGTAAAGAGGGCGAGAGAAAGTTAGGAGTGGAATCTCGCCTAGGCGT
>JBBAWA010000185.1:0-2070 GCA_040397425.1 Methylacidiphilales bacterium
TCGTTACAGTAAACACCGCCCGTGCAGCATTTTTCAAAGCAGTAGACAGACTGATCGTGAAAGGATTCTTCGGATCGCCGATCACAATGGTTCCCTCCGGAGCGCGTCCAACTAGGGTGGGATCCGGGGCCCTAGTCGCCCCATTAATAATTTGTCCAACGATCGAGGCCGTGGCTGGGACTGAAACAAAAGGAGCAGGAGCGGGCGCCTTGGGAGCGGGAGCCGCCGCCGGGGCGGGTGCGGGCGCGGTGCCACCCGCGGCTGTGCTGATGTCCAGATTATCGGAGGCTGGCCCGCCAGCCATTTTGGCATCTGCTTTGGGCTCAGGCTTCGCTCCTCCACCATCTTCCTTTTTGGCGCCCCCCCCCTCTTCCTTCTTTGCAACCACATCTTCTTTTTTGGCTGGTGCATCCGCCTTCACTTCCTCTTTCTTAGCGGGCGCCTCAGCCGCCACTTTGGGTGCACCCACCAGCACGTCCCCGTCCGCTTTCACCGCTACAATTTCAACCCCTAACGACTCCATTTTCCCCTCGGACATTTTAGCCTGCTGGACCTCCACAGTGGCCTGAATTTTTTGAGCAGAAGGCAGGGGCTTGTCGAAGGCTTGAATCAAAGGTGTCGAGGCAACGACCTTTTGGACATCCACATCAAAAACCTGAACTGTCGGAGCCGCCGGTGGCTTCCCACCAGCCGGACTGCCTTCCCCAGGTCCCTTATCGGCCGCAGGTGCCGCAGCAGCAGCCTTGGGCTTTCCTCCGTCGCCCGGTCCTGCGCTATCTCCACCAGATTCTTTTGTTCCCCCAGATTCTTTTGTATCCGCACTAGGCTTATCACCGCCTGCTTTCTTCTCGCCAGAGCCGCCACCGCTGTCCTCTTTTTTGCCACCCCCCTCACCACCACCCACCGATGCAGCTTGGCCTGGCCTGACAATCGTCGTTTTGCCTCCGGCGGTTACCCTCATTCCTTCCGTGCCTTCTAAAAGGACGAACATCTTGTTCCCGTTCCCATCCACACTCGCCATGAAAGTGGTTCCAGTGACTGCCGCGGTTACTCCTCCGCATTCCACTGTCGCTCCGCCAGCTCCAGGCGGTGTATTGATGAGAACGGTTCCTTTTTCGAGTTTGACCAACCGCTCTTTGGATTGGAACGAAAAGGAGGTGTTGGCTCCGACGCGAGTGATGGAGGTGTCGGCAAAGGTGAGCTCAGCCATCGACGCAGCGGCCGTGCTCAATTTCGATTTTTCATAAATTTTCTCGCTGGCGTGGGCTGGAGCCGCCCCTTTCCCTTCACCCGTATCGTGTTCCACGATGTTTTTTAGGGCCGTGATTTCTGCTTCCTTCAATTCCACGGCCGAAAGCGGAGCTGCTCCAAGCAGCCCGCAGACTAATAAGAGATGCAGATTTTTTTTACCCAAATACATACGACTTAACCTTTGACCGCCCAAATGCCTATAAGGTTCAAAGTAATACATGAAGATGGGAGTGTCGAACGGCACACCCTTAGTATGTGCATAACTTGTTGAAAGTCAAGCTTTTTAGCCTTTTTTTACCCCCATAAATCGCTTTATGCCAATAACTTGCAATTCAATACACCTGCTAGTGTATAACCTACATTTCTACACTATATGTTGTATTCAGATTCTAAGTGTTGAAAATCTCTACTTATCGGATTCAAAACACCCCCAATACCGCTGCTTTTTGACGCCCAACACTTCGATGACCTGCACCCCAGGAATAATCAAAAAATCCAAAATCCACGCGTGAGCGTGTCCCGCAACCGCGGGGAAAAATCCAAAATCAGGAATTAAAAATCCTCTATTTACGCCATCTTTGCCACCTGCCACCAAAAAGTTGCCGCCACTGCTGATAATATGGAGAGCTCGGGCACCCACCAGGCACAGCCTAACGAGACGCCTGTACAACCTGCGCCTGCCAAAGCCGCCAGCACCCCCAACACGCTACGCACGGCTTGCGACTGGTCTCCAGACCAGCTCCAGTTCCAACCGCCGGCGCATGGACGCCAACGCGTCCAGCCCCCGGCTGAAGGTTCCCCCCGTATTTTCTCCGCAAT
>JBBAWA010000186.1:0-2060 GCA_040397425.1 Methylacidiphilales bacterium
TCACCCTGAGCCGCGAATCGGTTACGGTCAGTGCCACACTCGAACAGCTCATCGCCCAAGGCCTTCTTCTCTCCTCCCAATCTACCGAAGGCTAATTCCTCTTCCGTTTCATCTCTCCCACCACCGCGACAGGTAAATCGGTCCACGAGGTTGTGTAGGCAGGCGACCGCAACCCACTCTTCATCCGCCATCTTTGCGGCGAAAGCTTTGTTCCCATCGTGCCCCGCGTAATCACGGGATTTTTCCGATCTCCCAACCTCTGATTGATCCGATCCACAATCGTATCAACGACCAAACTCGCTTTTCTCGCCCCGACAAAAGGCAGACACTCCTGAATCCCCTCCTCCCGAACCAACCCCACAAAGCTTATTCCTGTCTTCTGATAGCGAAATCCAGGGCGATAAATTTCCTTTAGCAACTCCCGTGCTCGGCCCAGCAACTCACTCGTCGAGGCACTCGGCTCATCCAGATTCACTCCTGCGACAGGACAGTACTGCGCTTCCCCCAAGCGAAACCGATTGGTCTGCAAAAACACTTCGATCCGAGATGCCCTCAACCCCATTCTCCTAATTTTTTCACTCGCCCTTGCCACATGATTCGCCAAGGCCAGCTCCAACTCCTCAAGCGTCTCCACTACGGCTCCAAACGATCGGCTCGCGACCACTCCCTTGCGATCCGGCGGGGTCTCCTGCCAGGGCAGACACGAAACCCCGTTCATTTCCCACCACATCCGCTCTCCGACTACTCCCAGACTTTGCCTGACCTGCCTCGGATCCGCTTGCCGAAACTCCCTCGCCGTATGAATTCCCAGCCCTGCTAATCTCTGCGCCAACCTCTTTCCTACCCCCCAAAGCCCATCACACGGAACCCTGCCCAACAGCTCCTCTACATCCACTCCCCCATCCAGATCCAACACCCCGCCCGTCTGCTCTCTTCTCTTTTTTGTCTCACGATTCGCAACTTTTGCCAACATTTTGGTCGTTCCGATTCCAATGCACACAGGAATCCCCGTCCATCGCAACACCTTGGCTCGCAGAGCTCGTGCCTCTTCCTCTCCAAACCCCTCAGGCAACTTCAAAAAGGCCTCATCGATCGAATACACCTCCATCTCCAACGCCGCATCCCGCAAAATCGTCATCACTCGGGCCGACATATCCCCGTACAACGTATAGTTCGAACTCAATACCTTGACCCCATGCTTCCGAATCACCCCCTCCTGCTCGTGGCGAGGGGCCCCCATCGGAATTCCCACTGCTTTAGCCTCCTCGCTCCGGGAAATAATACACCCATCGTTATTCGATAAAACCACCACGGGTTTTCCATGCAGATCAGGGGCAAACACCCGTTCGCACGAACAGAAGAAATTATTGCAATCCACCAGAGCCAAGCGGGACTTCATGTTTTACCTCGCAGGATGAATGACGAACGACACCACCCCCCAAACCACCAGCTCCTGATCCCCGGAAACTTCAATCTTGGGAAACTGGTCGTTTGCCGCCTCCAAAAAGATTCGCCCCTCCTGATTTCGGAACCGTTTGACCGTGAACTCCCCATCAATCATCGCCACCACGATCTTTCGATCCGTCGGAGCCAAGGAACGGTCCACCACCAGAATGTCCCCACTCTGAATTCCCGCATCGTGCATCGACTCCCCCTTCACCCGTACAAAAAAGGTCGCAGCAGGGTGCTGGATCAGCTCCTCGTTTAAATCGATCGACCGCTCTAAATGGTCGTCGGCAGGAGAAGGAAACCCCGCTTGCACTCGGGCAGCAAAAAGCGGAAGGCTCAACTCCGTTCGTCGGGCAAAAGGTATTGGAGCATCCACTTTCACGACTTAATCCTACCCCCACCCCAAATACCGTCCAGCGACGAAAGCCGTCCGAGAGTTTTTCTCAGATACGAATCGGAGCTGAGCAGCGCTCTAAATTTCTCTAGAAGCTATAGACAACTTCCGCACCCGCGTAATGGGCTGGGCCGTTCTGTCCTTCAGGCTGTGACGCACCATTGGGCACTTGATAAAGATTCGTGCCCCAATCGAGTCGGTACTCCGCCCGGATGAG
>JBBAWA010000187.1:0-2038 GCA_040397425.1 Methylacidiphilales bacterium
GTGGCACCAGTCGCATGGATCTTGGCCTGATAGCGGCCTTTGAGGGCAGGGCAGATACCATTTTTGTACTGACAGATGGAAAGCCGGTCATCCAGAGGGGGATGAACGAAAAGGAGCGTGAGGAGTACCGAAAAAAAGCGGCGGACTCAGAGATCTCCGCGGCGGACCGTCAGAAGTATGAGAAGGACGTTGCAGAATACAAAAAAAAGTATGAGGACTACAACGAGGAGATGAAGAAGTACCGCGAGAAGTATGCCGACAAAATCACGGAAAAGGCACGACGGGAGGCGGAAAACCGGGCCAAAGGGAAAGGCAAAGTCATTGAGGGGCAGGGCTTCGTGGTCGATTCCGTGAAAATTTCCGGCTTACCGGATGCGCCCAAGGCTCCTACCGCGCCACCCGCTCCTCAGCCAAAAGCTCAGGGAAAGGCGGTGGGTCCACCCAGCCTTGGGAATTGGCAGGACGATGACATTTTGGAGTACCTCAAGGAGACGATCGCCAAGACCTACAAAAAGGATGGCTACGAGCTACCTTCCATTCACGGAGTCGCTTTTCTGGCCAAACCGGCCGAGGAGAAATTTCTTCGATCTCTGGCATCCCGGAATAACGGCAACTTCATGCGCATTTCCGCCCCAATTAAGGAAAACACGGTAAACTGATCGCTGGGAGAGTCTTGGATTCTTGGCACGTGGATCCTGTGCCTTTTTTATTCTTCGTCCCCTAGGAATTCGCGAAGGGGTGCTCTATGTTCTCGGGTGGAATTGTTAGTCGAGGTGGAACACCTCCCGTAAGGTCACGGCTTTTGGGGAGTGGTCGGGGTTGGAGGGCATCACATCGCTCATATGTCGCCACCACTTTTGGCATTCAGGAGTTTGGGCGATAGCCTGCCAACGAGATTCATCCTCGATCTCAACGTAACCGAAGAGCTGGTGAGTTTCAGGGTTAAGAAAAATAGAGTAGTTCTGGACTCCGTGTTTCTTGAGGATCGCCTTTAGCTCAGGCCAGATGGGATTATGCCGATCTTCGTACTCCTTTTCTTTTCCAGCGTGAACGGACATTACGAAAGCCTTGCGTATCATTTTCATGAAGTTGTAAGTATGTCTTCCTGCGAATGATCGCAAGTCAGTAATGTTTGAAATATAACAATCTTCGCAGGGAGCTATTTATCTACAGGCAGGGACGTGTTCAGGCATGATCGAAATCCCATCGCTCCCGGGAACTGGATTTGGCAAAATCTTCCCATGCCTTCCGATTTTCACCGCTTGCCCTTGCGGATGCGTTTTCTCTTCGGTGTGACCTGCCTTTTCCTGTCGATGGTTTTTCTGTTGGTTGCCGAAGAAAAGCCGGCCCGGCCCAACATCATCCTCATTCTCGCCGACGATGTCTCGGCCGATGAGCTGTCCCCCTATGGTGGCGCCATTTCGATGCCCAACCTCCAGAAGCTGGCTGACGAAGGTGTGCTGTTCAGGAATACGTGGGCTACGCCGGTGTGTGCCCCGTCGCGCGCCATGCTCATGACCGGAAAATACCCGCACCACACCGGCTACTACGAGAACCCGGTCGCTCCCGAAGTCCCGTTCTGGAAGGACCCGCGCCATCTGCCGGTGCTGAAGATGATGAGGAAAGCCGGCTATGCCACGAGCATGGTGGGAAAAATCCACCCCGGAGATGGTTCCGATGTTGGCAGCTTGGGAGCCGACGACTCAATGATCACCTGGTACTGGCCGGGGCACGACGGGCCGCGCCAAAACCACTGGTCCCCCCAACGCCAAGACATGTATGGCGTTTCCTGGTACTGGCACCCGGGTCTGGTTCGCAACGGAAAGGGTGTGTCGACCAAGCCTGAAGACTTCGGGCCTGACCTCGAGTTGAAGCATTTGCTGGAGTTCACGGCGGCCGATCGAGACAAGCCGTTCCTCGTCTACTGGGCTACCAATCTCCCGCACAAGGCGCATGAGGAGGTGGCCGGCTTACCCGAAGGACGTTGGTACTACACCGACGTGCCGGCCTTGGACAAAAAAGGCCGGCCGACCGGTGG
>JBBAWA010000188.1:0-2034 GCA_040397425.1 Methylacidiphilales bacterium
GCCTCTTCTTGGGTTCTGCTCGTTTTGAGATCGATTGCTGTCAGATCCCACTTTTGTCCTGCTTGGGCTACTGTAGCGGCAGGTTCCGCCTCATTTTCCATAAAGTTGCCCGTGTAGGGCAGGCCCAAAGTGGTGAACTTTCCATCCCGAAGAGACGATTCAACCGCGACGAGTTGTTGGGAAAAACGGTTTTTCGTGCCCATAACCATAAAGGCTAATGCGGCTGTGGCTAAGGATAGGCCGACCGAGCCTCCCAAACTGATTTTTCCTGCGATTGTCATAGCTCTTGCTGAGAGGAGAATTGCCTCAGCCCGGCCCAAACCCAAGTCGACATCCCTTGCTTGTTCGGGGGTTACTGGCAGGGGTGTGAATTCCTGTGAGTTACTTTTTACGGTAACGGGTCAGGGATTCCTGAATTTCCAGCCCTGCGGCTTTACACTCTTGGCCAAGCCAGTCGGGCGAGAATCCATAGGCACCAAGAGATTCGATGGCGGTCATTTCAGCGTGATCGGCTGTAACGACAGCGATTTCGCCTTTTCCTGCGTGGGCTTGAACCATCCGCTCAATGAGACTATCGGCGGTTTGACCGGATTTGGCGTAAAGAACGGCTAGGGAGTTTTTCGGCTTTTCCTCTTTTCCTCCTGTTTGCCCATCAAAAACCACGGTCACGAGCCAGCGACCTGAATCGTGCAGGGCAGAGAGGTGGCGGATGAGCTCCTGCCTTGCGGCAAACGGTTTGTTTGAATGGACGGCGCGGAGAGAAGGCCATGCATAGAGGACGCTATGTCCGTCGACCAAGAGATAGCGGGGTGCGGGGTCCGTAGTGGGCCGCGCGATGCGGCTCATCCCGCGGCAGGTTTAGAAGTTTTGGTGCCAGCTTTCGCCAAGATCTTTTTGCGTTTGAGGTAACGCAGACGGCGACGTTTCTTGAGAATGGCGTTGTAGGGTTTGCCCATAAGGAGAAAGAGTGGAGGGTAAGGGAGTCGGGGTCAAGGTTGGAGCCGAAGGTTTGCCAAGATTTCTGAAAGGGTGCAGAATCCAAGAATGCGTTGGGCCATTTTTCTACTCACAGGAGTTGTTCTATTTCGTTGTGCTCGTCCATGGGTGGGTGGGCCTGAGAACTTTTCGCCCCTGGCGGCTTTGGCCCTATGTGGGTCTCTTTACTTTTCTCGGCCGTGGAGTTGGGCGGGGCCCTTGCTTGCGTTGCTTGTGTCCGACATTTTTTTGAACCTGCACTATGGGTTGGCTCCTGTGACGAGCGGAACAGGGCTGGCTGCGATTTCCTATCTACTGATTTGGGCTTTGGGCGATCGATTGGCAGGTCGCCTGTCTTGGAAGGTGTGGTTGGGGGGATCGCTGGTGGCGACCCTGCTGTTTTATGGGGTCACGAATACGGGGGCGTGGTGGACGATTCCTATTTATGAGAAGAGTTGGGGGGGATGGGTTCAGGCCTTGACCGTGGGAATTCCTGGGTACCCCCCTACGTGGACTTTTTTGAGGAGTTCTCTCATTTCCGATCTTCTTTTCACGGGCCTTTTTGTGGCGGGTGTGGAGTGGTCGGCCAGGAGGTCGGCTGGAAAAGTTCGTTCGGTCTGGGTAGCCGCCCCGGTTCGTTAACGTGTCCGCGGATTTGCGGATCGCGGTGATTGCAGATACGCATGATCGGCTTGTGCCCTTCGTCATGGAGTCGATTAGGTCCGCGGACGAGATTTGGCATTTGGGCGATGTTTGTGAAAAGGCGACTTGGGAAGCGATTTGTGCGCTTG
Organism: Methylacidiphilales bacterium; assembly: GCA_040397425.1. Taxonomy (GTDB): domain Bacteria; phylum Verrucomicrobiota; class Verrucomicrobiia; order Methylacidiphilales; family Verrucolacustridaceae; genus Verrucolacustris. Next base: position 1,767 of record JBBAWA010000188.1, read on the forward strand.
GAAAACCAACTCAGTTGGTCAAAGGGAATCAAGATAGCGAGCCGACCTGGCCGATGAGTTTGGATCTCGAACGGTTGGGGCACTGCTTTCATCTTTTGCATATCCCACCGCGATCTGCTCCCTCGGGAGTGCGGCATCTTTTGCACGGGCATACGCACGTTCCGAGAGACCAAGAGATTGAGGGAACCCGATTTTTAAACCCAGGCTCAGCCGGTTTAGCGAACAAGGGGGCCCCTCGGTCGTTTGCGTGGTTAGAGTTAAGGAAGGG
>JBBAWA010000189.1:0-2020 GCA_040397425.1 Methylacidiphilales bacterium
CCTTGATGGAGAAGCATCCCCAACCCGTCGATGGCTAAGCATCCTCGCTTACGCCCCGCTTGCACGAGGGGTGTTAAATCTTTTCTATAAAGAGTGTCGTAGATTCGCATGGGTGGATTGAGATGCTTTTCTGATATAGGAGAAGGATCCTTTTCTTTGAGCCCGATACTGGTCCCATGAAGAAGCAGATCGGTTTCCTTTAAGGCCTTCTGAAGCGTGGAGAGATCCCAGTCAATTTGGCGGATGGGGAATCGCCCAGCAACAAGCGGATTTAGTTCGCGCAAAAGTCTTTGGGCTCTCAGAGGATCTCGATTCACAAGGGTAAGAGATTCGCACCCTGTGCGCGCAAGGAAGCGGGCGATGGATTGTCCCACGCCGCCACATCCTAATAAAAGGACTCGGCCAGGAGGAAGGGAGTTTGGCCATGCTTCATTTATTGCCCGAGCCCAACCTGCCGCGTCGGTGCTTGATCCATGAATTTTTCCGTTGAGGATCTGGACGGTGTTCACGGATTCCGCTTCCACTGCAGATGAGTCTTTGATTTGCGAGAGCCGAAACATTTCCCCCTTATGGGGTAGGGTGCAGTTCCACCCAACAAGACCCGCTTGGATAAGTTGAGGAACGGCTTTCTCCAGATCTCCTGCTGAAATTTCGATACGGAAGTATTCGGCAGGGATACCTAAGGCCTGCCAACCTGCCAGTTGCATGGGAGGGGATAGAGAGTGGGATATTGGAGAACCGATGACCCCATAACGCAACACACCCGTTTTGGGTGGGGGAAGGGTTGTGGGGGTAAAAACCTCGGCTTGCACCTCCCTATTGAGCCATCGGAAAGGACTTCCGCCCAACAAAAACGCACTCCGCCCAAGTTGCTCCTTGAGAAAGTTTCGCATAGGATTTCCTCTTGAACGCACATCACCCATTAACAGATCAGATGGTTCGCTCCTACGCCGAGCTAGGTGCGATTAACCATTTAGGGGGAACCCAGCTCCCTTCAAAGGCGGCTGTTGCGGCAATTACGAAAGATCTGCTTCACCTACTTTTTCCTGGTTTTTATGATGGGGATAATCTGGAAGGTAAGGAACTTGGACCTGCCATTACGTCTCTTCTCCGGTCCGTTGAAAAGGCACTGACAAAAGAAATTGGCAAAAGTACACCTGATGCTGTGGTCGCTGGGGAAACAGCGGAAGGTAAAGTTGAATCGTTTCTTAAGCGACTTCCTGCGATTCGAAAAATTTTAAAGACGGATGTGGAGGCCGTTATGGCAGGTGATCCTGCAGCACGAAATGTTGAGGAGATTCTTTTGGCTTATCCTGGAATTGAAGCGATCGCTGTACAAAGGATGGCTCATGAACTCCATCTTCTTGGGGTCTCTCTGTTTCCTAGAATGATGACCGAATGGGCTCACAGTCGCACGGGAATCGATATTCATCCTGGGGCAGTGATTGGGGCTTCATTTTTCATCGATCACGGAACGGGAGTTGTGATTGGAGAGACAACAGAGATCGGCCAAGAGGTCCGAATTTATCATGGGGTGACCCTAGGTGCGCGGTCGGTGACAGGAGCTCAAACCCTACGAGGTCGCAAGCGACATCCGACGATTGAGGATCGCGTAACGATTTACCCAGGGGCCACGATTCTTGGGGGTGAGACGGTCGTGGGCGAGGGAAGCACGATTGGAGGGGGAGTATTTCTTGCGAAGAGCATTCCTCCTCATCACCTCGTATTTGCTGAGCATGCGACATTAAAAATCATTCCCAAAGCGGAGAGACCTCAGGGTAGTGAATACTCGATATGAATAACTTCATCTTTTCCGGTTGGCCTACCGCCCCTGATCGTCCGTATTGTACGTTGTGAATTCGTCCCACCAAACCGCGGAACGGGAGCGACTCCCCCTGCTTCTTGAGCAGGAGATGCAGGGTTTTTTCCATCGGCAGAAGGAGAGGTATGACTTTGGGGATCTTTTTGAGCCGATCTTTTTCGATATGTGCGAATTTGTTGGCAGAAAAGGAAAGCGAAT
>JBBAWA010000190.1:0-2000 GCA_040397425.1 Methylacidiphilales bacterium
TAATCTGCCAAAGCTTTCGCAAACTCCTCTTTCCCGAAATCAGGCCAAAGAACAGGCGTCACATAGATCTCGGCATACGAAATCTGCCAAAGCATAAAATTACTAATCCGCATCTCTCCACTTGTACGAATGAGAAAGTCAGGATCAGGAATTCCATGAGTGTAGAGATGAGCAGACACTGTCTCTTCCCGGATTTTATCAGGATCCAGCTTTCCAATTTTTACTTCACGACCGATCGCCTGCATGGCCTCGGTAATCTCAACCCGTGACCCATAACTGAGGGCGAGGATGAGATCCAACCGCTGATTGTCTTTCGTTCTTTCTATGGCCGCCTCCAACTCCTCCCGCACTGCATCAGGTAAATCCTGTTTCCGCCCGATCGTTCGCAACCGAATGCCCTCTTTTCCCATCTCATTCAACTCCTCCCGAATCACTCCACGAAGCAATCCCATCAGCCCCTGCACCTCTTCTCTCGGTCTCTGCCAATTTTCCACGGAAAAGGCGTACAAGGTAAGATATCGAACCCCATGATCAATGGCCGCATGGACGACCTGCTTTACCGACTTTCGACCTGCCTCATGCCCGCTCAACCGAGGCAAGTGATGCTTTTGAGCCCAACGCCCATTGCCATCCATGATGATGGCAACGTGCTGGGGTACGGTGGATGCTGTCTTTTCCTTAGCCATGTCGGAACGTCTGATCTCGCCCTGCTCCAACGGAAATAATTCCTAAAGGTGCCCCGACCATTTTCGTGATCGCGGATAAATAAATTCTGGCCTTGCGGGGCAAATCCTTCCAGTGCCGAGCTTCTGTCGTGGGCTCACACCACCCTTCAAACGTGCGGTAGATGGGTCGGCACCGTGCCCAATCCGTCGACTCCACAGGTGGCTCACGCAAAATCTTCCCTTTGAGCCGATACCCCACACACACAGGAATTTTTTCGAGCCCATCCAAACCATCCAGATTTGTAATCGCCATCTCCGTGACCCCATTGAGTTGGACCGCTCTGCGAACCAGCACCGCGTCAAACCACCCGCAACGACGTGCACGGCCTGTGGTGGAACCAAATTCTCTCCCCATTCCATGCAGTAAATGTCCAAGCGTTCCATCCTCAGTGACAAAAGGCCCACCTCCAACTCGAGTCGTGTACGCCTTCAAAACTCCCACGACCCGATGAATTGCCGTGGGCGGAACACCTGTACCCGTGCACGCACCCCCTGCCGTACAATGGGAACTGGTCACAAAGGGGTAGGTTCCGTGATCTACATCCAAGAAGGTTCCTTGAGCACCTTCGATCAAGATTCGTTTGCCCGACGAAACAGCACGATGAGCTAAAGTTACCCCATCCGCCAGATACGGGCGTAGAAAGCGGGCTGCTTTGCCCATCTCTCGTACAGTCTGGGTCGCTGAAATTTTGTCCCAACCCTGACTCGCGGCGTGACGATTGTGGGCTGCCACACGGTCCCGCAACCGTCTACCTAACTCTGCAGGCGACAAAGCCAACTCACCCGCCCGAAGCCCCACCCGCGTTGCCTTGTCGGAGTAAGCCGGGCCAATACCCCGACCCGTTGTGCCAATCTTTCCATGCCCCCGTTTTCTTTCAGACCCCTGATCCACGGCCCGATGATGCGGCAAAACAAGGTGCGCTTGTTCGGCGAGATGAAGTCTTCCCCGTGTTTTGATTTTCCTTCGAGTCAGCCCCTCAATCTCTTTCACCAACCCGACTGGGTCCACAACAGCTCCTCCCGCAATCAAGCAGGAAACATCCGCCCGCAAAATTCCAGAGGGAACCAGATGCAGAACATATTTTTCTGTTCCGATCTCGACCGTGTGACCCGCGTTGTTTCCCCCCTGGGCTCGCAAGACCCAATCCGCCTCCGATGCCATCACATCCAGGATTTTCCCCTTTCCTTCATCCCCCCACTGAAGGCCCAGAACGATCGTGACGCGCGACTTCAACGCCCAACGCTCGTGTACTCAAATCCCAGGGACTTCATTTC
>JBBAWA010000191.1:0-1990 GCA_040397425.1 Methylacidiphilales bacterium
GAGTTAATAGCAGGGTCAAGCGGGACTGATTCCTATCCTACGGGTCTTGCCCTGTGAAAAACCGTGACTAACTTCACCTATGTCGATGAGCACCAGCGAAATTGGCTATAACTCAAAGGTTGAGGGCAATGTTGTCCTCACCACATTGGATGCCGCAGTCAACTGGATGCGTAAAAACTCACTTTGGCCAATGCCGATGGGGTTGGCCTGCTGCGCGATTGAGCTTATGGCCTCTGCTTCCAGTCGTTTTGATATTGCGCGATTTGGCGCAGAAGTGATGCGCTTTTCCCCTCGCCAATCCGATCTCATGATCGTGGCGGGTACGGTTACCTATAAGATGGCCCTTGCGACGAAGCGGGTATGGGATCAGATGGCGGAGCCGAAGTGGTGCATTGCCATGGGAGCTTGTGCAAGCACGGGTGGGATGTACCGGAGCTATGCGGTCCTACAAGGAATCGATCACCTCATTCCTGTGGATGTTTATATTTCGGGATGTCCTCCACGACCCGAAGCAGTTCTTGAGGGCTTAATGAAACTTCAAGACAAGATTGCCCATAGTCGTGGAGTTGTGTTGGGACAAAAGCAAGTGGCATGAGCGCAAGTTTGGAATCTGCAACCGAGGGATTTCTCCCAGGGGCTGAAAAGCTACCTGATTTTCGAGGGGAAACCTCTTGGCGTTTAGATAAGGGAAAAATTCCAGAGCAGATGGCGGCGCTCAAGGCCAAGGGATTTACCTACCTCGTCGATCTCACGGCAGTGGATCATCATGGCGAGGATCCCCGTTTCGAGGTGGTGTACGAGTTATGTGACATCCAACGCAAAAAGCATCTTCGGATTAAAACCAAAGTTTCAGAGGGGGACTCGGTTCCAACAGTTTCGCATATTTGGAAAACAGCCGAGTGGCATGAAAGAGAGGCGTGGGACATGGTGGGGGTTCGCTTTGCCGGACATACAGATCTTCGGCGAATTTTGATGTGGGATGGCTATCCGCATCATCCCTTAAGAAAAGATTTTCCCTTAGCAGGCTTATCTACCGAGATGCCGGATATCGCCTTTACCGCAAAAGCTCCCTTGGAAGGGGGGCCCTTCGTCACGAACTCGGCTTCCCTAACTCAGGATCGCGAGCCTCGGGCGCACCCAGCAGAGGAGAGGAATCTGTGAGTGCGACCACACTTGAATTTGGAGATGCTGCGACTCGAACCGCTGAAATGGAGGATGTGGGCGAGAAACTGATTCTCAATATTGGACCCTCGCATCCCAGCACTCACGGGGTATTGAGATTGGTTTTGGAACTGGACGGAGAGGTGATTACCAAAGCCGATACAGACATTGGTTATCTTCATCGTGGGGATGAGAAGATTGCCGAAAATATGACATGGAACCAGTTCGTGCCCTACACCGACCGATTGGATTATATGGCTCCGTTGGCTAACAACGTGGCCTACGCCTGTGCCGTCGAAAAGTTGATGGGATTCGAACTACCTCCTCGAGCCAAGGTGACTCGAGTTATCTGTTGTGAACTTGCACGCATTTCGGCGCATCTTCTCGGGTTAGGGGCTTTTGCGATGGATGTAGGGGCGATGACGATGTTTCTCTACACCTTTACTGAAAGGGAAAAGATCTACAACTTGATCGAACTACTCACAGGAGCGCGCTTCACCACAAGCTTCACGAGAGTGGGTGGGCAGACTCGGGACATTCCGCCAGGTTTTCTTGAGGGCGTGACCGAATTTTGCGCGCAATTTCCAGGTCGTTTAGATGAATTTGGCTCAATGCTGAATCGGAATCGAATCTTTGTGGATCGGACCAAAGACTTAGGGATTATTCCCGATGATGTGGCTCTGGATTACGGTCTCACGGGACCGAATCTTCGGGGGTCAGGTAATCCGTATGATGTGCGTAGAGCGTTTCCCTATCTTGATTACGAGACGTATGATTTTGAAGTCCCTGTGGGTTCGACAGGGGATTGTTACGATCGTTTCGCCGTAAG
>JBBAWA010000192.1:0-1961 GCA_040397425.1 Methylacidiphilales bacterium
TTTGTTCGGATTCCTTTTCAGGTGGCCATTGAGGGAAACGAAATCCTTTAACTGAACAGTCTCTGGCGTCTGTTTCACTGTGGAAAGCGCATGAACAAACTCGTTTTTTTCCTTTTTGCTCCATAGAGGCCACTCATCCTGTAGATCCGCGAGGGAAATGACAGCACTGCCATCCATAAGCCGTGAAATCTCTGCGCTGTGGGCAGGAGAACCTTCGTAGAAGCGCAACCACCGGGTCTCACGGACTAGTGGGAAATACATTCCATCAACGAAGATTCTCCGGGGGTAGTCAGGACCAAAAGTGTCCTTCATAGCTTCTGGGCTCATATTTTATCCGAACGATGAGCGCATGCACCACTACCAGCGAGGGCGCACGTCGATCACGGGGTTAGGGTTGTAGTTACGAGAAATCATCGAAACAGGTCGGCTGGTAGTGGTTGTCATGACGCGGCTTGTTCGGCTTCTCTTTTGTATTGGGCGATGCCGATCGATCTCATGAAGTGGACACCTGCTCGTGAGTCGCCAAAAAACATACCGGCAAATACCAACAGCAATACCGATGACAATCCTCCGACGCTCCAGAGCTGATCAATACTCAATGACAGATTAAAGGAAAGAGGAAGAATTAGAAGCCATCCAGTGTGCCCCCAACGCTTGATCATACCCTCATCAATGCAATCCCGCTGTTCACCCCAGAATCCCTTGCGCCGAATGACGTCGAAGCGGCGGTCGAGGAATCTCCTCATCTGGTCTGGAGTGCGAACAGTAAGTCGCCGAGCCCAGTAGAAGCCCGCTCCGAAAACGGCGGCCAAGACAAATGCTATTGCGATTCCTATCATTTTTTGCCGAACGTTAGATGTGCGCTCACCGGTGCGATTGAAAGGAAAATGGAATGAAATTGCAAGGATTATGGCCGGTTGAGCGACACGGCTTGTTCGGGTTCTTGCTTTCCTGCGAGGCGGATGGGATTGGAATCGGACGTCTGCAAGGGAAAGACTCCGAACCCTCTGGCCGGATCGACGCACTGCCAACTGCAATAAATCCGATGCTATCTCGCGGAAGGGAGCCACATTCGCTATCGCTCACGGACTCCGATTTCGTCTCGTGGAATGAACTCCACGATGCCAACCCATGGCGACGTGCCCAATCACGTATCGACGCCGCGTGCTCTCGCGGAATGAACGGTCTGGTCATGTGATTATCTTGGAGTATCATTTCTGACCCGAACGTATAGTATACGACAGTTCGTTAATATTGGTTTTCACTGCGGTCGGATTCTCCACTCTCCTGCCCCCGAACTCCGAGGCAGCCGAATCTCCCAACGCGAATTGTTTGTAGAGAGCGTCAGGACATCGTTCTCCCCCTCAGTCCGAGACAGCGCGCCCGCCTCTGTGAGCCTTTTGACGTATCCAGATCGCTCGGCCAAGTCGTAGTCAAATGAACCTGTGCCTGTGTTCAGATCTAAATTGTTTTGCTCAACGATTGATGTGGCGGAGTCCGGCAACAACGGCGGTAGCCAGCCTCGCTCAAATGCTTTCTGTGACTTCGCGTCTTCCAGATTGGAAAAACGTGTCGTAACCACATCGCTACACCCCACAAGTGTAATCAGACCAAATAAAGAGGCTAGCTTTCGAATCAGACTCATGGACGGCGCACGCACAATCACCATCTGTATCGTAAGCACGAATCCTCAAAATAACCGCTAAAAAACTCGGAGTACCCGGTTTTGGTGGCGAACTGAAATCGGGGCAGAGGGTAGGTAACTCCATCCGATCGAAAAGGCCTGAGTCCGCACATTTCATGGCGAATGGGAAAGCTTGGGTTTAGCTGCCGAATCAAAATTACTGACAATTAATGTCTCTTCCGTTGGAAAAGTTGTACATTTTATGACCGCTCGTCCGTCATAGGTGTCAACTGTAAGTCGTTTTTACTCAGGGAAAGCCTAGACAAAACGTGTACAA
>JBBAWA010000193.1:0-1909 GCA_040397425.1 Methylacidiphilales bacterium
TGAGCTGTTCCGCCTCACTATGCCTCGCCTTTTCCATCTCCAACTGATCTCGCAAGGCTTGAACGGAGGATTGAAGCTGTCGACTTTCCTCGGCCGATTGAGCAACGACTTTCTGCACCGCCTCTTCCCCCGCGGCTTTACGGCGCTCCAGCTCATCTCTCATCTCAGCAATGGTTCCCTTAAAATCTCGAATTTCATTATGGGCCTCGGCAATAGCGACAGCCACCTCTTGGGCGGTACCCGCTTTCTGCTTTTCCAGAGCATCCCTCAGGGCAGCTACAGTCTCCTTTAAGTTGCGAATCTCGTGTTCTCTCTCGATCTCTTCTGAAAGTCTCTCCTCTTGCCCCCCTTTACACATCACCATGAAATTATCCTAAGTAATGACCTGATAAAAACAAGGCCACGAACCAACTCCCCTCTACCAAATAAATGATTTTTTCTGCGCAACAATCTTCCCGTCCCTCACAATCGAAATTCGCCAAGAGTGAACCACTCCGCCCCGAAGATATTCGTCACCCGTAACTTTGAGGACAGTCTTCTCATAACCATCAAAGTTTTTGTACTCTTGGGTCTGTGTCATCACTCTCTCTCGGGTCATCGCCTGCCGATAATCGAGCCGAACAGTGAAATCACCTGGTTCTCCATCGTTCTGCCAATTGATCACAAAGATATTTCCCTGCCGATCTAATCTGTCCTTAGCCAAAATGGCGCCGTGATTCCAGTACTTGGGCTCGTAAACCATCATCGCATTTCCGACAGCTGGCTTGTTGCGACTCGGGTCATTTAAGTACGTATAAATTTTATTCAAACTAACGGACTCGTCCTGCTCGACAGGTAGGTCGACCTTCATCCCGTCTGGAACTCGAACAACATCCGCTGCAGGAGCCTCCGCCCCAACGGTTGTCGGTTCCACCTTCGCTGGCCGAAAATCAGGAATACCCGAGCTATCCTCGGCTTGGATCGAATTGATCTGTAAGCCGAAAATGGCCAGAATCAACAATTTACGCATAAGAACGTATTTAATACTAACCATCCTCCTAGTCAAGCTACCGCCTCATGAATCAAAAAACTGACCTTGGATATTCAACTTAATCCCTTACAATCAAACTCTTATGCTCGATCCTGAACGCACGATTGAATTCGAATTTGTTCGAGCCACAGAAAACGCGGCCCTCAACGCAATGCGGTTTATTGGGCAAGGCGACAAAAACGCTGCTGATGCGGCAGCATGTGATGCAATTCAAGGTGTCTTTGACCTCGTGGATATTCGCGGCGAGGTAGTCATCGGGGAAGGAATCAAAGATAAAGCCCCTGGAATTTTTTTAGGCGATCGACTAGGAAAATGGGGGCCCACGGCCCCCCGCTTTAATATCGCCCTCGATCCCGTCGACGGCACCACGAATCTCTCCAAAGGATCGCCCAATGCAATCTCAGTCATGGCCGCTACAGAAGTCCCCTCAGACAGCAAACAACCGGCCATGCGAAATATTCCTAGCTACTACTCCCACAAAATCGCCTACGGCCCCGCAGTGGCACAGGCCCTCTCCAAACAAGACCCCCATGCCAACTTCCTGGATGCCCCGCTCGAGGAGACACTCCAGCGGCTTGCAAAGATTCTTCACAAAAGGGTAGGCGAACTCGTTGTCCTCGTCCTCGATCGCCCCCGCAACCAAGCCTTCATTGAGTCTATCCGACGTGCAGGGGCCTCCCTTCGAACGATTGCGGATGGAGACATCACAGCCGCCGTCGCACCCTCCCTTCCGGATTCAGGCATCGACCTTTATGTTGGAATTGGCGGATCTCCAGAAGGAGTTCTCACCGCCACGGCTCTTCACTCCTTGGGAGGAGAAATCCAGCTCCGCATGTGGTTTCCCAATCCCGAGGCGAAAGCCCGCGAAGTCCATGGCGT
>JBBAWA010000194.1:0-1897 GCA_040397425.1 Methylacidiphilales bacterium
GGAAATGTCACGGCAGATAAGTGGGTTCGGATTCGGGCTTGGATTAGCCGTCACCTTGTTGATCTGGATTCGCCCGCCGCTAGACCTAATTCCGCTGATTATCCTAGTCCTGGCGTAGTCGCCCATTTGCTTTGGGGATCGGGGCCGTCGAAGGCTTCGGCTAATCGTGCGCTGGCTTATGCCGAAGGTGTAGTTAGTAGAATTGAACAAGAGAACGAAGGCCGAGCGAAAGGCGAAGCATTGTCAAAGATTGAAACTCGCGTATTTACCAACGAGTTCGAAGTGCGCGAAGACGGCGACGGCATGACCCTAAGCGGCTACGCTGCGAAGTTCAACGAGCCAAGCGAACCACTACCTTTTATCGAGCGTATCAAGCCCGGCGCTTTCAAGCGATCCATCAACTCGCGCAACGACATAAAGCTTCTGTGGAACCACAATACAGACATGGTTCTAGGTTCAACCCGTGCCGGAACCCTAACCCTAAAGGAAGACGAAGTCGGTCTGCGCGTTACGGCTTTGCTACCAGACACTAGCTTCGGGCGCGACGCAAAGGTAAGTATCTCTCGCGGCGATGTAACTGGTTTCAGTTTTGGCTTTACCGTTCCAGCGGGCGGAGATTCTTGGAGTTCGGACGGAAGCGAAAGAACTCTCAAGTCTGTTCGACTAATGGAAGTTTCAACCGGAGTCGCCTTCCCTGCATACCCAAGCACTAACGGAACCGCCCAGGTTCGCGGACTAGATAAGGTCGCGGAAAGAAACAACATCGACGCAGACGCACTAGCCGACGCGCTACTAAAGATCGAAGACGGCCAGACTATTTCGGAAGACGAAGCCGCCATGCTTTCACGCGTAATCAGCGATCTATCCCCAGACGAAGAAGTTACACAACCTATCGGCGACTTGGGTATGCTTGCACTTAAGAAGAAGAAACTCGACCTACTAATCAAAGGAATCTAATGGCTACCAAAGAGCAGATCAAACAGGCAATCCTAGAGGTCGCTGGCAACCCGGTTAGCGGGGCAATCGCAGACCTAGCAGATTCATTCGCCGACGCAGTCGTAGCGATTGACGCTCCCGCCTTTATTGGCGAGGCAAAAGAAGCGCGTGTAACCAAGCCGACAGAAACTCGTTAGTCGCCAAGCTTACGCTTCTCCCCGCCGGGCTTCCCCTTTCACCGGCGGGGTTCTTCTTTTAAGTGGCTGCACACCATGTTGTAAACTTTTACATAGGCAAGTGAGTTAGCTCTGGCCATTAGTCTGCGTCAGCGCGACTATCCCATACATAACTAACAGGAGAAATAAATGTCAGAGTTTATCAAAGCTCAGCACGAACTCCGCGCAAACTTGACCATGCAAATTCGCGAGGTCATCGACTTGGCAGAGGCCGAGTCCCGCGGACTAGATTCAGAGGAACTACAGAAGATCGACCGCATTGAGGCCGACATTCGCAAGGCCGACGAGTCAATCGAAGTAGCAAACCGCGCAGAAGCCCGCAAGGTAGAAGCTTCCGTAGCCGCTAAGGGATTCATTCCTTCGGTTTCCGAGGAGCGTTCCGCTGGCGACATCTTCCGCGCACTAGCACGAGGCGAAGCCCGCGAGCACGAGTTCGCAAAGCGCGCCGCTCTAGTATCTTCAACCAACACCGTTCCAAAGGCGTTCTATGACGAGGTATTCGACGTTGCACGTCTAGCCGGCCCAATGTTGGAGACTTCCGACGTAATCCAGACCACTTCTGGCGAGCAGCTAACTATCCCAACCCTTACCGCATACTCGACCGCTGCACTAACCGCAGAGGGTTCCGCAATCTCGGCAAGCGAGCCTACTTACGCTTCAATCACCTTGAACGCTTACAAGTATGGCTTCCTAATCCAAGCAGCTAACGAGCTAGTAACCGACGC
>JBBAWA010000195.1:0-1850 GCA_040397425.1 Methylacidiphilales bacterium
CGAAGGATTGGGGCAGTTGGGAGGCTGTGGCGATTCCGACCGAGGCATCACAACCTGAGCAGGCGTTATCAAAATATCTTCCGATCCAACCTGTCGTCGACGATTTGTCAGAATCAACCGCCGTGGCCCAGATTTCCGTCGAGCGGAAATGGGAACGGTTGGGGTTTGGGTAGCCGACGCCCTGAACGATGGCGAGATGACCGTCCTGATAGGCGGAAGCTAAGCCTGACAAGGAAGGGTGAAGTCCTGTCGTTGAATCGATCTTGAGAATCGAGCTCTCGGTAATGCCGACGGTGGGTCGGGCTTTTCTATACTCGTCGTTGCCTAAAGGAATTACGGTATTCAGGCCGTCATTTCCTCCTGCCAACTGTAGAACCACAAGAATATTTCCGTCGCGCCCTGTCACCCCTTGAATCAAGGCCCCATCCGCCTGGGCGTGGAGAGTCTGCATCGTGCGGCTAAGAAAGGCTGGCAACGTCCAGGACAAAGAACCTCCCAAGAGGCCAGTGCGGAGAAATTCCCGGCGGGTTTTGAGTTCGTGGTTATTCATGCGGGTCCTTTCATGTGACTTGGTAGAGCGGGCTTTGCACAATGGACAAGATCATCTTTCGCACGGCTGCATCGGTGAAGGGAATTTTTTCGCCGGCCGCCTGCTCGAAACGAGCGCGCAAATCCTCGGGGATCGTTTCGCCGGAAAGAAAACGGGATGACAACGCAGCGAGTAGTTTTTCTGCGCTTTGCCGTTCTTCCGATGTCGCGATGCCAGCGACAGGTGCGGCGGGAAGGGACAGCGCTTCCCGCATCTTTTCCGTAGCAGCCTGCTTTTCGACGGGATCCATATCTTTGATGCCATGGGGGATCACCACTCCCTCGGGAGTGATTTCAGGCAGGGACATCTTGAGCAAGCCGCTTTCCCCAGCCATTTTTGCCATATTCAGAGTGGAAAGTTTTTGCAGCCCTTGGGTTCCGTCCACCAGCCATGAACCATACTCATACCGTCGACTGATGCTGGAGGTGTTAATCCACGCGATTCCGCCATCCCATCCTTTGACATTGGGGGGCTCAAAAAGATTTTGTCCAAGTAGACTTAAAGCATGTGAGGATAGTACTGGAGCAGGCAGGGGGCGACCAAGCTGTCGGCAGAGTCCGACAAGCCACTCCGTTGGGGATTTAACCCTGTCGGCAGCACGAACGGGGTCGTAAAAATTTGGGTTTGTCCAGATGGCCATGAGAAATGGGCGGATCTGCCCTTTGAGGGTTTGCCACTCTTTTACTAATTCCTTGAGGAGAGGCTCGGGCGCAGGCCAGCCAGCGTAAAAGCGCCATAGCTTTTGAGCGATCCACCGTGGGGCAGCAGCTTGTGCCAGTGCAAGACGAACCACATCGGAGCCATCGAAGTTTCCGGTTTCACCAAAAATTGTTTTCGCGCCGGCGTCATGCCACTTGGGCACGTTTTTGAAGGAGGGATAGGATCCGCGCTGGAGGCCGCCTTTTTTCCCCTTGTCCGCCCCGATCCCCCAACCGGTGAAGGCGCGGGCACTTTCTTGGATATCCTTTTCCGTATAATTTCCCTCTCCAAGTGTGAAGAGTTCAAAAAGTTCGCGGGCAAAATTTTCATTCGGGGCTTCCGCCCGGCTTTTGGCTCCATCGAGATAGAGCAACATGGCTGGGTCCTGTGCAACTCCCAGAACCAGATCCGACCACATCCCGTATGCTTTTTCGCGAAACATAGAGTTTTGTTGATACAGAAGGAAGGGGCTGCGGACTTTTTCAAAACTAGTGGCAAAGTGGCCGTGAAGAAAGAGGGTGAGTTTTTCCCTCGTGGCTCTGGCAGGTTCCGCCATCTGCTT
>JBBAWA010000196.1:0-1829 GCA_040397425.1 Methylacidiphilales bacterium
TTATTTTCCTAGCCTGAGTCACATCTCCAGCACAACCTCCCAACCTTTCATGGAAACTTCGAATCATCAAGAGCCTGCGTGGCCTTTTCAGGTCTCCGTTATTCCGAGAGTCCCAGAAGGTTTGGAGAATTTAAGAAATTTGGCTTTTAATCTTTGGTGGAGCTGGAATTACGATGCTTTGGAGCTGTTTCGTGAGTTGGATTCAGAACTTTGGGAGACCTGTGGGCACAGTCCTGTGAAAATGTTGAGGTTGGTGAAGCAAAATCGCCTGGAATCTGCGGCTAAGGACAAAGGGTATCGGGATCGAGTGGAAAAGGTGCATCAACGTCTCGAATCATACCTAAATCGAAAAGACACATGGTTTACCCGGAACCTACCCAAAGAAAAAAAGGATACCCCCCTTGTTGCTTATTTTTCAGCAGAATTTGGATTTCATGAGTCGTTGCCAAACTACTCGGGGGGATTGGGAATTTTAGCAGGGGATCATTGTAAATCTGCGAGTGATCTGGGTTTGCCTTTTGTTGCGGTGGGTCTCCTTTACCGCTTTGGTTATTTTTCACAGCGAATCAATCAGGATGGATGGCAGGAAGCCTCAGCGATCGACAATGTATTTCAGGACTTACCAATACGCCAAGCCTTAGCGGCGGATGGAAAAACCCCCGTTGTGGTGGAGATCTCTTTACCAGGCAGAAAAGTCTTCGCCAAAGCGTGGGAAGTACGGATTGGGATTACGCGGCTCGTGCTGATGGATACCGACTTGGCGGAGAATGCCGTTGAGGACAGGCGAATCACGTACCAACTGTACGGCGGGGATCACGAGATGAGAATTCAGCAGGAGATTGTTTTAGGGATTGGTGGAGTCCGTGCCTTGGCCGCCATGGGTTTGGCTCCGAGCGTCTTTCACATGAATGAGGGGCATGCGGCGTTTCTCGGGTTAGAGAGAATTCGGCGTTTAGTGAAAGATGCGAAGCTTACCTTCATTGAGGCTCTTCAGTCAGTCGCTGCGAGCAGTGTGTTCACGACCCACACACCTGTCCCAGCTGGAAATGATGCTTTTTCACCTAAATTGATGGAGAAATATTTCGATAATTACGTTCATGATTGTCAGATCGGTTTTGCCGATCTTTTGAAGTTGGGGCGGCCGTGGGCTTATAGTGAAGAGGAGCCGTTTAGTATGACCATTCTTGCGTTACGCCTGTCCCGACAAGCCAACGGGGTCAGTGCAATCCATGGCAAGGTTTCGCGTGGGATGTGGCAAAGTGTATGGCCTGGAGTTCCCAAAGCGGAGATTCCGATTCGTCACGTCACCAATGGAATCCACACCTTCACCTGGATGGCTCCAGAAATCCGTGGCCTTCTCGAAAAAAGCGGAGGTCCGATGACGGAGGAGGAGTTGGCGAAGGCGGAGGAGTGGAAAAAGAGAGTCAGTTTTAAGGACAAAGATTACTGGGTGACTCACCAAAGATTGAAATTAGACCTCTTAAAATTTGTTCGATCGAATGTCCGGACCCAGCGTTTGAGGAATGGTGCCAAGCCTGCGGAGATTCGGGAAACAGATCAGATGCTGGATCCTAAGGCTCTGACGATTGGGTTTGCGCGACGGTTTGCGACCTACAAAAGGGCGGCTCTTTTATTCCGGGACCTGGAGAAGTTGGCCCAAATCGTCAACGATCCAAAGCGACCTGTTCAGTTTCTTTTTGCGGGCAAGGCTCATCCAGCGGACGAAGGCGGGAAAAAGCTCATCCAGCAGATCGTCCAGATTTCGGCTTTGCCCCAGTTCAAAGATCGAATTGTTTTTGTCGAGAATTACGACTTCAACGTCGCTCGCC
>JBBAWA010000197.1:0-1819 GCA_040397425.1 Methylacidiphilales bacterium
GTGTTTCCAGAGGAGGGCGAAAAAAAGCCCGGATCGAGATCATTCCTCTGATCGATATCATGTTCTTTCTACTCGCCACCTTTGTGATGGTTTCCCTTTCCATGGTCAAGAACGAGGGAGTCTCCGTCATGCTTCCCGGCTCCAGTACCTCGGAGGCGAAGGAGAAGGACGACAGCATTACGACAGTTTCGGTAGCAGAGAGTGGAGACGTTTATATCAACCAAGAAAAAGTCACGATGAGCCAACTCCCACTTCGCCTCTCCTCGATCAAGGCGTCCAACCCGGATCCCAAATTTACCCTCAATGCCGACTCGAGGGCCAATTTCGACAAAGTGGTGCTTGTTCTAGATGAAATCCGAAAACTCGGGGTGACCAAAATTGGCATCTCAACCAAAACACGCCAATGAGTCCTGTTGCTTCACCCCCTCCTCGTCCTCCCTCTGCCCCCTATCAGACTCCTAAGTTTCAGCCACGCAAGGAATCCAATCTCTATCCCCTCTGCATTGCTGCCATCTTTGGTTTTGCTTTATTTCTTGTCGTCATCGTAGGTGGCATCCTTTTTCCCGTTTCTAATTTCGAAAAAAAGAAGAAGGTCGAGGTGGAGCAGGAGCTGGATATCTCCAACCTCAAGAAGCCGGACACCGAACAGCCAAAGGAAGAAGTAGAGCAGGAAAAAGAGCCACCGCCTCCTGCCCCTATTATGGAAAACGTCAATATTGCCGCTCCTGCTATGGATGACGCCCCCGCGCTCGCCCCGATGAGCCTGAGCGATCTCGAATCTGCCCTCGCCCCGGGTGGCGGTGGCGGGATGTTTGGCGGTGGGGGAGGCTTCCAGTCTGGTCGGATCGGAGGAAAAGGTGGTGGAGGAGGATTAGGAGCCGATATGGATCAGGCCTTCTCAATGGCCGACTTGGATCAAAAACCCCGTGCGGTCTACCAACCCGCCCCTGTCTACCCCGCCGCTCTCCGTTCACGAAAAATCGATGGCGTTGTCACAGTAATTTTTGTCGTGGATGCGAACGGCAAAGTTGCCAATGCGAAGGTGGAAAAAAGTACCGATCCCGCGTTCGATAAACCCGCCCTGGACGCGGTACGGAAATGGAAGTTTGAACCCGCAATGAAAGAAGGCCGTAAAGTATCGGCCAAGATGCGTGCCCCGATCCGGTTCGACACCAAGGCCTCCTCATGAAAAAGCTTCTCCTGATTTCCTTGGCCTATACTTTCCCCCTCTTTGCCGAGCCTGCGGATCCCTCGGCCCACGACCCCAAGCCCGCGCCGGGCTCCCCGGGAGCGACCCGAGCAGCGGTGATGCAGGTTTTCGGCGATCCCGACTTCCGCAAACGTGCGATTGAGAACTTCAATCTTCACAGCGATTTGGAGCCCAAACTGCCTGCTACCGAGAAAGAAGCCTTTACCAAGATTGCCGATCTTGCTGCAACCGATGTGGTCAAAGCCTACTTCGAATTGAAATCGAAAGTTACGGCCGACTCCAGCGCCGTATTCGATTTCACTCTCGGATCGATTGCTTATCAACTAAACCGCCCGAATGAAGCGGCCAAATACCTAGAGAGTGCAACCCGTAAATTCCCCAACTACCTCCGCGCCTACAAAAATCTCGGTTTGATCCAACTTCAACAGGGTCGAACCGATGACGCCATCAAGAGCCTGACTCGCTCAATCGAACTGGGCGGAGGAGATGGAAACACGTTCGGCCTTCTTGGAACCGCATATGTTTCTAAAGAGAACTTTGTTTCAGCCGAAGGAGCCTTCCGAAATGCTCTTCTTCTCCAGCCTTCTACCCCTGAATGGAAGCTTGGTT
>JBBAWA010000198.1:0-1792 GCA_040397425.1 Methylacidiphilales bacterium
TTTATGCGCCACAGAGTTGAGGTTGAGGTGGCGTGGTTTATTGGCTTATCTGATCTGGGCTTGGCCCAATTCCCACCCTTCTCATCAGAGGCCCGCACCAAATTGAAGCAGTGGGTCGCCGTATTTTCCGTTGATGATGCTAGCCGCATTAAGGCAATCGAGGCCACCACCAATCACGATGTAAAGGCCGTGGAATACTGGCTAAAGGCAAAGGCTGCGGCAGAAACCATGCTGCCTGAGTTACTGCATGCTTCAGAATTTATTCACTTTGCCTGCACTTCAGAAGATATCAACAACACATCGCACGCCTTAATGCTGCGGGAGGCTCGAGCAAAGGCTCTTCTTCCCGCGATGCAGGCACTGATTGATCACCTGGGTAAGTTAATTGAACGCACGGCTAACCTCGCCATGCTCTCGCGCACCCATGGGCAGACCGCCTCGCCAACAACGCTAGGCAAAGAGCTTGCGAATGTGCGCCAGCGCTTTCGGATTGCCCGAGACAATTTCACGGCCATTACACCTCGGGCAAAAATGAATGGCGCGGTAGGTAACTACAACGCCCACCTCGCAGCCGCACCTGATATTGATTGGCCCGCCTTCTCACGCAAGGTAGTTGAAGGGTTAGGCGTTGAATTTAATAGCCACACCATTCAGATTGAGCCCCATGACTGGATGGCCCAATACTTTGATGCAATCGCCCGCTTTAACACCATCGTGCTCGACCTCTCGCGCGATCTCTGGGGCTATATCTCGCTTGGCTACTTTAAGCAGCGGCTAAAGGAGGGTGAGGTGGGCTCTTCCACCATGCCGCATAAGGTGAATCCAATTGATTTTGAAAACGCTGAAGGCAATCTCGGCGTTGCCAACGCGCTCTTGCGCCACCTAAGCGAGAAGCTTCCAGTATCGCGCTGGCAGCGTGACCTCACCGATTCCACCGTACTGCGTAATCTCGGTGTTGCGCTTGGCCACAGCCTATTGGCCTACGAGTCATGCTTAAAAGGTCTGGGTAAGCTTGAAATCAATGCTACGAAAATCTCTGAAGATCTAGATCAGGCATGGGAGGTCTTGGCAGAACCTATACAGACCGTAATGCGTCGCTATGGGCTACCCCAGCCCTACGAGCAGCTTAAAGCGCTCACCCGCGGCCAGGGTATGACGCAGACCAGCATTCGAGAATTTATTGCGGGCTTAGCGCTGCCCGAGGCGGATAAAAAAAGGCTCATGGCCCTAACACCGGCAACGTATATTGGTCTTGCAGAACAACTCGCCCGCGACGAGTTAAAAGAAAATTAATTAAGCTTGCGGCTGCACAAGGAAGGCAGCTCGCTTAGCCCGCTCTCTGGCCTGATCCGTATCTTTGCCACTTGCAAGCGCAACACCCATACGGCGCTTTTTAAATGCCTCGGGCTTGCCAAATAAACGAATATCGCTGCCATGTACCCTTAAGGCGCTGTCTACACCCGTAAACCCAATACCTCTTGCGTCAAGCCCGCCATAAATTACCGCAGAGGCGCCCGGGTTACGCAGGCTTGTATCAACCGGTAATCCCAAGATTGCGCGGGCATGCAATTCAAATTCATTCTGAGCCTGGGTGGCCATAGTCACCATGCCGGTATCGTGCGGCCTTGGGCTAACCTCGGAAAACCAGACCTGATCACCCTTTACAAACAACTCAACGCCAAAAATTCCAAAACCACCCAGATTGTTTGTAATTGCCATGGCAATCTCACGAGCCCGCTCAAGTGCGGCCTCAGACATCGCCTGCGGCTGCCACGACTCAACATAGTCACCA
>JBBAWA010000199.1:0-1790 GCA_040397425.1 Methylacidiphilales bacterium
GGAAGGAGGCGGGCGAGGGAGCGGAGGTGTGATTTCATTTTCGGCGACGATCGGCGAGGACGCGGTTCACTTCGCGGTCGGTTTGGCGTTTGATGAGGTCTTGGCGTCTGTCTCGATGTGTTTTGCCTGTTCCAAGGCCCACGAGGATTTTGAAGCGACCATTTTTTAAGTATCCCTTGAGGGGAACGAGTGCGCGACTGCCTTTTTTCTCAATCTGGCCGAGGAATCGGATTATCTCGTTGCGGTGAAGGAGAAGTTTGCGGGGGCGTTCGGTTTCTAGGTTCGCACGATTCCCGTGGCTGTAGGGGGCGATGTGGAAGGAGTAGAGCCAAGCTTCGCCGTTTTCGATTTTGCCGTAGGCGTGGGCGAGGTCGCCTCCGCCCGCGCGCAGGGATTTAATTTCTGCACCGGTGAGAACGATTCCGGCTTCGACCGATTCGGAGATGGCGAAGTTGAAGCCGGCTTTCCGGTTTTGGATTTCGATCGTTTTCAGGGTGCGGAACCCCGTTGCCTAGGGAGGCGTTACGACGACTTCTTGGCGCGGGTTTTACGCGCGGATTTTTCGGGAGTGTCTTTGGATGGGCCACCGAGGACTTCGTAGCCGAGTTTTCCATCTGCCACTTCGTGCAGGGCGACATCCATAAAAGTCATTCGGGGTGTGACCGCGATCATGGGGCGGTAGCCGAGGCCAAGTTGGCGCACGCGTTTGGAGACCACATTGATTAAGATTTGCGGGCTACTGACTTTAGCAAGGGCTGAATTGACAAGTTCGCTTCTCATAATGATTTAGGATTGTTTTGCATTATGTCGTAATCGGGGCAGATTGCAAGAGTTAATCCGGAGCGTAGCTCAGCTTGGTAGAGTACCAGCTTTGGGAGCTGGCTGTCGTGGGTTCAAATCCCACCGCTCCGATAGTCCGCAAAGCGGACTGAGGAGCGGTAGTACAATCTGCCGGCGGCGAAAGAGGATTGGGCCAGGGGCGGGTGTGCGGGGGCCAAATCCCACCGCAGCTATAAAAATTCAACCGGCAAATCAATCATTGGATTTTGTACACTGACGCTTTGGACAACCGTCCCTACCTAGTTGGATGTTCGACGTCATCGGGATTGCTCGCGGTAGGTTTTCTGAATATAACTTTCCTATGTCCTTACATCGTAGTTTACGTTCGGGTGGTTCCACGGCCGCGAAGCGCAATGTTTTAAAGCGTTTTGAGCGGGTTACCTTGTTGAAGAAGCGTGGTCAGTGGAAGGCTGGAATGAAGTCGACCGGCCTTCCCAAAACCAAGCCCGAGTGATGCCTGCCGATCCCGCCCCCAGCGGGGAGGGGATGAGGCTCAACCGCTATTTAGCCGCTGCTGGTCTTGGGTCTCGAAGGGGTTGCGAAGCTCTTATCACTGAAAGACGGGTACGGATCAATAAACGTCAGGCTGAAAGTCCTGCGGAACGTGTCCCTGACGATGCTCAAGTAACGGTGGATGGTCGACCTATTCGAGCCTCTCAAGCCGTTGTCATAGCCCTCCACAAGCCAAGGGGAGTCGTTTGTACCGCCTCGGCCCAAGATAAGAGGCCGATTATTACCGATCTAATGCCTCGGTCTTTTGGCCGCCTTTTTACCGTGGGACGTTTGGATGCAGAGAGTGAGGGTTTGCTGATTCTGACCAATCAGGGGGATTTAGCCCAACGGTTGGCCCATCCAAAAAATAAAGTTGAGAAAGAGTATCGTGTGAAATTGGATCGGGTTCCTGATGTGGCGGCATTAAAGCAGTTAGAGAAAGGGGTTCGACTCGAGGA
>JBBAWA010000200.1:0-1790 GCA_040397425.1 Methylacidiphilales bacterium
TTAGCGGGGCCTCAGATAACCGTTGCCCAGTCGACGGATTACACCAGCATCTTACAGGCAAATCCCTATTATTACGTCCCACAGGTCAATACTCTAGCATTTCAATCTTCACTCATAGGATTTGCTCCCTCGCCAGTGGGCGATCAAACGCTCTGGAACTTCACCAATGCTTACACATCAAATAATTCAACGTATTTTACCGGCACAGCCACCGGTTATATAAATACAACAAACGGATCGACCAGCTCTATCTCAGGAACAATTAATTCCTCGGGTAATGTTTATATCAACTTCATTTCATCTTCAGAAACAAATGTCGGCGTGGGTCAATTTACGAATGTCGGTGGGGTAAATCAGTTTTTGATGCAGACGCACTCTGGCTCTGCGGCATCCTACATCAATCACTGGTCTTACATGGCTCCAACCAACTCTTTAAATCAAATCACACTCCAATCAGAATCATCAGTAGCTACTTACCCTACGAATTCCATATGGAATGAGTATTCATGGATTGCTGGCAGTGAGTGGCAATACAACGCCGCGTCACTTCAAGGACTTGGTTCGTTTGCAATTTCTTCCTACAATAATGGATATTTTATAGGCGCAGGACTTAGCGAAAACACGACAGCTTTTGAGATCCTGGGTTCAGTAACTCCCACAGGAGCAATATTGTTCAATTATACGGGTCCTACGGGCGACTATCTCGGCAGCCTTTGGGGGAATATAGAGGGAACGACAATGAATCTCGTGACCTACGATTCCAGCGGAAATCCAATACTTGATGGCACAGCTCAACTAGTCCCCGAACCATCCACCTACGCACTGCTTCTTCTCAGCGGAGCAGCTTCGCTTTGGGCTTTAAGGCGCCGTAAAAGCTAAACAGCTTCCGCCAGAACGCTGAGCACTGACTCTTCGAAGCTGTAAGCAGACTCATTCTGCTGAATCTTTCGAACAATCGTCCCTCGGACATTTTTCAGCCCTTCTTTTTGCCTGAGCTTCCAAACGAGTTCGATGTCGAGGAAGCCCCTTGCATCAACATCTCGGAGCAGTCTTTCGAGATTCTTCGGTTCTTTGGGAAGAACGGCAACCATTCTGGAGCCGCCGTTTCAGTCTGGGCCGCAAGACACCGTAAGAGTTGAAGGGTTGCCTCAGGATTGATCTGAACCCTTCCGCCGCGATGCTTCGAGCAATTCGGCCTGCATGGCGTGGAGCGAGCCGTATATGTCGGCAATAAAATAGCCCAGACCGACAACCACGCTGACCAAGCTTCCGATGAAAAGCACGGCCACCACGGGAGCGATATTGAACGGCAGATAAATCGAGGCGAAAAGCACGAGGACCAGCAGACCCGCGGCGATCAGCGCAAGCGAGGTAAAGACAATGGCGGAACGGATCCAGCCGGCGCGTCGCGTGATGATGGTAATCTGATCCTCTTTTGCCGCGCCTTCACGCACCAGCAATCGCGCGCGGTCGATAGCGCGGCCGAGGCGGTTGGTCATGCTCAGCAAAAGCAGACCGTAGGCTGAAATGAGGATGACGGGACTGACCGCCAGTTGCAGTGCTTGGAAGACCGAGTGGGAATCCACGGCCTAGCGCACGTAGGGCGCGGCTTTTTTGCGGTGGGCGACGAATTCCTCGAGTGTGAGGTAGCCGGACTTGGAGGTGTCGGCCTGATCGAAAGGAATGGCCATTTGGTTTTGCGCGACCTTACTGGCCTGAACTTGCGCGAGGGTCAACCTGCCGCTGCGGCCGCCCATGGCGAGGAAGGTTTCGCGGGTTCCACCGCCGGC
>JBBAWA010000201.1:0-1785 GCA_040397425.1 Methylacidiphilales bacterium
ATACGGAATCTCCTTGAGGGACACACCACCATCGAGGAAGTTCTTAAGTACACCTAAACACACCCTATGCCCCTCTTTGCCTACACTGCGGTAGACGCCCAAGGAAAAACCCACCAGGGGACATTGGAGGCGAACAACGCTTCGGATGCAGCGGCAGCGGTTAAAAAGCAAGGGCAGTTCCCAACTAACATTTCGGAAACCACCGCCGACGCCTCAGGCAAAGGGAAAAAGAAGGGGTTTTCACTTAGTTTTTCAATGGGGGGGGGTAGCGGCACGGGCAAGGTTCCCGCCAAGGTTCTAACCATCTTTACGCGGCAACTCTCGACCCTGATCAGTGCGGGTCTACCCCTATTGCGAAGCCTTCGCACTTTGGGGAAACAGGAAAAGAACCCGAATTTAAAGAAGATCATGACGGGGTTGGCAGAATCTGTGGAAGGTGGCACGACTTTTTCCGAGGCTCTTTCGCAACATCCCAAGGCCTTTAATAAATTATATGTGAACATGGTGAAGGCAGGAGAGTTGGGCGGCGTGCTGGAGGTGGTCTTGACGCGACTCGCGGAGTTTGCGGAAAAGAGTCAACGAATCAAAGGCAAGGTGACCTCGGCGATGGTGTATCCGCTGGTCGTGTTAACCATTGCGGTCGGCATCGTGACCTTCCTGATGCTTTTCATTGTACCGAAGTTTGAGGCGATCTTTAAAGATATGTTGGGAGGACGTCCCCTGCCCTTCATTACGCAGGCGGTGATGGATTTAAGTCGTTTTATTCAAGGAAACTTCATCCTGATTGCCATTGCAATTACCGTTCTTGTTTTTGCCTTACGATTTTCCATGAAGTTGCCGGGAGTGGCGGCCACGCTGGACACCTACACATTAAAGATTCCGCTCTTCGGGGATATGTTGACCAAGACGTCAGTGGCACGTTTTAGCCGAACCCTGGGAACTCTGGTTTCGTCGGGAGTCCCTATTTTACAAGCCTTGCAAATCACAAGAGATACGGCGGGTAATCTTCGCGTGAGCAGCGCAGTGGAAAGTATTCACGACAATGTGAAGGAGGGGGAATCGATGGTCAGCCCAATGGAGGCGAGCGGAATTTTTCCACCGATGGTGGTTTCAATGGTTCAGGTGGGTGAGGAGACGGGGCAACTGCCCGACATGTTGACCAAAGTGGCCGATGTGTTTGAGGAGGAGGTGGACAATTCGGTCGCGGGACTGACCTCAATGCTTGAACCCGTGATGATCGTCATGCTCGCCTTGGTCGTGGGAACCATCGTGGTTGCGCTTTTCTTGCCACTGATCACCATCATCCAAGATCTCACCGGCGGCGCCTAATTCGATGGTGGAGGTGGTGGTCTGTCGTTATGGGGAAGACTTGGCTTGGACACGAAATTTGCCCCGCGGAATTCGTCTCACGATTTACGATAAAAGCCCTGAAGATCAGCCTCCGTGGCCCGGATCACATCCTTTAGCGAATCACAGTCGGGATGATTTTGCATGGCTTCACCATCTGGTGGAGCGATATGACGATTTGGCAGAGTTGACCGTATTTGCGCAAGGGCGGCCCTTTGATCATGCGCCCGATCTACATCGAATCATTCGGGGCTACGCGCAAAGCGAGGGCGGCACGAGACCCGATTTTGCGTGGCTGGGTTTTCTCTGGGAGACAGATGATGCTCGAGGCCGTCCCTCTTTTGTCACCTGGTCTAAAAATCCAGAGCGTAGGGAATTAAATCTGGAGGGTTTTTTTCAGACTCTTTGGGGAGAGTCGGCCCCTGAAAAAGTTCGGTA
>JBBAWA010000202.1:0-1745 GCA_040397425.1 Methylacidiphilales bacterium
CAATCAGGTCGACGTCGCCAGCAAAAAGGGCGGCGACACGTGGCCCATCTGCAGTCAGCGATTTCATGATCACGGTTTCGTTTTGAGGTGCCTGACCCCAATGATTGGGATTGCGTTTCAAGCGTATACCTTCACCTCGACGAAAACTCTCTAGCAAGTAAGGGCCTGTGCCCACTGCTGCCCTACCGTCATTAAACTCAGCACTCTCTGGATACTTCAAGGCACCGCAACCATCCGGGGTGAACTTGATTGATTTACCGTCGACACCATTCGCCTTCGCTGAAATGATCGCAAAAGTGGAGAAATCAACGGGCAGCAACGGATACGGCGAGCTCGTGTGAACGATCAGTGTGTGCGGATCAGGAACGTCGAAACGTATCGCCGCTTTTGTATAGGTCGTGAAACGCGAGGGCGAATCTTTGACTACCGGAATACGGCAGACGGTGTAAATGACATCGTAGGCATCAAAGGTCGAACCATTCGAGAACTTGACGCCGGTCCTCAGCTTGAACTCCCAGCTCGTTGGGGTTACTGCGCGCCAGGATGTGGCTAATCGAGGATAGACCCGTTGCTGATCATCGGTGCCGACGAGCGGATCAAAGATAGTCTTCCAAAGCTGGTTGTTAGGGCCCAGGTTGTGGAAATGCGGATCAACAGAACTTGGCTCAGCAGCCAAACCAATACGAAGCTCCTTCGCTTGTAAAGCAGATACCCACAACAGCAACGAGGCCATCAAAAACCAAAATATTTTCCGCGAAGGGTTCATTTTTATCTCCATTTTGCGCACGGATAAATGAGTACTATATTTCTAAGCTACCGTGGTTCAAAACATTGTAACAGTCAGGGTTAACCCCGGGCTTCAAGTCTTGTGAGTCGCACAAATTGTTGCCTGGGGTGTGCACCGGTCAGCAATTAAAATAGTACCTCTCCCGTGTCACGGAGTGGAGATCGAAGCGGGAGACTCCCGCCAATCTGTTTTACCCCCAAACTGAAATTTAACTTTCCTCGTGCAAAAAAGTAGCCCGATCGTTTTTCCAAATTAGTCGTTCTTCGAAAATGCAAGCCTTTAAAATCCATAGAGAAATTCATGCACTCAGCATCTTCAGCTCTCACGATCATAATGAGCAATTATGAGAACCAAGACTGAGGTTTTTTTTATTGCAAGCATTAGCTTTCTAGCTGCGTGTGCGGCGCTACTTCCGGCAATTAGCCAAGATCAGTCTTATCACGCCTTTGCAGACCGGCGTTCATGGGGTTTTATTCCCAATGCCCAAGATACCTTAACCAATCTGGCTTTCGTGATTGCAAGTACTTGGGGTGCCTGGCGGTTAGTGTCTGGCAGCCTTTTACTTCCCGGGCCATGGATGCGACTGCCACTGGTTGTATTTCTTGCCGGGGTGGCACTGACCGGGGTAGCGAGCGCTTTTTATCATCTGGACCCCAGTGACGCACGCCTTGCAGTAGATCGACTGGCTATGTCGATTTCTTTTGCAGGGGTTTTCGCACTACTTGCTGCTGATCGGGTGTCAGTGCGGGCAAGCCACTGGGCGGTATGGGCCTTTGTCGTTCTTGCCCCGCTTACCGTTTTGATTTGGTCTTACTCTGGGAACCTCACGCCTTATGTAGTCTTGCAGTTTGGTGGGATTTTTCTGGTTGCGGCATTGTGCTTACGGCCTGCAGTGCGGGCTCCGGGACTCAACTTTTTAGGTCTTTTAATTTTTTATGCGCTTGCAAAGATTGCTGAG
>JBBAWA010000203.1:0-1744 GCA_040397425.1 Methylacidiphilales bacterium
TATGCTCCTGCATCCCTTCAGCCATCTTCAAATACTCCGACTTCGTCATATTTGGAGTCGCTCCCAACAACAGATCTCCCTCAGGTCGCTTAGGGAGCTCTGTGCTGGGTTTTCCTGCTGACTGCGCCAATCGTTTCCCCAAAGCCTCCAACCTCTCCAGCCCTTTTTGATAATCCGCTTTTGGATCTTTTCCTGTTTTTACCTGCACAACCAATCGACGCGTCTTTTTTTCATGATCAAACATCACAAACTCCTCCACCAATGCGAAACACGCATCGGGTACGCCCAGATCGTCTTTCTTCGCCACTCCCACGCTTCCCTCAAAGTAGCGAACCGCCTCAAAGGCCAAAAATCCTACAGCCCCTCCCGCAAAGGGAGGCGGATCCCCTGGCCACGCCGCAACAGGACGAATCCCCCTTAGCATCTCCTGAACCTCCACCAAAGGATCGGGATTCTTGGGCGCCTTCTCCTCAACCTCACCACTGATCTTTGTGATCCTGACGCCACCCCCACGAAACTCCATTACGGCAGCTGGCCTCGAACCCACAAACGAGTATCTTCCCAATCTTCCCCCCGTTTCCGCACTCTCTAAAAGGAATGCTGCCCCTGCAGGTTGCCCAACCAACTTGATGTAGGCCGATACGGGAGTTTCCTCATCCGCAGGATACTCTCGCCCAATCGGGATCAAATTCCCTTGGCTTGCCAATTCAACAAACTTTTTTTCGTCTGGAAAAATCATGATTTCCTTGGAGGTCTTACGGGGATCCCCTTCTCCTGCAAATACCTTTTTACCTCAGGCACGGTCAACTCCCCAAAGTGAAACAGGCTGGCGGCCAGAGCGGCATCCGCCCCACCCTTTTCGCCTAAAACATCGGCAAAATGTTCCTTCGCACCAGCGCCACCACTTGCAATCACTGGGACCGAAACCCTTCGACTCACCATCCGGGTCAAATCCAGATCATATCCACTCTTCGTTCCGTCCGCATCCATACTGGTCAGCAGGATTTCCCCAGCCCCTAGGCGAACACCCTCCTCGATCCACTCTCCTGCATCCTTTCCTGTAGGCCGCCGCCCTCCGTGCGTGGTCACCTCCCACCTACCCTCCCCTTTCCGCCGCACGTCCACGGCCAAAACAACACACTGACACCCAAATGCCCGCGCCACTTCACGAATCAACTCGGGCTTTTCCACAGCCGCCGTGTTTAAACTCACCTTGTCAGCCCCCGCCCGCAGTAACTCCCGTGCGTTTTCGACCGTCCGTACGCCCCCACCCACTGTCAGGGGCAGAAAAACCTCCTCCGCAGTCTTACGCACCGCCTCCAAAAGAATCGGGCGGGCCTCCGAGGAGGCCGTGATATCCAAAAAAACTAACTCATCCGCTCCCTGCTCATTGTAGGCACGAGCACACTCCGCAGGATCTCCCGCATCCCGGATCGACACAAATTGAACACCTTTGACCACCCTACCGGCATCCACATCCAAGCAGGGAATAATCCGCTTCGTATTCATCTTACCTTCAAGGTCAGCGGAAAGGAGGGTCTCATCGTCTCGTTAGAAGAGATTGGATTTTGCCGTAGGATGAGTCAAAATCCGAGTCTTGTTTTTTGTCCGCCTCTAAGACCATGAAAAAGACATCTCCCACGAAAAAGAAAGTTCCCTCCGCTAAACGTACGGTTCGCAAAAAAACACCCCCTCCCCGCACCAAGAAACTTTCATCCACCAAACCTAAGAAAAAATCACCCCT
>JBBAWA010000204.1:0-1720 GCA_040397425.1 Methylacidiphilales bacterium
TTGGCGGGTGTCGGATCACAACGGACGATGGTCAGGCAGCGCAGATCAGGGGAGTAGCTTCCTGCAAAACTGGTGGCACGCGGTGGGGGAATGCCAATCTTGCCGCGCGAGGCTCCATCCCCTTTGAAAAAGACCAAACCCCTGCCGATTTTTAGGCGATCGTCGGCAATCTTTCCAAAGTAGGCGTCATTGACAGTCGGACCGACGGCGTTTTCCCGGAACGGAATCGCCATCACAGTAGAAGGGGAGGGTTTGTACATGCCGAGAATCCAGGCGGATAGGAGTCCGGAGGATGAATCCCACTTCTTTTTGCCGCGGTTGGTCAGGCGGTTGATTGTCTCGTAGGCGACGAATGGCAGATCGGCAGGGACCTTGGCGCCAAGGGATTTCGAAAGTTCCTCCGCACCGAGCATTCGCACGGTCCGCTCCACCGCGAGGTCGAAGGTCGTGCCTGACTGGTTTGCGACGGAAAACGAGGCGGAGAATAGTGCACGGGTTTTGTCTGAGGAGACTACCTGAAAGGGCTCCGTGTCGATGGCCGGCGGGGTTTTCCAGTGATCGAAATCGAATTTTGTCCCAGGGGCGAAAAAGATGCCGAACTGACCGCCTTCCGGCCCGAGCCAGAACCGCTCCTCCCCGCCAAAGACGTGTATTTTGGATTCGAGTTTTCCGGCGGCTGCTTCGCCCTTAAGCACACCCTGCTTGATTAATTTGTAATTCAGCCACCCGTAGCTCGTGCCAGCATCCCCGGTGGCGGAGCTGGTCATGACACGGCCCTGAAAGGCGGGAGCCACGGCCACGGCAGCATCCCCCTGTCGAAGCAGCACCACTTCTGTGTGTTTCTTTAGGAAGGCGACGTCTTCGCCGAAATTGGAGGGGGTTTGGGTCATTTTGTCTGCGGCGAACGAGGTGGCGGGGATTACCATGACGGCAAACAAGATTATAAGACGGGAACTTTTCATGGCGAAACCTTTCCGACTTTAAGAGGCTTTGGCCCGCAGGCGATGCTGGGTTTCGGCCGCCTTTGCCCGGGTGATGGGGTAGAACCACATGATGGCGATGGCCACCAAAAGGCCGATTACGGTGAAGCCGAACAAGGCAAGCTTCATCTTCCAGGCGGTGGCTTCGTCCAGACCCGATTGCTCAACCTTGGCGGGGTCGTACCCGGCCGCGGTCGCCATGTAGCCGCCCAATCCGAAGGTGAGGCCTTGGGCTGCCTTCAGGGCAAAACCTTTGACGGCGCTAAACATTCCTTCGCGGCGACGACCGCTGGTCAATTCGTCGTCATCGCAAATGTCGGCGACCATGGAGTCGGTCATGAGCCAACACCCTTGCAGACCCAGATAGCAGATAAAATACGTCGCAAACATCATCCATGGCCACCGTGGATCCATGGCGAAGAAGGTGAGGGCCGTACCCACTGCGGCCAACACCAAGCCACTGATCATCGCGGCGCGCTTGCTGGCCTTCATGGAAATCCAGCCGATCAGCCCGATGCTCCCATAGGAAAGCACCACGGCCATCGTGATCAGCGACCCCTGGAAGTTGCCGAGACGGATGGCATCCCCGCCAAACACGTAGTGCTGCAAAATCAGGGGTTGGATGCTCTGGGCGGAAAAAAGGGCGATGATGATGGTTACGTAGGCGACGAAGAGGATGAGAAAAGAGCGGTTGGTGAGGGTGTAGCGCAGGGCGGCAAGAAAACGGATGGGCTCCTGCT
>JBBAWA010000205.1:0-1710 GCA_040397425.1 Methylacidiphilales bacterium
TGCCGCCGCGGGAATATCCGCCGCTTTCAGTTCGTCCCTCGCCTCCCCCAGCAAAGCCAACGCCGCGACCAGCTCTTCTTTTGTCGCGATCATCGGGAACATCACTCTCACTTTTCCTCCCGGATTGGATCGGCAGATCGCCCGCAGCTGAGTCTTGAATAAATCAGGCTTCTCCAAGCAGTACCGGATCGCCCGCCACCCCAAAAATGGATTCGCCTCAGGATCGAATCCTTGATGCGAAGGCAACTTATCTCCACCCAAATCCAAAGTTCGGATAATTGCCAAATGAGGCCGCGACGCCTGCACCACCTGCTGATAAATATTTGTCTGCTCCTCCTCGCCTGGAAACTGGACACGATTCAGGAAAAGAAACTCGGTGCGATATAACCCAATCCCCTCTGCTCCACTCTCCGCAATCAGAGGTAAATCCTCAGGAAGCTCCACATTGGCCGAAAGCACCAATCGTCTTCCATCTTTCGTAGTTGCGGGCGTATCCCGCAGAACTTCCAGGCTCTGCTCGACCGCCAAACGCCGTTTTTCAATCTGCCCGTACTCATATCGCGTCTGCTCCGTTGGGTTGACGATGAGCAACCCCGCATATCCATCCAAAATAACAGGCGAACCAGATTCACACTTCGCCAAAACACTGTGCAAGCCCACCACCGCTGGAATATTCAGCGAGCGCGCCATGATCGCCGTGTGAGACGTCGTGCTCCCCACCTCCGTGGTAAAACCAAGAACGAGCTGGCGATTTAGAAGAGCCGTGTCAGACGGTGTCAAATCATGCGCCAAAATCACACTCGGAGAATCTAAGGAGTAGAGATCCGCTAACTTGCGCCCGAGCAGGTTATAAACCACCCTTCGTCCTACATCTGCGATATCTGCAGCTCTCTCACGCAGGTACGGGTCTTCCATCTCCTTCATGCTTTGCGCATACGCATGAATCACGTGTTGGTAGACATGCTCCACACACACTTTTCGAAGCTCCAACTGTCTCCTTACCGCTCCAGCGATCGTACTATCGGCGGCAACTAAAAGATGCGCCTCAAAAATCTCCGTCTGCCCTTCCCCAAGCGAACGGGCAAGGTGATCCTTAATTCCCTGAATCTGCTCTCGAGTTTTAAGAAGTGCCGCCTCTAATCTTCGCAGCTCGTCCGGAATCTGGGACTCCTCAATCGGCGTAGGACGCACCCGAACCTCCTCATGCGAAAAAATGGCCAGCCGGCCGCTCACCACCCCAGGGGAGGCGGGAATGCCGGCAAGACGGAGCTCTGCGCCGGGAACCGAGGAAGGTTTGTCGGAAGCAATCACGGGAGAAACTATCTCCCTTCCACCTACTCCTCGTCGAACTTTCTTTCTATCAATTCGAGTAACGATTGGATGGCAGTCTCTGCTCCGGGTCCTGTCGCCCGCAGGCTGATTTTTGAGCCCATCCCTGCCGCCAGCATCATCAACCCCATAATACTCTTTCCGTTAATTGTCTCGCCGTCCTTTTCCACCAAAATCTCGCACGTGTGCCGGTTTGCCTCCCGGACAAACATCGCGGCAGGTCGCGCATGTAGCCCTAGCCGATTTTTGATCGCAACCTCTTTCGAAGCTTTTTCTGATGCTCCGGTACCCATGGTTAGCCCTCCTTTAGCTTCAAACGGCTCATTAGTTTTTCATTAAACTCAAGCGCTGAGAATTGCCCCATCGTCTTCATCTTCTGGT
>JBBAWA010000206.1:0-1705 GCA_040397425.1 Methylacidiphilales bacterium
GAAGCGCTTCGGGCCCGATCCGCACCCGGAAATAAAACGGCAAGTTACTGATGAGTCGTACTGTAACCGAAACGGGCACGGGTAGTGGTAGTAGTACTTCCTATAAATAGGAAGTTACTACTACTACCCACTACCAACCGTGCCGAAGAAAGCGGCGAGGTACTACGTCCCGGAAAATATAACGGTTGATCGCAGCTACAGCTGCACTGACATCACGACTTGTTTGTTCCAGGCGGCCTGGCTATAGAGGGGGAAAAAATAAAACGGCGTGCGAATGGGGAGGGGATATATAAACGGGTGGGGGAAAAAAGATTATGCGTATCTTGACAAGCACTTGACAGGGTGGTTAGACTTTGCGTGCAAGTGCTCGCAAAGCGGACATATCGGTCCCTGGAAATAAAAAGTTAACGGACGTGAACAGCTCGAGGATGCATCGATGATCACGAGTACGTTTGCAAACGGAAGAGCTGCAGATCCAGATCTTGGGAAATGAAAACATTCAGATGCTGCCCGCAGTGACAACGGGTCCAATCGGACCAACAGGACCAATGGGACCAATGGGACCGACTGGTCATCGAGGTACCTTAAGTACATGTTGTTATTTCCCAGCCAAGGATCCAGGAGCTCCAGGCCAGATCCCCGGAAATAACATTGTCCATTGCTGTGGCGGCCAAAGGGCCCTTAAATTTTTTGCTGTCAGTACTTGACATATGTCCTGAGGTAGGTTCTATAATAGATTCTGCTAGGGAGTCCTAGGTTTTAAATGACGAAAGGAAGTACAGTGGGATACACACATTATTACTCGAAGGTAGGCACGTCGACAGATGACGCCTTGAGATTCGAAATGTTTTCAGTCGGCGCTCGCCGCATTATTGAATACGCAATTGCAAATGAGGGAATTCAAATTGCTGATGGAATGGGCGACCTGCTGGGCAAATGGATATGCGATAACGAAACGGTCCGCTTTAACGGATACGACGCAGATGCACACGAGACCTTTAACTGGTCATTAGATTCATCGGGCTTCGGTTTCACAAAGACGGCACGCAAACCATACGACGCAGTAGTAACGGCTTGCCTCATCCACCTCAAAGATATCTATGGAGACTTAGTCAGTATCGGCTCGGACGGGTATTGGTCTGAGTGGCAAGACGGTGCACGGCTTTACCGAAACGCAACGGGCTTGACGGCGAGCGCACCCTTTGATTTGGAGACGGCATGATTCAGTCGGAGTTGGAAACATTACTTGCTGACACTGTTCGCTCGAGGTGGGGTGATAACGGTATCGAGTATCTAGTTGGTGCAATCTCTAGCATTACAACGGCTAGTCAAATGAGAACGCTGATTGAGGAAAATCAAAAGGCGGCGAGCTAGAACCCGGAAAATATAATTCAGGCACGTCTTTAAGCTGCGTCAGTGAACGGGCAAGACGGCCTGACTATAGGAGGCCAGACCTGCAGGGTCGCTAACGGTTAGCGCTTTGTGTAGCAGGTCTGGTCTCCTTAATTTTAAAACTACTAACGGATGGGAAAAAAGGACATGAGGAAAATAGTTACGAAAATAGAGTTCGAGTTTGACGAAGCTGTGATGCTCGAGGACCCGGAAAATACAATGACGGATGAGGACCTGCTGCAGCACGCAGCCACATGCTTCACGGAGGACATTGAGCAAATGGTGAAGTACAACGAGTTGTTTTCAGTTGCGC
>JBBAWA010000207.1:0-1682 GCA_040397425.1 Methylacidiphilales bacterium
CCCGATCCGCCTACTGAACTCTTTTTTTCCACTGCTTCAGCTCTTTTTGAACACCCGTGAAACTCGGCGCACCCACAACTGCACCCCTAGCTTGCAGAGCCCTCTTAACCCTCGCAACGGGAGACCCCTCGAAAATCTCTTCCGCCACCCGACCCATACCTGGAGCCAAACTCTCCCACACCTGCCGGCTCAATCGGTCTATTCGCGTGCCCGACTCCTCCGCCTGCCTTACCGCAGCTCCCACCACCTGATGCGCTTTTCGAAAAGGGAGGCCCGCCCGAACCAAGGCATCCGCCACATCCGTCGCCAACAGCTCGGGAGCAGACACAGCATACAGACACGCGGCTCCATCGACCTCAAGCGAGGCAACTGCATGAGCCATTACCTCCAGAGAACTGCGGAGGGTATCCGCCGCATCAAACACGCACTCCTTATCTTCCTGTAAGTCGCGGTTGTACGTTAAAGGCAATCCTTTCAGCACGGTCAAAAGGGAAACCAGATGACCCGTCAACCTGCCACTCTTTCCTCGCACTAACTCCGCCATATCAGGATTCCGCTTCTGTGGCATCAGGCTTGAGCCCGTCGTAAAGGCCTCCCCAAATTTAACAAAACCGAACTCAGCCGAAGAAAATAAAATTAGATCCTCTGCCAAACGCGAAAGATGGACTCCCACCAGTGCCACCGCCGCAAGATACTCGACGAGAAAATCCCGATCAGAAACCGCATCCATCGAGTTTCTCGAAACTTCTCCAAACTTCAGAATCTTTCTTGTGATTTCCCGGTTCAGTTTCAGCGTGCTCCCTGCCAAAGCCCCAGATCCCAACGGCATCACATCCGCCCTCTTGGCAGCATCCACCAATCTTCCATGATCCCGGTCCAGCATCTCCACATACGCCAAAAAATGGTGAGCAAAGGTCACGGGCTGACCTCTCTGTAAATGCGTGTAGCCAGGCAATACGACTCCTTGATGCTTTTCCGCCATTTGAAGCAACGCTTTCTGCAAATCCCGTACGGCCCCCAAATCGCCTTGGATCTGTTCCCGAATCCATAGCCGTAAATCGGTTGCCACTTGATCGTTTCGACTCCGTCCCGTGTGAAGCTTGGCTCCGGCTGGAACTTTATCCGTCAGCGCCGCCTCGAGATTCATGTGCACATCTTCCAGTGAATCCTTCCACCGAAATGTTCCCGCCTCGATCTCCCGCTCAATCCGATTCAACCCCTTGAGAATTGCGGCCACCTCTTTTCGCGTCAGCACCCCTACCCGACCCAGCATCGTCGCATGAGCCCGACTTCCTTCTAAATCGTGCTTGGCTAACCGTTGATCAAAGTGCACCGACCTGCTGAATCGGGCCGCACGGGGATCCGCTTTGCCAGAAAATCTTCCTTTGCCCTCAGCTCTCACGTCTTGCTCTCTAGCTTTCTTTGATCGTAAGAGGACAGGACACGCCATCCCCCTGGAACCAACTGGCCCAGCTCCAAGCCTCCGATTCGCGTCCTTTTCAACTTCTCCACGGTAAAACCAAGACAGCGGAACATCAATCGGATCTGTCTCTTCATTCCCTGCCGTAAAACCATCCTCACCTCCTTGCCACCCAGAAGTTGAATTCTCTCTGCCCGGGCCATTCCCTCCTCGAGTCGAACCCCTTTCTCTAACTGCTTTAATGCCGCCACATCAGGAACCC
>JBBAWA010000208.1:0-1666 GCA_040397425.1 Methylacidiphilales bacterium
AATTCTTTCATCAGTCGAAAAAAAGCTAACGAATTAGCTGAGGCGGAACTGCAGAAGTATCACTCCTACCAGTTGGCAGACGAACTTCGTCAAAGCTCGGATGATTTGACGAGGATGGCTCGCACCTACGCGGTGACAGGAAACGAAAAGTACCAGAAGTTCTTCAACCGCATTTTGACCATCCGAAATGGAGAGACGCCCCGGCCTCAAGACTATAACGACATTTACTGGGACCTTGTTACCGGTGATGCGGAGCAGGACAGCGCAGAAGCGGGAGAAAAAGTATCCCTAGAAAGTCAGATGTTAAGTGCTGGATTTACTGTCCAAGAGTTTGCCCTTCTTAAAGATTCGCAAAATCAAAGCGATTCGCTCGTGAAGTTGGAAAATATCGCGATGCATGCTTTAAAAGGTGAGTTCGATGACGGAACAGGATCCTTTCTGATCAAAAAAGATCCTGATCAACCTCTCGCCATTCAGATTCTGCACAGCCAGCAGTATCATGAGGCCAAGGCGAAAATTATGAAGCCCCTTCGGGATTTTACCCAGACGGTAAATCAGAGGACGTCGATCCTAGTGGGTGGATTACAAACAGAAGTGCATCGCAGAGTTCAACTTGGACTCGTGCTGGCGCTGGCCTTGTTGGGTTTGCTGAGCATCGGCTACACGGTGATTCTTCGGCTGGTACTAAGGCCGATTCGCCTGTTGTCTCTCGCCGTCCAACAGTTGGAGCAGGGGAAGTTTGCTGAGATTCAAAGCATCCGAGGAGTCCGGGAGTTGAACCAACTTGTCACAGCTTTTAATCAGATGGCGTCCATTCTCCATCGAAGGGAAAAAGAAAAAGAAACGGCTCTGACGGATCTCGGGGAAAAAGCAACGGCATTGGAGAAAGAGAAGGGACGCACTGAGAAGCTTCTGCTCAACGTCTTGCCGATCGCCATTGCGGACCGTTTGCAAAGGGGAGAAAAAGTCGAAGCCGAAACATTTCCTGAGGTCACCGTGCTCTTTGCGGATGTGGTCGGATTCACGAAGCTGGCTGCAGAGCTCGGGCCAAGGTCGGTGACCAACCTTCTTAATGAGCTGTTCGAAATCTTCGATGACTTAGCCGAGAAGTATAAGTTGGAGAAGATTAAGACGATTGGGGATTGTTACATGGCGGTGGCGGGGGTTCCGGATCGAAGTCCCACGCATGCCCAGCAGATGGCGGACTTCTCTTTGGAGGCATTGTCTATTTTGAAAAGCCAAAACCAGAAATTGTCCCGAAATCTACAAATTCGGATTGGAATGCATAGCGGAACCGTGGCTGCAGGGATTATTGGCAGAAAGAAGTTTGCTTACGATTTGTGGGGGGATGTGGTGAATGTTACCAACCGCTTGGAGGGAACGGCCGAGCCTATGAAAATTCATGTGAGTGAAAGTGTTCATGCACGGTTAGAGGATAGTTATATTTTTGAAGATAGGGGGGAGGTTGAATTAAGAAACCGGGGCAAACTACGAACGTACTATCTCATCGGGAAAAAAGTTGAGAAGAGTTAAGGAAAAAGTGTTTTGAGGGATATCTGATCCCTAAACTCTTTTCGGATTGCGCACGCAAAGGCCGCCCATGAGGCAATGAAAGTGGCTAGGGAGGGAATTGAACCCCCGACACGAGGATTTTCAGTCCTCTGCT
>JBBAWA010000209.1:0-1659 GCA_040397425.1 Methylacidiphilales bacterium
ACCGAATAGACCAATGATGGCAGGACCCGCCCCCGTGTATGGGATGTGTGTAATAGAAAAGCTCTGCGCGGCCTTTAGCTGCTCCATAGGCACGTGCATCGTGCCGTAATTGCCAGAGGAGCCGTAGTTGTACTTAGCTGGGTTTTTGCGCATCTCGGCAAGAAAATCTTTATAGGTTTTCCAGGGTGTTTCAGCCCGCACCACCAGCACCGTTGGATCTGCCGTAATTCGGGCAATAGGTTTGAGCTGATTTAATTCGTATGAGGGTGGTTTGCCCAGAATCCGATCTGCCTCTGGAATCACTGATACTGAGGAGAGCGCCATCAAAACGGTGTAGCCATCGGGTTTTGCCTTGGCAACATGCGCAAAACCAATTCCACCACCAGCGCCGGCTTTGTTTTCAATCACGACGCTCTGCTTAAGATGCCGGCCCATTGCCTCTGCAATCGGGCGGCCCACCGTATCGGCCACACCCCCCGGCGGAAATGGCACCACCATGGTGATCGCACGCGATGGAAACGCATCCTGGGCCTGCGCGACGCTACTTGTGGCCAAGAACCCGCCAGATATGCCAATCATCGTCGCAAGTGCGGCGAATGACTTCGCACAATACGAACTCTTTTGGAACACGTTACCTGGTGTGGATGGGGCTTTAAACATGGTGACTCTCCTTATCAAAAAATATTTAGCGCTCTCGCCAGAAAGAAACATTCAAGATCTAAAATAATGGTTCCCTAATCGAGGTAAAGACCGCTATGAGATTTGCTGCCTTTAAAAAAAGTACTGAGCCTTCTGAGGTGCTTGTTGGAATTGTCTCTGATGATGAGCAATCAATCCAGCAACTTCGTTTTGATTCTGCCTCCGCGAGGGATGGCGTTAGCGCTGTTGTTCAGGCTCAGAGCCTCGGTCGGGGTTTACCCGAAGCGGGCGAGAGTTTCGCGATTCGCGATGTGAAATTATGCGCACCATTTCCAAGGCCACGTCGCAATATCTTCTGTGTAGGAAAGAATTACTACGAACATGCGAAAGAATTTGCGCAGAGCGGTTTTGATAGCAGTGCCGCAAAACCCGGGGACGATATCCCCACAGACCCGATTATTTTTACAAAAGTCCCTGAGTCAGTGATCGCGACCGGAGAGTCCATCGTAATTCCACAGGGCATTTCTGATGCGATTGACTACGAGGCAGAACTTGCAGTGATTATTGGCAAGCAGGGCAAGGGTATTGGTGAAGACAATGCGATGGACTATGTCTGGGGCTACACCATCGTGAACGATGTGACCTCACGCGATTGGCAGATCCGGCACAAGCAGTGGATGATGGGCAAAAGCTTTGACACCTTCTGCCCAATGGGGCCATGGGCTGTTACAAAAGATGCTGTTGATGGTCAGAACACGAACGTACGCTGCATCGTGAATGGCGAGATCCGGCAAAACGCAAACACAAGCGATCTAATTTTTAAAATTCCAAAGCTGATTGCGACCCTGTCTTCGGGGATCACGCTCTATCCTGGCGATATCATCGCCACAGGAACACCTGTAGGGGTAGGGATAGGATTTAAGCCGCCCCGGTATCTGGTTGCGGGCGACCGTGTAAGGGTTGAGATTGACGGCATCGGGGCGATTGAAAACCCCGTGGTCAAGCGCTAAGGCTCGTAGA
>JBBAWA010000210.1:0-1655 GCA_040397425.1 Methylacidiphilales bacterium
GTGGTCGTGATGGGGAAAAGAACTACGGGTGCGCGACCTTTGAAAAGGCGGTGTTTGGGGTGGCGACGTGCGGCCTGACGCAAGGGGGCTTGGGGATTAAGTTTTTTCCACGAGGAGAGGAGGGGCTTGTGGATCGAGGGACGAATCCAAGCTGGGCCTGTGGGAAGGGTGTGAAATTGGAACCCTTGGGGGCAGGAGAGGGGGGTCACGGTTGGAAGGGAGAAATGGGAAAAGGCGCGGGATCTCCCGTGCGCATGCTTTGAGCCAAGGTGGGATTCATTTTGCCTGCAACGCTCTCCCAAGTTTGGAGGAGATAGTTCAAGGGGGCGCGAGTCGTCTCGGTCGGTAGATTGGAGCAGTCGATCGCACGGCGAAGTGCATCACGGGCGGAGACCCCATCGGTTTGCAAAGAGTAGAGGGCTGCGAGGGCTTTGTTTGTGGTGCGGGCGCCTTGGGGGCCGGAAAGGTTTTTTGGGTCTAGTGCAGGTACGATTTGCTGAAGATGGTCTTCGATTCTGCGCTGGCGGCGAGCCAACTCTGCCTGTTGCTGGATTCGGCGTTGGGCTTGGGCATCCATGTTCGCTTGGACGGGAATAACTTGAGTCCAAGCGGGTGAGCCTGAAAGAAGACCCGAAATGAGGAGAGTGAGGAGGGCCGACCGCACGTTACGGCTGGAGTAGAATAATTTCGTAGCGGATATCGATGCCATCAAGACGTTCGTCCTGCGTGTTATCGAAGTTAGCCCGCATGGAGTTTTGAATCGTGTTCACGATGGCGGCGTTGCCTTTGCGAGCTAGAACACCGCGTGCGATTTTGTTTTCGGCTGCAGGAAAACCCTTTTGGCGCTCGAGTTTATCGAATCCAAGGGTTCGGTACGCTTTTTTCGGCTTACCCTTTTTCCAAATTTGGATTCCTTGTGCGGTGATGATCTCTTCATCCGACGGGGTAGAGACGGGGGCGTTAGTGGGTGCGGGGGGAGGGGTAGCAGGGAGACGGCCGGCTGGGTTCGTATCCTGCGCTTGGCAAAATGGTATCCAGACAGTGAAGAGGGCAAGGAGGAGGTAATTCATCCTGTTATTGTAGATAGGAGATGATTGAAATCGAGTCGTGATTTTTCGCAAATAGAAGATAAGACAAGGGAATGAAGCACAAACAATTAACTCTAAAAACGGATCCAATAACGAAACTTCTTCTCGCTCTGGTTGCGGCGGGGCTTTGGTGGCACGCCTTTGCTCCCTGGGTTTCGACTTCGGCTCATGCGGATGGCATAACAAAAGTGGATGTGGTTTCGTTGGCTGGAGAAAAAATTCAAATGACCAGTCAGGAAGACCTTAACGAGTCAGAGCCGAGCTCAGTCAAAAGGAAAGGGTTGCCTGTTTGTAACGTCAACACTCGGTAAAGAAGTTTAGCGGCGGCGACCTCTTCCGCCCCTATGGCGTCGCCGGTACGGGGAATGATGGGATGAAGTGTGTCGACGGGTGACCTTGCGAGTCACGTGTCCAACGGCACGGAC
The DNA here is from genome assembly GCA_040397425.1 of Methylacidiphilales bacterium. Classification (GTDB taxonomy): domain Bacteria; phylum Verrucomicrobiota; class Verrucomicrobiia; order Methylacidiphilales; family Verrucolacustridaceae; genus Verrucolacustris. The sequence continues at coordinate 1,514 of JBBAWA010000210.1, forward strand.
GAGACTGCGGGTCATCCAGCTAATTGCGGTGAGAAGCTCGCCAATCGGCAGGCTGGGCAGACGAAGTCCGCGTCGCTTGGCGGATTGGAGGCCGTGTTTGCCCTCGCGGGCGGCCCGTCGTTCCAACTCGTGATCGACCTGA
>JBBAWA010000211.1:0-1610 GCA_040397425.1 Methylacidiphilales bacterium
TTGGAAAAGGTTGGATCAGCATGCCCACGGTTCGAAGTATTGGCAACCCCGTTCCCGGAGCCCCCGCAGATGCGTCTGGGCTTGGGGGCGTTGCGCCATGGATGTCCGAAGGCCAACTCTCTCAGCCTGGCCAGGCCGGGCCGAGCTCTGGCGAACCTCATCCCTTTGCTACTGAGTTAGCCGCTGCGTTAGCCGCCAAGCAGGAGAAGGGGGAGAACCAACAAGCCCCTGCTGCAACGAAATCTACACAGATTTCCGGGCAGAATCTGCCGAAACAGGTTGGAACCCAGCGCGATGCTTTGGCAAAATTTGCCGAAAAAGAGTCGAAGACTGCATCATCGGGACAGAATTCATCAGCCGCAGAGTCACCGCTAGCTTCAGCAGGCTCTGAGGGCTTAAATCCTCCAGGATCCGAGTCTAGCGAATCGTCCTCAGTGCAGGCTGCCGATCCTGCCCTCGGAACCAAGGAAACAGTTGAAGCTGGCCGTCTGGCCCAGGCTGCTCTCGTCAGGGACGCCGCCACAGAAGCTGCTGCAGCAAAGGCTGATGCGGCCTCTGAGGTCGCAGCTATCGAGGCAGCAAAAGTGGCTGCCAACGCGGTTGCTAGCGCCGCCGCTCAAGAAGCCGCTAATACAGCTACCAACGCAACAGCGACTACCCAAGGGGTTTCTGTTTCTGTGTCGAATACGGCTTTAGCTGATAACAACCCAATCGCCTCACAGGGAGCAATCTCCGATACGGGTCCAAGCAGTGGCCTCAGATATGAACATATGAACGCAGCTGGCATGCCCGCCACTGGCGCGGCTACTGGCTCGCTTCAGAGCGATGGGACCATCACATCAAGCTCAAATGCCGGGGTGTCTAACGTTATCGGAGCTGTGGGCCAGAGCGCTACTCAATCGTCACCGAGTACTGTCGCGTTAAACGGCGGCACGAATGCGGCTGCGAATACCTCGACCGATGCAGCGATAGCGGCTCTCGTTGAAAACCTAGCAACGCAGAACCATGGACAGACTCAAGCTCAGACTCAGGGTCAATCAACGTCACAAGGTGTGGCAACCAGTCTAGCATCGGGAGGAACATCGCAAGCGCCTGTGCAGGCACTGGCAGGTATGGCGCAAGGTTCAAATGGATCGTCGGCAACTGCTGAAGCTTCGTCAGGCGACGTCATTAGTTTGGGGTCGAAGACAGCGGCGGGTTTAGTTGCGCAGGTGACAAATACGATTGTCGCGCCAGTACAAAATGAGACAGCAACAGCCGCCTCCGCTGTGAAAGAGGCAGTTGCGCGAATCGCAGCACAACTTGAATCGGATGCGGCTGCAGGTGCCACTTCAGATACCGTTGCAGCCGCGCTTTCGGATACGGCCGCAGAGGTTAAGGACGCGTTATTGAAGAGTGGAGTAAATCGGTTAAATAGCCAGGATACTGCAACGCTAAAAAACCAAGCGGTTCAGAACTCAACTCCGTTGACCGAGGCTGAACAAGCGCTATTGAAGCAGCAGGCGAACGCCGCCTTGGTTAACCAGAGCGCCGAAAAAAGTCTGCTGGATAGCCGATCCCAAAGCCAGTTACAAACTCAGATAACAGGCCAGGCGCTAAGTCAGAGCCAG
>JBBAWA010000212.1:0-1584 GCA_040397425.1 Methylacidiphilales bacterium
GAGATCGCGGGATGCGGACTGGTGCATCCGAAGGTTTTGCGTGGGGTGGGAGTGGATCCTGAGAAGTTTAGCGGGTACGCGTTCGGGTTGGGGGTGGAGCGGATCGCCATGGTCCGACACGGGATTCCCGATCTGCGGCTCTTCTACGATAACGATGTGAGATTTTTAAAGCAGTTCGCCGCGCACGGCGCGGTGTGAGGATCGGAAGGGATTAAGGGGTTAAGGGATTAAGGAAGCTGGAGAGATGAGGGATCATCGGAGGCTGAAGGCTTTTGACCTCGCGGATCAGGTCGCCTTGGAAACTTATCGCATGACAAAATCGTTTCCCAAAGAGGAAGTCTATGGATTGATCGCACAAATGCGTCGTGCGGCGGTCTCCGTCTCCTCGAATATTGTAGAGGGATGCGCACGGGATAGTCGGGCGGAGTATTTACGCTTTCTTGATATCTCCTTCGGATCAGCCAGAGAATTGGGCTATCAGGCGGGTTTGGCGGAGCGGTTGGGATATTTTGGTAAGGAGGAAGGTTTCGCGTTCCTTGGAAAATTGGATGAGTGCGAAAAGGTCTTGGCGGCCTTGATCCGATCCGTTCGCGAATCCTAAGTCCCCTAACCCCTTTACCCCTTAAACCCTGATTCCCCCTGAATCACTCGAATTTCGACGTTCAGTCTTTTCGCCAACTCGTGGGGAACGGGGTGGGTGTCTGGTTCGGGGCTGGGGCGGCAGACGATAATTTTCACTCCGTAACGGACTGCATCGACTAGGCATCGGTCGCAAGGGGGGAGAGTGACGGCCAGCAGGTAGGGTTCGCCAGGTTTACAGAAGGCTAGGGCGTTGCTTTCGGCGTGGGTGGTGAGGCGGCGACGAAAGTCGCGGTGCAGGGCTTCGTCGTCTGTTAGGTCCACTCCCGGGGGTTGACCATTAAAGCCGATCCCACAGACGCTGCCTTCTTTGCGAAGGATGGCACAACCGACTTTGTGATAGCGATCGGTGCTGGTGGGGGCGGTGGCCTCGGCGAGTCGGAGGGCAAGTTGGATCCATTTATCTTTCATGGGTGAGATTTATTTTTCGGAGAAGTGGAGACGGTGAAGGATACGGTGGAATACAGGGGCGAGGATGATTCCAAAAAGGGCGATGAGGACGATTCCGGAGAAAAGGGCGTAGGCGGAGGAGAATAGTTTGGCGGTGACGGTGGTAAGGCTCTGGCCGTAGACAGGGCCTTGACCGCCCATGAGCATAGAGGATTCTACGAGGGCATCCTCCCAAGCCAATCCCCCCAAGGTATGATAACCGACAATCCCGATACCTAAGGAGAGGCAGATCAAACCAATGGCCATGGAAAAATGGAGTAGGACCCGTCGGACAAAGACATGGTGGGGGGCCAAGGGTTGCCGGTGGTGCTCGTAGGGCAGAAGAGAGATGTCCATGAGAGATTGGTAGCGGATGTGGGGCAGAACGGAAAGATGTGGAAGAGGACGATGGGGAAAAGACGGGAAGAAGTTGGGCGGAGCTGGATTCGAACCAGCGAAGGCGTGAGCCAGCAGATTTACAGTCTGCCCCGTTTGGCCACTTCGGTATCCGCCCGT
>JBBAWA010000213.1:0-1577 GCA_040397425.1 Methylacidiphilales bacterium
CTTCCCGTTTTAGGGATTCCCGTGGCCAGTAAATCTCTTCGTGGACTCGATTCCCTACTTTCCATTGCTCAAATGCCTGCAGGCGTTCCCGTGGCCACGTTCCCGATTGGAAAAAAGGGAGCCGTCGCTGCCGCCCGCTTCGTCATCGCTCTGTTTCGTTACCTGTGATCTCCCCTGGCCAAACCATCGGAATCGTCGGCGGAGGCCAACTCGGCCGCATGCTCGCGTTGACCGCTCGTAGAATGGGCTACCGCATTGCCATCCTCGATCCAGATCCCTCCTGCCCCGCATCTCCCGTTGCCGATCTTTGCCTTACCGCTCCCTTCGACGACTCTGCCGCGCTTCATCGCCTCGCCAAAGATAGCCAAGTCATCACCTACGAATTTGAAAATCTTCCCATCGAATCCCTTCGGCTTCTCGCCTCCCTCCGACCCGTCTATCCCGATCCCTCCATCCTCCATATCTGCCAACACCGCGAGCGGGAACGCGACTTTCTCAAAACCTCGGGCTTTCCATCACCACGCTATTCCGTCGTGACCTCCGCTTCCGATCTTGCCACAGCCATGAAAACATTTTCCGGAAAAACCCGACTTAAATCCTCTGCTTTCGGATACGACGGAAAGGGACAACTCTCTCTCGACCCCTCGACAGACTCCACAAAAGCCTGGCAGAAAATCCAAGTTCCCCGCGCCATTCTCGAGGAGCATGTTCCCTTTGTTCGCGAACTCTCTGCCATCATCGCCCGCGATTCAGCAGGCCACACCGTATCCTACTTTCCGTTCGAAAATCGCCATCAGGATGGAATCCTTGAACGAACTCTATTTCCCGCCCGAATTCCAGATCAGACCGCCAACCGTGCCACTCAACTAGCCGAACAAATTGCAAACAAACTAAATCTTATAGGCCTTCTGACAGTCGAACTGTTTGAGCTTTCTGACGGAGCACTTTGGGTCAACGAAATAGCTCCCCGTGTCCACAATTCAGGCCATCTGACCGCCGAAGCCTGCCCCACAAGCCAGTTTGAACAACAGATCCGCGCCATCTGCGGACTTCCCCTTGGGACGGTTTCGCCCATTGGTCCCGCCGCCATGTTCAACCTTTTGGGAGACCTCTGGAATAACGGCGAGCCCAATTGGGCTCCACTCCTAGCCCTCCCAGCCGCCTCCCTCCATCTGTACGGAAAAGCGGAGGCCCGACCTGGGCGAAAAATGGGTCATCTTACAATCCGTGCGCCTGATCTAGATCAAGCCATCCAGCTGGGCTTGAGTGCCCTGAACCCAATTCGCACAAAAGCCAAACTTCCTCCTCTTTTACCCTGACTCTGGGCTAAAAAAGTCTCCTCGAATTCTTCCCAACTTTCCGTACTCTTTGAATCATTGCCGGCTGGTGCAATGGTAGCACACCAGACTTTGGATCTGGCTGTTCCTGGTTCGAGTCCAGGGCCGGCAGCGACTACCGCCTCGGATCTTTCGGCCAAGCGATTTTACCCTCCGCCAGATCCCTCACCACCTCCGGAAGCAAACAGTGCTCCGCCTTCTGAATTCTGCCATGCAACGTCTCCGCACTATCTCCAACTT
>JBBAWA010000214.1:0-1559 GCA_040397425.1 Methylacidiphilales bacterium
CGTGTAGTTGCCTGCATCTGCGCCAGTAAGTGCAAGTGAGCCTTGATTAATCGCACGGGATCCGGCATCTGCACTCGCAAGAACGCTCTGCCCCGAGGTCGCCACAACGTCATTGGTGATCAACCCGGTGAGTGACCCAAACCCACTTACGCCAGACGGCAGAGCCGTGCTGCCATCGTAGGTCTTGGTTACATTGGCTGCACCGGTGAGCGTAATGGCTTTGGGCGTAATCTTCGCACTTGCATAGGTCTGCTGGCTTCCGGCAAGGTCAACGCTGTAGTTCGCGCCATCCGTGCCTGCCAAGGTAATTCCTGCAACGGTGATGGTCTTTGTCGCATACGATGCGCCGGAGTACGCTACGTTTTTGTCTGCATAGTTACCAGTAGCATTAACCGTAACCGTGTCAAGTGCAATTAGGCCACCGACTGCTACCGTATTGCTAGTGCTGGTGACGCCCGTGGTTGAGACAGCGCCGGCACTAAGCAGCCCGTCATAAACCTTATCGCCCCAGGTCAACCCCGTTACCGTCACACTCTTGGGTGTGATGTCTGCTGTGGTGGTTGCCTGATCAACAAAGGCATAGTTTCCATAGTCCGCACCACCGTAGGTCGCACTGAGTGTGACCGTCTTACCAACAGCAGCGCTCTTATCATTGAAGACTCCCGAGGCCGATACCGTGACAACGTCATTGGCGACCATGCCACCGGCCTGAAGCACGGCGGCAGTCACGCCAGCGGTACTCACTGTGGCAGAAACGCTTGCGTCGTACACCTTATTAGCCGCTGTGATACCGCTAACCGTCAGCGTCTTCGCGGTGATAGAGGCTGTCGTTGTGCCAGAGGTTGCCGCTAATGCATAGTTGGCCGCATCAGAGCCACTGAGTGTTACACCACTAAAATCGATATCCTTCGCAGTGCCAACGTCTTTACCACGGGATCCAGCAGAGGTGCTCACCTGACGGAAGGTGGCTGTTCCCACATTAACGGACAGGCTATCGCCGGTTACCCGATTTGTTGGATCTGCAGTAACCACTGCGGCAGCTGTGCCGTCATATGCCCGGCTAACGCCTGCGTAGGTCATAGCCAGCGTCAGCGGCGTGATATTTGCACTGGCCGTTGGCTGATCAGTAATTACATAGTTACCACGATCTGCACCGCCGTATGTGGAGGTCAGCGTTACGGTCTTGCCAAGTCCGGCATTCTTGTTATCAAAGACACCGGTTGCCGTGGCGGTAAGCGTATCGCCACTAACAAGCCCACCAGCAGACAATCCAGCCGCAAGCCCGGTATACCCAACGGTTACGCTGGTAGACCCGTCGTAGACCTTATTTGATACGCCAATACCGGTGACAGTGAGGGGCTTTGGATTGATGATGGCCGTTGTCGTGCCTGCCACACTTGTAAATGAGTAGTTACTTGAATCGTTTCCGCCAAGTGTTGTACCGGTATATGATACGGCCTTGGCAATAACGTTGTTTGAGGAGTCATACGCTACGCTCTTGTCAGCAAATGCTCCGCCCGCAACTGTCAGAGTCAAGAGGTCACCGGAGATCATGTTTG
>JBBAWA010000215.1:0-1552 GCA_040397425.1 Methylacidiphilales bacterium
CTAGTCGCCCGCCTATCTGCCACGGCTCTATTATCCCACAATCCCGGGAATGTGGGACAATCGGCCGGGCCGGCTTTACCGCAGCTTCTTGCACCCATCACCGCCAAGCAGACATTTCGACATTCTACAGAAAGTCGAAATGTCGTGAGCGAGGCTAAACTCTCCGTCCTTTGCCGTAATCCCGCTCAAGCGGAAACCCTACTATCGGAGAATCCCGATCTCCTCTATCTCGATTTTGAAGATCTCCGCCGTTTCGCTCCCACAGTTGAAACCATCCGCCAAAAATCAAAGATTCCCGTCTACCTCGCTACTCCACGAATCCAGAAAGCTGGTGAGACGGGATTTTTTCGGCTGATCGAGAGCGCCAAACCCGATGGAGTCCTCATCCGCAACCTTGGCGCTCTCGATTATTTCCGATCTGCCAAACTTCCCATGATCGGCGACTTCTCCCTCAACGTGGCGAATGCCCTCTCCGCCGATCTTTTCATCTCCGAAGGGCTGGAACGTCTCACACCTAGCTACGATCTCGATATCACCCAGCTCCTTGAACTTCTTCGTTCATCTCCACCTTCTTGGTTCGAACTCACCCTCCATCAGCACATCCCGATGTTTCATATGGAACACTGCGTCTTCGCCGCTTTCCTATCCCAAGGCAAAGACCATCTCACCTGTGGCCGTCCCTGCGACCATCACCGAATCGCCGTCCGCGATCGCGTCGGGGAATCTCATCCCATTCGGGCCGATGTCGGTTGCCGCAACACCGTGTTTAATTCTCGCCCCCAATCCGGCGCCTCTCACCTGCCCCAACTTCTTGCCACAGGCCTGCGCCACTTCCGTCTAGAACTCCTGGATGAATCTCCTGAAGAAGCCGTCCAACTGCTCCGCTCGTATCGGGAAGCCCTAGCTGGCCACACAGATCCCAGCCACCTCGCCCGCTCCCTCGGTGCCCGCGACCAGTTGGGTATCCTTGCTGGCTAAACTTTAGCCTGCCTCAGTACAAATTAGCCTTTCGCAAAACCGGCTTTTCCATCGAAGTTGTAAAGACCTTCCGTCTTCACGAACTCCACCCCAGCTTGCGTGACCCGCTCCAAAAGCTTCACCACCGCACTGTGGGGCACGACTCCTTTTCCGTCAGATAACTGAAACCGGCAGGCGGTTGAATCGACCGTAAATGTCTCCTTATGTCCGCCGGGCCAGACCTTCATTCCGCGATTCGACAAAGACTCCAGCTTTAGCCCGTCCCCAGCCAAAGGCTCCAGCTTCTTCGCTAACTCCTCCATCGTCCCCGTCGGCCAACAAACAAACACATCCACTCCCACCAATTCCCGCTTGGAAGTTTCCCGCTTGTACGGAGGTCGGGTCGTTAAAGGACGCGTGCTCGCCTTGCTGTAATCCACCGCCTTCAAGTGACTCGGCTTCTGCCCGATCCGTGCCACTACCGCAGCAGCAAACTCCTTGGTTCCCACCTTCTCCTTACTGACCCCTTCCTTGAAAATGTCATAAGTGTGCACCCCATCCTCAATCGTCTTGAGCCACGCATTGTGCACCTTCT
>JBBAWA010000216.1:0-1541 GCA_040397425.1 Methylacidiphilales bacterium
GAAAAAATGACAAGGGAGTTGTGGTGATGATCACATTAGGCACGGGAATCGGAAGCGCGCTGTTCTATCAAGGGGTTCTGATTCCAAACACTGAGCTGGGGCACCTTACCCTTCAGGGAAAAGATGCTGAGAAGTCTGCAAGCGCAAAGGCAAGAGAGGTGCACGAGTGGAGCTGGAAGAAGTGGTCTCGCAAAGTTCGGGAGTACCTTCAGCAGGTGGATCGCTTGATCAATCCAGATCTGATCATTGTGGGTGGAGGGGTAAGCAAAAGAGCGGAAAAGTGGCTCCCGAGAGCGGCGAAAGGGGTTAGGGCGAAAGTGGTTTCTGCCAAGCTTCACAACGAAGCGGGAATCGTGGGTGCTGCTATGGCAGCGGGCAAAAGCAGAGGTTTAAGTTGAAGTAGGCGGCCCGCAGGAGTAATTAGGGTATATGGAAAGCTTAGTTCTAATTGATCCCGCGATTTGTCACGGCAAGCCAGTCATTCGCGGAACTAGAGTTCAAGTTTCTGTGCTCGTTGGGGGTCTTGCTGGAGGGATGTCTGTCGAAGAGGTGGCAAAAGAATATGGATTGAAGGTGGAACAAGTTCGAGGTGCAGTGGCTTACGCAGGCTCTCTTTTAGAGCAAGAGGTGCACCATCCTCTTCCAGTTTAGTTGCCTTGCAATTCCTTCTAGACGCAAATTTACCGAGATCCCTTGTGGGGATTTTAGAGGGCCTGGGTCATCAAGCGTGCGAGGTAAGTCAACAGATGCCTGGGAGCACTAGAGATGAAATCGTCATTGAATATGCCAAAAAACATGGCCTTATCCTGCTCACGTGCGACTTTGATTTTGCAGACATAAGAAACTACCCTGTTGGAAGTTCTCCAGGAATCGTAGTTGTCCACGTGCCTGACAGTTGTGGCGCTAAGGCAATTGGCCAGCTCGTAAGAAGCGCTCTTGTAAATCAAGAGTTGTTGGATCAACTCCCCAAGTCTTTGGTCATTCTGGAGCCTGGAAGAGTAAGGGTAAAAAAGGCGTAGCAAGTAAGGGAAACCACTTTTTGTGAAAGTGGCTCCTGCCTCCGAGGGGAGGCGCTGACCCCATCACTTCAAATATTGATTCACCCCTTTGGCGCACCGGACTTTTTTCGTCCGAAGGGTTTCATCTAGGCGGGATTGGCTTTTTGGCACGTGGTCACGGCTGAGGATCGGGTGGTGGAGGTGATAAAGGATTGCCCGACCGTAGACAAATTTGCGGGGTCGGCCCAAATGATAGAGGCGTGAGCCGATGTCGGAGTCCTCCCCAAGGCCCCAACCTTCGTACTCCTCGTCCCAGCCGTTTACTTCCAGAAGATCTTTTTTCCACATAGCCATGTTACAGCCGATGATCCCTCGTTGGGCCATGTCACGTTTGATAATGGGGAAAGGGAGTCGAAATGCTTTGGCGGCGCCAGTGAGTTGACCCGCGAGAAAGAGACTAAAACTTGGAACGGATTCGCCCACTTTGAGCGAGGCAGAGGCTGCGGCATTAAGATAAGAGCGCCGGCCTTGAACCCAGAAGCC
>JBBAWA010000217.1:0-1531 GCA_040397425.1 Methylacidiphilales bacterium
AAAGATGGTCATTCAGGGGATGGATCACCACATTCCCATCCACTCGCTTGACGACGAGACCGCGGCCACGCTGATAAGAAAATTCGAGATCGACATCTTGGTGGACTTAGTGGGCCTGACCTCAGGTGCCCGCCCCGGGATTCTTCTGTATAAGCCGGCCCCCATTCAGGTGAGCTATCTGGGCTTTCTGGGCCCCGTTGGCATGCCAGAGATCGACTACATCGTCTGCGATGACTATGTGATTCCACCAGAGCAGGCTCACCACTACGGGGCAAAGCCTTTATATGTCCCCTTTTATCAGGTCAATAACCAGTTGCGCGCATCGGCGCCCATACCCACCCGCGAGTCCCTGGGGTTGCCTGAAGACGCGTTCGTTTACTGCGCAATCAATAACTCCTACAAAATGACGCCGGCGGTATTTCGACGGTGGATGACGATTCTGGACCGAACTCAGAATACCGTTCTCTGGATGTTGGCCGAAAACCCCCCGGTAGAAGCAAACATTCGAAAAGAGATCAAAAAGTACGGGGTTTCTGAAGACCGCGTGGTCTTCGCCCGCCACGCACAGCCCTCGGAGTACCTCGCCCGATTTGCCTGCGCAGACCTCTTTTTAGATTCATCACCCTACAACGCTGGCATTACAGGGTCTGACGCCGTCTGGATGGGACTACCCGTTCTGACCTGCCCTGGTAACACCTATGTCTCCCGGATGGCTGCGGACTTAATGCTAAAGCTCAACATGCCGGAATTCGTCTGCTCTACCTGGGCACAATACATCGACAAGGCAGTGGACTTTAGCAAAACGAGAACCGCCAAGACCATCATGGCAAGCAAGATGGATCGTAATAGCTTCGTTTTTAATAGCAAATTCTTTATCGAAGCGCTTGAACGCAAGTTCATCGAGATCGCTCGGTAGACGCCGAACAGCTTACTCGTAGCCCACGCCCGAAGAAAATAGCCGCAGTTCGATGAAACCCTTAACGCTCATCACCCACCACTACAACGGGCATGACCGCGTGATCACCCTGCTAGACCATATCGCGTCCTTCGCAGAGGACGTTAAATCAAAGCTCTCGATAATTGTGGTGGACGACTACTCAGACGAGAGCCAAGCACTCCCACAGTATGACCTCGATATAACGCAGTACCGAGTTCTCACTGATATTCCATGGAACCAGTGTGGCGCGAGAAACCTGGGGGTATTCATGAGCCAAACACCCTGGGCTCTGCTATTTGATGTTGACCAACACCCCCGTGAACGAGGCATTAAGTACATTCTTCATCATTACGAACAACTGCAACCCGATACGATGTATTCGTTTCGGGTCAGTAACTATTTCGACGCTAATGATCACCAGGCCTTAGAGGTTCATCCGAACACGCTGCTCGTACCCGTTACCAACTTCAAAGAGTTCGGGATGTACGACGAGGACTTTGCCGGAAACTACGGCTATGAAGACCTATACCTTCCCGTGATGTGGGAGATGCGCGGGGGGAAACGCATTGTTCTAGGGAAAGAAATCTATTTTGA
>JBBAWA010000218.1:0-1520 GCA_040397425.1 Methylacidiphilales bacterium
GCGATGAGCTGTTCGAGTGTGGCACTGACCGTAACCGATTCGCGGCTCAGGGTGACAGCAGCGCCATTGGCCTGATAGGTCTCAGGTTTTTCAAGCTCGGCGGTGATTTCAGCCAAGCGAGTTTCGAGGGCGAGAATCCGCTGTTCAAGTTCGGTCACTTGCGTGTCGCGGGCTTTTTTGAGACGGCTTTTCGCTTGGCGAGCCTCGGCTTCGGCTCGTTTCTGCTCTTTTGTTTTTCGGGGGGTGGGGGTTTTATCCGTCGAGGGTGAAACTGCAGGGGTAGTTGGAACGACGGGCTGGGAGTTGGAGAGTTGCTCGCCAGCGGTCAAGGCAGCGCGTTCTGACGTGGCGCACGATTTATCCAAGTAGTACTGATAGTCGCCCGCATAGGGGGTGAGGTGACCTGCGCTGATATGTAGAACGGTCGTGGCCATCGCGCGAATGAAGTGAACATCGTGACTGATGAAAATGAGTGTTCCCTCGTACTGGTGAAGAGCGGCGATCAAGGCATCGATCGATCCGATATCCAGATGGGTAGTGGGTTCGTCCATCAAGAGAAGGTTGGGCGGATCGAGGAGGAGTTTGACGAGAGCGAGGCGGGATTTTTCTCCTCCGCTGAGGACTCCTACCGTTTTGAAGACATCGTCTCCGCGAAAAAGGAAGGAACCGAGAACGGTTCGAGCGGTTTGCTCGCTTACAGGGTTTGGGGAGTGGAGCACCGATTCTAGAACCTGATGTTCCATGTCGAGCGTATCGCCCCGGTGCTGGGAGAAGTATCCGACCCGGACATTGTGACCGAGGAGTCGTTCGCCGCTTTGAATGGGGAGGGCTCCGCCGAGGAGTTTTAAGAGGGTGGATTTGCCAGCTCCGTTGGGACCGACAAGGACCGTACGCTGGCCGCGTTCGGCTTCGAAGTTGAGTCCCCGATACACGGTGAGATCGCCGGAGCCGTCGATATTCTTGTAGGTGTGGCCAACGTCTTTCAGGGTGATGACTCGCAGGCCGCTTCGAACGGGTTGGGGAAAGCTGAATTTAATGGAGCGGGCAGCAGAGACGGGGGCTTCAATTTTCTCCATCCGATCGATCTGCTTGAGTTTACTCTGGGCTTGAGAGGCTTTGCTAGCTTTGGCGCGGAAACGGTCAGCGAACTGCTGGAGGGAGGCAATCTCCTTCTGCTGGTTTTTGAACGCGGCGAGATGTTGGGATTCCCGGGCGGCTTTTTCGACCACGTACTTGTCGTAATTTCCTCGGTACCGATGCAGTTTTGCTTGAGAGATTTCGACAATGGAGCCGACCAATTGGTTGAGAAATTCGCGATCGTGGGAAATCATCAGAATAGCGCCTGGGTAGTTCCGAAGGTATTCCTGAAACCATACAAGAGATTCGAGGTCGAGATGGTTGGTGGGTTCGTCCAACAGAAGAAGATCGGGTTCTTGAACGAGGAGGCGGGCGAGGTGTGCACGCATGATCCAACCGCCACTGAGGGCTTTGGCTTTACGGTTAAAATCGGAGTCGCGGAA
>JBBAWA010000219.1:0-1511 GCA_040397425.1 Methylacidiphilales bacterium
CGCAAACAAATTCTTCCTCTTGCGTTATGTCTGGTCGGCGTAATCATCGTGATGTGGAACTTACAGCGAGAATTGACAGAAAATGTGGAAATCCGAATGTAAAAGATTTTCAATCAATTTCAGTCTGTGCAATAACTCCTGTTTCAACTAATCGCCTAATAGCAACTGCAACTTTCTCTTCGCGCCCAGCGAATCCGTGTTGCGTGAATGCCTGACACGGATCGCCTTTGAAGCCAGATCCTCCATCAACGGTCACAAGCACAATGCCCCAAGTTCTTGAGAGCGTCGCCGCATCTTTGTGGAGTGTGATCGGACAGGGGTCTTGCCGATGATGGAAGATATACTGCGGTGTTTGAAACGGCCCGAAATCAAGGCCCTGCTCTCTGACTTTGTTGTAAGTCCCGGCCGTATGAATGATTCCTGTATAAGCCCCCTGGGCGTGTTTCAAGAGGCCTACGGTTGTAAGCACTCCCCTGCTCGTTGAAAGCGCCCAAGTCTGCTCAATTGAGGGAAAGCGTTTTTTTACCACCTGCACTAAGTCATCAATATCCTTTGCCCGCTCAGCAGAGGCTTGATAGTTATCTGGGCATACGGATTCGAAATCCGATCGGCAATCCAAGAGTAGAGTAATCACTTGATCAGAAATTAGGTGGTGGCGTGACCGAACGAGAAAATTACCGTTCTGTCGTGTTGTTATTTTCCCCTGATCATTGATTCGCGGTCTTGTAACGCCTGGATGACCTGAAACTACAACAATTAGTTTCTTTGGTGTGCTGGCATTATCAAGCTTAGAGAGAACACCTTGTTGCTCCAAACCACTGGGTGTCTTTACGCTGACAATTACTTCATTAATCGTTTGCGCATGCAAGTCGTAGGAACCCAAGAGCACAAGAATACCGGCCATCAACATCAGGATATTTTTCATACTCTGCTCTCTCTTGGGAATCATAGAACCGATTGCGCCACGCCAAGGCGTTGGGCGGCAGAATTCAAGCTCTCAATGACATCTCGCGTTAAGGGAACGCCCTGCTGAAGGTTTAACAATGCCTTACGGTTCTCGGGCTCTCCAGGGGAGAGAATCTCATCAACGCCATGGGCCTTGGGTAGGTTTTTAACCCTCTTGAGTAGCTCACTCATTCGATCTTTGAATACCGATAAGGGCTCAAAGAGATCTGCCCGTATTGCTATGAAGGTATGGCCTGCTCCCTGAGTGACGTCAAATCGCTTAAATGGGTTTGCGACATCGCCGCCAAATGCCGCCCCAGTAAATACACCTCCGAGAATATCCATCATCCAGGACATTGCAGCACCCTTATGCTCGCCAAACGGGAGCATGATGCCCTCAAAGGCTGCCGCGCCATCGGTTGTTGGCCTGCCTTTGGTATCAAGGGCAAAACCCAGGGGTATCTGCTCTCCACGTTGGGCCGCGAACTTAAGTTTGCCCCGAGCAATTCGGGACATCGCCATGTCCAGCATGAAGACCTCTCCGGGATAGGTGGGCGCTGCAAATC
>JBBAWA010000220.1:0-1508 GCA_040397425.1 Methylacidiphilales bacterium
TATAAGCGGGGTGAGGGCGATACAGCTCAGCACCCAGAATCTTAGGGAAGTCGTTATCAAGGAACACTTTAGTTTATCCTCCAGTACACAGGACGATTATTTGGTGAAAGATTCAGACAATAAATATTGTCTCATCTAAAACAAATTTTAACAGTTGATAATTTATCAACCAAGATATTTAAGCGTAGGAGTATAACTCCGAGCCATTTGTGTGTTGCTAGAAGTAGCTCGCTCAGGATCAGGGATTGTATTTTGTTGGAATCCTGGGACACCCATTGAAGCTGGAATAGCACCAAGAGCAACCCCACCTAATCCAGCGGTAAGTGCAGCGGTAGGAACTAAACCAGCGGCAGCAACTTTTCCAGCAGCACGAGTAAACCCTTGTTCAGAAGGAATTGGCATCCCAATAGATTTATTGAGAATATCTAAAACTGCATTCTGCCGTTTAGAACCTTCTGGCATATTGACAGCAGATTCAAGCAACGATTTTTCAGCAGCAACTTTTCCTTTGATACCCGCTTCTCGCATTGCTGGTGCATATTTACCAGCAAGTTGACGAGCTGCAAGTAAGCCACCAGCGCCACCAGCAGCCCCTGCAATTCCAGCAAGAGCTGCAGTGCCCGGATCTTCACCCTGGGAGAGGGCATAACCGCCGGTAGCTAAACCAGCGGCAGCGGGAACACCTAATTTAAGAAGTGGACGCATGGCCTCACTCCATCACAAACAGTTTGTTTGCCAGGACTTGAGGCTGAGCTTGGTTAATGACGCGCCAAGCATTCTGGGGGTCACGTGCCATCATCTCGTTAAAAGAACCCCAGAAGTTTTCAGGTTGCTGAGGAGCGGCTGCAGCAGGAGGAGCAGGGAACTGGCCGCCGTACTGAGGATCGACAGGAGCAGTGCGATAACCAGGGGTTTCGAGTTGCTGCTCACTTTCGTAGACAGGGTACGGACCTTCAGGACCAAAGAACTTCAGCGTGTAATCGCTGAGAACATCGGGGTTGGTCAAGATTTCGTTATAAGCCAGGTTCTCCTGGTGCTCATTAACGGCAAACTCAGCGTAACCCTTGATGGTATCAGCGGCGCGGTTTCCCCACGCGACGGCGCTGTCCAGCATTCCTTCCAGATTCAGGGCGTAGTTGTTCAGAATTGCCGGTGTCTCGATTCCGAACGCGTCCATCACCTGACGGCTTTCCTGGCTCATTCCCACCAGGTCGGCTACCTGCTCCAAGGAGGGACTCGAGGAGGTTTGGGAAGAGCTGGGCGAGTATGCCTGGTTGGGCGACCAGGTCTGCGGAGCCGATGGTTGCGTAGCTTGGTACGTCTGACCGAAGTTCGCCGGGGCGTACTGCGGAGTCGGCGCTGAGGGTTGCCCCTGGAACGGGGATTGGACTGGTGCGCTCAGCAGGTTCACTACCTTGTTGAACGCCGATTCCCATGGATTGCCCTGGGGCGCTTCCGGTTGGGATTGGGGGGCGTACTGAGTAGGGGCTGATTGGTAGCTGGGGGCT
>JBBAWA010000221.1:0-1507 GCA_040397425.1 Methylacidiphilales bacterium
GCATGCTGTTGTTCGTAAATAATTACGCCAACGTGAGTAAAACCAAACTTTGGGTTGGCGCGAGCAAATAGTGGTGACCACAATCCGCTTCCGTTTCGAAAAATAAAATCGCCATGTGTATATCTCAACCCAATATTAGACAGCTCAGTACCTGGATTGTTCCCCCAAATCTCACGCTGGCTCTTTGTAGCAAAGTTAGGATATCCCAGCGATAAACATATTAATAAAATTAATGCGCTCGGTAAACCAAAAATTAGCCGCCACATCTTTATTTCTTAATATAGACTTTCCATTTGCCATCAATTTTTCTTAAATTAATGGGGTCTTTGCTGGTATTTAAAACAACGACAGCGGTATTTTCTGTAACTTTCTCTGAAACGAGATTTATCTCTGATTTGCAGTAATCGGCACTTTTCGGAGCTCCTTGCTGTTTCATCATTCCAATACCTACCCCCATGATAGTTGCAGACTCGGGTGCAATGTACTCTAGAAATACGTTGTAATCGTTTTCTTTGCAGACTTTCTCGAACATTTCCACTGCAGTTTTCCCAGGGCTACTGCCTGAACCGCATCCGACTAGTAGAAGGAAGAACGAAATTGGAACGAGGCTTAGAAAATTTTTTAATATCACGGCTATTATCCTTTTCACGTCGGTCTGACTAGCATCCGAAGTTTTTTAAATTTAACACCACAACACTTACTCTATTACCTTTTGCCCGTTTAAGTCAAAATTCAGTCCTGTTTTACTAAAAATTTAGGGGCCGCCAGTCTCTAAGTCCTGATCAGGGGGACGATGGCAAATCACGGCGCCCAACCGTTACGTAGGGTAACGGTTTCTTCGCCTGCTCCTACCACCAAAGCCGTGTCACACATTTTATTGCACGCTGGGCTTTGGCCGACATAGCCCATTGATTCTGTTTATGAAAATTAGAGCGATTTTCAACAGAATCCGCAAGTCCCACGCCAAACCTGTGTTGCCAGCCTGAGCTCTCTAACTTAAACACTCCGCGGCCCGCTGACTAGGTATCGAGCAAGGCCCACACCCTTTTCGTGTCCGGTTTCCCAACAGCTTGAGAACTCGGCGTGGCTGGGGGGAGGCAACGGGGGGAAATCGGGTGATCTTCGGCCCACTGAGCCTGCGTGGTTCTAATGATCGTCTCCGCTCGTTTAAGAAACAAGAGTTTTGAACTGACAACAATTGGTGTGACAGCCTCGAGATCTAGCATGATCGCCCTCATATTAATCTGTTGCCCCTCAAGGGCTGGAACCGTAGGTTGAGGGAGCAATATGAAGCTGCTGCGAAATACAGGTGAATCTTCTGTGACACTGGGCTCGGATTAAAGCAAAAGCTTACCGTCTAGAAAAATGGGGACCTCCCCGGAACCCTTGGGGGATGGCGGCTGAATCAAAGCGGACCTTTTGGCTGGTTGAACGGCGGTATCGGAATCCGCGCCCGCCGGCTCATGGGACATAACAAAGATGCCACGCCAAACCAGACCCTGACTCG
>JBBAWA010000222.1:0-1502 GCA_040397425.1 Methylacidiphilales bacterium
AGTTTTTCATTAAACTCAAGCGCTGAGAATTGCCCCATCGTCTTCATCTTCTGGTCCAGAGCCGCCACCTGAACCAACCCCGCTAAATCTCGCCCAGGCCGAATTGGAATCCTGACATGCGGAATCTTGAGTCCCAAGATTTCATAGAACTGCTGATCTAAGCCTGTTCTTTCGATCTCTTCCACCTTGTCCCACTCCTCCAGCGTCACGACCAGATCCAATCTTTTTTCCGTTCGAATTGCTCGACCCCCAAAGATCGCCGCCACGTTGATGATTCCAATACCCCTCACCTCCATAAACGTCCTCGTCACCTCCGCCGAGGTGGCCATCAATTCTCTGCCCTCAAGAAGCCTCAATCGCGTGATGTCATCCGCCACGAGAGAATATCCCCGCTCCACCAACCCTAATGCACACTCACTTTTTCCCACACCGCTCTCTCCTCGAATCAGCACCCCTACCCCCATGATATCCACCATACTTCCGTGCTCACTGGTCGAGGGCGCAAAATCCTCCTCCAAACATAGCGTGATCAGATTCACCAACCGGGGCGTCGGAATCGGGGAAATAAAAACAGGCACCTTTGCCTTCTGAGCTTCCTTTAGAATGATCGCCGGAGGCCGGTTGTCTCGGCTGAACACGATGCAGGGAATCTTTTTGTCCAAAATATCACGTATTCTTGCCTGCCTTGTTTCCGGATCCAGCGACTGAAAGTAGCTGATCTCGCTTTTGCCAATCAGCTGAACGCGGCGAAACGCAAAATATTTAATGAATCCCGTCAACGCCATGCCGAGTCGGTTCACCGCTCCCTCACGTATCAGACGCCCCATTCCTTCCTGCCCTGCTACGAGCTTTAACTGCAGTCGTGCCGCATGTTGCGTGTAAAAGTGTTCGACCGAAACAGTTAATGGTTTTTTCATCAGGTCGGTCCCCTACTCGGTATAGCCATGAGGATGGGCCTGATGCCACTTCCAAGCACTCGTTAAAATCTCCTCTAACCCTGAGTGCCGAGGCTTCCAACCTAACTCCCTTTGCAACTTGTGTGAACCCGCCACCAAAGCCGGCGGGTCCCCAGCTCGAGCAGGTTGCCCGCGGGTCGGAATCAGTCGCTGCGTCACTTTTTTTGCCGTTTCAATCACCTGTTTCACAGAATAGCCGTTGCCTGTTCCCACATTGAAAAACCCCGGCTTGTCCCGATCCAATGCCAGAATGTGTGCGGAGGCCAAATCCTTGACGTGAATATAGTCCCGAATGCAGGTCCCATCGGGGGTCGCATGGCTCTCTCCAAACACATCCACCACCTCCCGTTGACCCAAAGCAGCCAACAGGACATTCGGAATCAGATGCGTCTCGATCCGATGATGCTCTCCCCGCTCCTGCGAAGCTCCAGATGCATTGAAATATCGGAGCGCAGTGGGAACCAACCCGTGCACATGCGCATACCAAGTCAAAATCTGTTCAAAAACCAATTTTGAGTGCCCATAGGGATTGATCGGTTTTTGCGG
>JBBAWA010000223.1:0-1483 GCA_040397425.1 Methylacidiphilales bacterium
AAACCAAGATTTGTCAGCCTGTCCCTCGACATAATGAAATTAATGAACACCTCGCGCGCAGCATTCTTCGTAAGCTTACTACCACCAAGCCGTAACTCCCCTCTCCGTCTTGCTCCTCCATCCCGTCCTTAGCGTGAGCAATCCCTCCCCCAATCCGAAATTGTAAATCTCCCGCGCATGCGGGACGAAGTAGGGCCCCACATCTTAATCTTTCAACCTACCGCCAATCTTCCATACTCGACTCATGCTCGACGGCCTCAAATTCCTACCCCTCACGCAACACTGCGACGATCGCGGCCGCGTCATGGAAATCCTCCGCAAAGACGACCCCCACTTTGTTGGCTTCGGCCAAGCCTACTTTAGCTCCATCTACCCAGGCGTCATCAAAGCCTGGCACGCACACGAAAAACAGACCGACTGCATGTCCATCATTCACGGAATGGCCAAAATCGGCTTCTACGATTCCCGCCCAAAAAGCCCCACCCACGGAAAGACCCACAGCATCGTCGTCGGCGAACATCATCGGGTCCTGATCCATATTCCGCCGGGAATCTTTCACGGATTCAAAGCCATCTCCCCCAATGAAGTTCTCCTCATCAACCTCCCCTCCGAGCCCTACAATCGCAAAAATCCCGACGAAGTGCGCCGCCCCTGGAACGACCCAAAAATCGGATTCAACTGGGACACCGAATTCCGCTAGTCAAACTCTCCTTACATTCTCACCTTGCCCCGCACTCCTGTCGGGGCTTCTCACATTCGAACTTTCACACTGTCTTAACCCCCTAATCCCTAATTCCCCCTTTCCCGCTTCCCTAATCCCTTAATCCCTGTCTGCCTTTTGCGTCCTTTGCGCGCCTAAGCGCGTCCCGCAACTGCGGGGCGTGAGGCCCCTGATAGCTCCTTCAAAATCTCCTCGTACCGATCCGTCACCTTCTCCCAGCTATAAATTTTCTCTCCTCTCTCCCTCGCTGCTTTCCTCAATCTCTCCCTCTCTCCAGAACTCCCAATCAGACCACTCAACTTTTCCGCCAGATCTTTTTCGGGATCTACGCCACCGAACGGCAGTCCCGCACCTCCGATCACTTCCCGCGTTGCTGGACAGTCGTGATACACAATCGCGCTTCCAAACCCCATCTGATCCAACAGCACCAACCGCGTCGCCTCCACCACTCCAGGCAAAACAAAAATCCCACAGTTTGCGCTCAACTCCTCATACCCCTTTCCATACACAGGCCCCACCAATTTTACCCTGGGCCCCGCCAACCTATGGAGGCTGATCCCGTAATCCACCTCGTACCCAGCAGGCCCCACGACCACACACGGCCAATCTCCCTCCACCTTCCCATACGCTCGCACCAGCAGATCTACTAGATTTTCGGGGGTCAACCTCCCCACGTACAACACATACTGTCCCGCCTTCAGCCCTAACAGCTCCAGCGCCCCCTTCCCCACCTCCTTCGGTTTTTCAGGAGTTCCGTACGAA
>JBBAWA010000224.1:0-1473 GCA_040397425.1 Methylacidiphilales bacterium
GGAATTGGGTGTGCTTTCCCGTGGAACTTTAAGGGCCTTGAGGAATCGCTTCACAGCAGGAGAGACCATTCGGCTTGAGCGAGACACGATTCCTAGTGGACGAATAATTTCGGGTCCTTGGTGAGGTAGAATTACCAGAGATCCTTTTGCTATTTCGGTACTGATTGCGGAGGTGGGAAGAAAGGCTATTCCCGCATTAATTTCGACCGCTTGTTTCAATGTTTCGACATTATCGAACTCCATCATGGGTTGAAATTTGAGGCCTCGTGTGGCAAGGATGCGGTCGAGTCCTTGGCGGGTCGGCATTTCGGGAGCGAGCGATATGATCTTGCTCTGGGCAAGATCCGGCAGGTTGACCGGACCTTTTTTGAGAAGGGGATGGCCAGGGGCACAAATGATGTGAAGGGTATCCTTCTTAAATGTCTCTACCTTGAGGCCTTTTCGGGGGGATGGAAATGCGACAAAGCCGACGTCGGCATCCCCTGCGGCAACCGATTCGTACACTTCGTTGGAGCGGCGGTAATCGACCTGGATTTTGACTTGGGGAAAAGCTTTGAGAAAATCTTTGATGTAGGGGGGAAGTTCATGAAGACCCAAGCTGGGAACGGCGACCAATCGGATGGTTCCCGAGATGATGTTGCGCATCTCCTCCAGCTGATGTTGAAATCGTTGGTAGTAGGAAATGATTTCGCGGCTGGCCTCATAAAGAAGCTGCCCTTCGCGGGTCAGGGCAAACTGCTTGCTGGTGCGCTCGAGTAGAGGAACACGAAAGCGGACTTCAATGGAGCGCAGTTGCTGACTCACGGCGGATTGAGTGATGCCATTGAGGCTGGCCGATCGGCTAAAGGAGCGAGTCTCGACTAGATCACGGAACACTCGAAAAGACTCTACTTGCATAAGATCAGTATTATTATCCAGCCTTATCTGTAATGCAAACCAAGCCTAGCTAATCATGAGTGACCTTCTTGAGGAAAACTATCACTCGATCCAGAAGCAGATCGCTTTATCAGCCGAAAAAGTCGGTAGGGATCCTGCATCCGTGCGTATGCTTGCGGTGAGCAAGAAGATGGAGGCGGAGAAAATCCGTGTGATCTGGCGTTTAGGACATCGGCTTTATGGGGAGAATCGGGTTCAGGAGGCCAAAGTGAAGATTCCAGAAATGCCCGTGGGTGGGGAGTGGCACTTCATTGGTGGTTTACAAACGAACAAGGCGAAAGATGCGGTCGAGTGCTTCGATGTGGTGGAGTCAGTGGATCGCCTTGAGTTGGCTGTGGAGCTGCAAAAAAGGTTGGATTTGGCAGGAAAAAAGATGCGCATCATGGTGGAGGTAAATGTGGGGGGAGAGGCGGCCAAGCATGGGTGTTCACCAGAACGGGTGGGGGAGTTGTTGAAATCGATTCAAGGTCACTCTCGTTTGGAGGTGATTGGATTGATGGCGATTCCACCGTTCCGTGAAGATCCGGAGATGGCGCG
>JBBAWA010000225.1:0-1471 GCA_040397425.1 Methylacidiphilales bacterium
TGACTCGGCAGCGTCGGGTTACACGACACTGCCAGACCAGGCCCTGATGCGGCAGCGTCGAGCTTTTTCTGGCAATTTTCAGACCGCAATCTTTCAACACGCCGAAGGCAGGCTCTGAGGCTAATCGCACTCCAGCAGCGTGATCGGCCCCTTTACGGTTTCTACATACCCAAGGTAACGACCATTTGTCCTTTTGATTTGCAGGAGTAAGGGCGGCTTATACGCCCCTGGATAAGCGATATTAAGAGTCCTAGGGTCAATCTTTTTCAGACTCGCAAACTCGACAGTCTGCATATTTCGAGGTGAGACTTTACCCTGCAAAATAACAACCGAAATTCGATTAAATAAACAGTTGTCACGATTCATTAGTTGTTCTGACAGGTCTGCAGTAGGCGCGTCTGCTGCAAAGCCCATCGTGACCAACGAGGCGCTCACGACCAGCGGTAAGCGGTATGCGATGCACAACTTTATGGCTCGCAAACGACACTCTAGTGTGTGACGTCCTGACCCTTAGCAGTCAGTCCGATTGACGGCGTGCGTGTATCGAATTGTTGCGCTCCACTTCGCGCCTGGTCAAAAGCCAGCTCCAACTGCTCCATCAGTTCCGCATATCGACCCTCAGAAATAGCCCCGCATCGGACCATATCCGTTAGAAAATCATCAATGATGATGAAGTCAATAGCGTTGTCAGATTTTGACATATCGCCAATTACGGACGTCAATCTGGAGGTGTTTAGTCTATTGTCAGGAAAGTCTCCTGTTACCAAGAGACATGAGACTTCATCAGCCCAAAACGGGATTGCGCGCTTTTAGCGTTCTGCGAGAATGCGCGCCATCGCCACAATGCCGAAAATCACAGCCACAGCAACAAATAGCCTCACGCCGCCCAATAAACTCATTAGTCTTTGAAATACCTGCTGAATCATTGGTCACTACCACGTAAAAAATGAGGCACGAATGGCGCGACGGGAACATCTGGACCGAGCACACTTTCCAGGCGATCAACCCATTGCTTTAAGATGTGCGGCTCTTCGTGCATCGCATTAAGCTGTTCAATGTCAGTCAGTGCTTTGAGGGGTAGCTCCAATTCGCTTGCCAACTCAAAGATTGAACGACGCCGGGCAAGGCGATACTCACGTAATCGGCTAGCGTAACTATGCAAGACGGCCACATGGTCGTTGATTTTTTTGTTATCCAAAATCGCCATCCTCAAAGCGCACTATCTTGGTGCGTAAGATGTTAGTAGGGAATTATTAGAAATTCAATACGAACAACATAGGAAAGCGTCATGTACCAACCAAGTACCCAACGTCAAATGGAAGAGGAAACTGCGGGGATGCTACCTACACCTTACAAGTAGCCTCCGGAGGGCAGTCGGAATCCAAACCCGCCGGCTCATGGGACATAACAAAGATGCCACGCCAAACCAGCCCCTGACTCGGCAGCGTCGGGTTACACGACACTGCCAGAC
>JBBAWA010000226.1:0-1468 GCA_040397425.1 Methylacidiphilales bacterium
GAAGAAAGAGGGTGAGTTTTTCCCTCGTGGCTCTGGCAGGTTCCGCCATCTGCTTGAGCCACCAGCCGCGGAGCTCGGTCATCTGGCGGCCCTGATTAGCCCGCAGATACTGGGCGACTTCTTTCTTTGCATCTGCCTTGGCCGAATCCGAAAGGGAGTTGAATTTGACTCGCTCTGATTTCAGAGCCTCTTCCATGTTACTTTCCTGCAAAAAGGCGGGGGGGTCAGGAGGAAGAAGCTTGGCTGGGCCCAGCAGAAAATCGGCCGCTTCGGTGGGGGAAAGGCTGGCTAGGGCGTCAACTTCCTGCGGAGGCCCGCTAAACCCTGCCCGCTGCAGGAGAATGCCCGCCTTGTTACGGTCCCAGTCCGATGCGGTGAGGGTAGAGAGCATCTATAGGATTAAACTACGCAAATTGGGAAAAGATGCGGTTATTTTTTTAAAATACTGAAAATAGACGGAGGCTGTTTATGGCTAACAAGTTATAAGCAGGAATAAGTCCTGCGGATGTCTTGGCTCTGGACATAATTTCCAGTTTCAGCAAGCTAACGCGATATGAAATCTAATTCTCCTACTCCGCAAATCATCCGCGTTGTTGGTTATGGCCTTTTGGCTTTTGCAGGCATCGACTTGCTATTCCAACTGTTAGGCAACCCTTTTGGTGGCGCTCTTCAAGCCTTTCGTTTTAGTTCCGGATTAGTGGATAGGACCCCCGTTCCTCTTTTGGCCTTAGGGGTATTGCTCGCCTTCCCGCGTGTCATGCCTTTGCCGATCGAGAGAACGGTTATGAAGCTTCTCTCCTACGTTCCATTTATTTATGCGGGCGGCTTCCTTCTTGTGATCGCCTCGGCCTTGATCACGGGGAATCGGTTAATCGTCGTGGCGGAACAGCAGATTACCGCACAAAGTCAGGCCCAGATGCGCCAGTTGGAAACAACGGTGGATCGGGTCAAAACCCTCGACGCCACGGAGCTTCAGGCAGTCGTCTCGAATTTTAACCAGCAGAATCGGACTACGCTCAAAGGCCCGGAATTTATGACCAAGCTGACCCAGCAGACGGATGCGCAAAAAGCACAGTTGAAGATTGGGACGGAGCGGGCGCTGGAAAATCAGCGACGCTCGATGACCCTCGAACTTTTAAAAGTGCTGCTGGGTGCAGCAGCCGGCTCTGGAATTATGTTCCTCTTGGGTATTGCTGGGGGATGGGCACGCAGTCCTGGCGCAGGCCAGCATTGATCCGCTCCCTTGGTTAAAATTTCCGTCCGTTACGAGGGGCAGCTTCACTGCTCGGCCACGCACGGCCCGTCGGGGGCCAAGCTATCAACCGATGCTCCGGTCGATAATGAAGGAAAAGGGGAATCTTTTTCTCCGACAGATCTCGTCGCGACTGCTCTGGCAGCATGCATGGCGACCATTATGGGGATTGCTGCAAAGAGACACTCGATCAGCCTTGAGGGCATGAAGATCGAG
>JBBAWA010000227.1:0-1465 GCA_040397425.1 Methylacidiphilales bacterium
GGGTTTAGGATTGAAGGCGACCGGCTGATGGGCGACCTAACTCTGTTTAATACTAACGAGGCACAGTTCGTTCAACACCTAGCGCAAGTGCTTCCAGAAGGCTTTGGGATGTCGCTCACCTTTAGCGGAGTACCCGAGGAAGTGGCTGGCAATCGCTTTGCACGGGTAGCTGAAATCTACGATTGCTCGATCGTTTCCGAACCAGCCGCCAACCCTGCAGGAATGTTTTCTGCCTTCTCGGCAGTTGACATGAAAAAACTTCAAATGAACGAAGCACCTGTCGAAGTTAAAAAAGAGCTTAGCGAGCCTGCCGTCGTGGCAACTCCCGCACCCGAAGCTCCTGCCGTTGAAACTCCCGCAGTTGTCGAAGCACCTAAAGCCGAACTGGCCGAAATGCCCGCCGACAAGCCTGCGGAAAAAATGGCCGAACCTACTTTGATCGATATTGCTGCAATGCTCACAGAAGTGCTCGCGCTGATGAAAGCCGATGCAGCTTCTGACGTTGTCGAAGCGCCTGAAATGCCATCTGAAGATATGGCGAAAAAAGAGATGAGCGCAAAGACTGAAGAAAAGGCCGACGAGAAGGCCGTGACCACTTTGGAAAAAGCCAAGGCCGACGCTGCTGGCGCAGTGGCGGTTCCCGCTGAATCGAGCCAACCGCTCGGCCGGGCAGAAATCCTCAATCAATTCAACGCGGAAAAGAATCCGACCCGTCGGTCGGAACTGCTCCGCAAACTCGGACTGTAATCCAGTCCACTAGGAGAACACTACAATGGCCAACACAATCGGAACAACGAATGCCAATGTAATCGCTCAGAGGGCTCTCGAGATCCTCGTGGCGGATTACAGCTTCCTCAGAAACTCCGTAACGGATTTCAGCAGCGAAGCGGCTAAATACAACGCATCAGTCTTTACCCACCGCATCTCTGCGACGACCGCACAGGACTACTCGCAGGCAAACGGTTACGTAGCGACTGCGACCACTCAGACAGACGTGCAGATCACTCTCAACAAGTTCAAGCACGTTTCCTACTCTGTGGACGATCAAGAGCGCACCAGCTCCAACATCAACCTCATCGAGCGTTTCGCCGGCGCAGCCGCGCACGCCCTCGGGTTGCAAATGGTTGGGGATCTGTTGGCTCTCGTCACCTCCTCCACCTTCACCAGCGCATTGACGGTTGCTTCTAGCGCCTTCTCCTACCGCTCGGTAGTGTCGGCTGGGATCACCCTTAACAACGCCAACGTGCCGGTCAACGGCCGCTACGCTGTGCTCAGCCCCAGCTTCTACGGCGCACTCTTGAATGATACGACCGTCGTGGCCAATCCTCAGATCACAGGCGACCTCGTTCGCACGGCTGGGATCGGAAACGTTGCTGGATTCAACATCAACCAGTACAGCGCAGTGCCTTCCAACAGCATCACGCTCGGCGGATTCTTCGCCCAGCAGGAAGCCTTGTTGATCGCG
>JBBAWA010000228.1:0-1448 GCA_040397425.1 Methylacidiphilales bacterium
CGGGGAAGGAAGGTTTGGGAGTAGGGAACAAGAGTAACGGCTGCGAGCAGGCCAAGCGCGATTGCGGCCAGAAGCGCGAGGATACGGGAAACGATCATGATTCTTTGTAGCGTAATTTGGATTCAAAGCGATGCGGGAAGCGGATTGAAAATAGGTTTAGAGGAAGTAAGATTGCAGGATGCGTGCTGGCATTACCGAAACTCCAACGGTTGCTCCTGTTCAAGAAACCGATTTTGCAGAGGCCTTTGCGAAAGGGTGGCAGGTCTTGGTGTGGAACGACCCTGTGAATTTGATGAGTTATGTGGTTTATGTTTTTCAAAAAGTGCTGGGGTTTGATGAGGCAAAAGCCAAGAAGCACATGTTGGAGGTCCATGAACAGGGCAAGAGCGTGGTTGCGATTGAGACGAGGGAAAAGGCGGAGATGTATTGCCACCGATTGCAGGAGTTTGGATTACAGTCGACGCTTGAGGCTCGGCCGGCTTGAGGATTGAGAAGGGCCCCACGGGGGGACGACATTTTGATTTTGCAGCCCCTGAGGCCGCACTACTGAGGCAGGCGTTAGAGAGCACGGTTGTGGCCTATCGGACGCCGCCAGCCGAGTTGGATCCCATGGTGGGTAACGTTTGGTATCGTCAAGCAGGGTTGAGGGAGGTCGGGATTCGGGGCGAAGATGCATTTCATTGGGTTGATGGATTGCATGAGGTGCGGTTAGGAAGAGAGAAATTGGCGAACCGATGGATAAAAACACTTCCTCCGATTGGGCAAGCAGGACGATGGCATTTAGCTGAAGACGAGGTGGAGCATTTTGTGGCAACGCTGAATGACCACCGGCTGCGCAGAGCGGCAGAATTTGATTTAGGGGAAGGGGATTTAGAGGTCAGGGCGATGGAAAAATCCAAAGGGGATAAAAGAGTGGCTTTGGTAGAGATTCACTTCTTAGCTTGGATGATCGAACTCCTTCTCCATGAGTAAGTTATCCAGCAAGAGAACTCCTTTCTCTTGGTAATCCTGAAATTGGTGCTAGAAACTCGTCTACGTAATTCTATGTCAAAGAGGACTGATATT
This sequence comes from Methylacidiphilales bacterium, assembly GCA_040397425.1. Taxonomy (GTDB): domain Bacteria; phylum Verrucomicrobiota; class Verrucomicrobiia; order Methylacidiphilales; family Verrucolacustridaceae; genus Verrucolacustris. Next base: position 1,066 of record JBBAWA010000228.1, read on the forward strand.
ATTGTGGTAGGGGCTGGGCCTGCAGGTTGTGCAGTTTCGCGAGCCTACGCGTTGGCAGGAAAAAAAGTCATTTTGTTGGAAGCCGAGCCAGTAGGGAAAAGTGGAAAACGTTTTGCGGGGGAGTGGCTACATCCACAGGGGGTTGATGCGCTGAAAAAGTTGGGTTTTGGATCGATCGCGTCGATGCAGGGTCGTCCACAAGGTCGTGGTTTTGTTGTGTATCCAGGTCATGGGGAATCCCCCGTGAAGCTAGATTATGTAGAGGGACAGAGGGGGCTGGCATTCCATCACGGTGATTTAGTGGATGAGATGCGAAAGTTGGTTTCTGAAACGGATGGAGTGACTTTTCGTCAAGGGGTACGCGTAGCGGCAGTGGATGACCA
>JBBAWA010000229.1:0-1425 GCA_040397425.1 Methylacidiphilales bacterium
ACCACCTTGATTGTCATTCCCACGTTGATGAAAAAATGTGTGAAAAGCATTCCCAGAACTCCCCCAGCCAGCAGCCTTCCCGTAAAATCAGGCGCCCTCCATCCGATCCAAGCGACGCACAAAAGCAGACCCGCCTGACCCAAAATGAGAGCCGCCCCCCCCATAAAGCCCCACTCCTCACCTAAAACGGAAAAGATAAAGTCATTATACGCGATATTCTTGGGCAAAAACCCATACAGGTTTTGATCTCCATGCAGATATCCCTTCCCCGTCAAACCTCCTGAACCAATCGCAATGATGGATTGCCGTATTGTCCAGCCTGCCCCTAGGGGGTCCAAATTTGGGTCGAAGAATGTTCGAATTCGGTTGTTTTGATACGTCTTAAGAAAAGGCAGCTCCTTATTCAGGTGCCCCACATAGAAATAGATCGCACACGCCCCTGCCAAGGCCAACCCCGCTGGCACCAAAAGATACCGCAGTCGTGTTCCACCCACAAACAGCAACCCAAAACACATCGGTAAAAACACAGCCGCTGACCCCAAATCCGGTTGTCTCAAAATAAGAAAAACCGGAATGAGGGCCAGCCCAACCAAGGCCAAAACAGTGCTAAATTTCTCAATTCTCTCCCTCATACTCACCATGAGGGCACAGGCTCCAGCTAGAAACGCCAGTTTCATCACTTCGGCAGGTTGGAATCCAACGGGCCCAACCCGGATCCAGCTTTTCGCTCCATTCACTTCCCTTCCAAAAACCAACACAAGTAAAAGCAGTAGTAACCCCCCTCCAAACCAGAACCACCCCTGGTCTACCCACCGATGATAATCCGCCATGGCAAAAACAAAAAAGCAGATCAGCCCTAACCCAACCCATGCAGCTTGCTGGACGGCTGCGTGGCGCAAATCGGCCGCTTCACTTGTATGTGTGGCGCTATAAATAACCATCACGCCAAACATGCAGAGCCCCAACATCAGAAATAGACTGGGCCAGTGCATGCCCCTCCAAGCTCGTTTGGCCTTCATCGGCGCCGTAATCCCCTGCTTGCTCCACCGCCGAACCCCTCATCCAACCAGTTAAAGAATCCTCCGATTCCCCCGTTATCCCCATCCCCATCTGCCTGTGGCCCGCCTCCTGGAGTATAAGAGCCATCTGATGCCGTTACCCCGTGGAAATGGCCCGTCACAGGAGCTTGATACACCAATTGAGGAAGCACTCCCTTCTCCATTTCAAAAAGCTTAAAAAGAATTTCGGACGCCAACGGAGCGCAAGTTGAACCCCCGGAAACTCCACCCTCTACAATAACGATTACCACATACTTGGGATCTTTTACCGGAGCAAAGCCGGTGAACCAAGTCCGGGTATCCTTCACCGTGCTTCCTCCAATCGTTGTCACGAATTGCGCCGAGCCCGTCTTTCCCGCCACCTCGA
>JBBAWA010000230.1:0-1414 GCA_040397425.1 Methylacidiphilales bacterium
AAATTTAATTGACCCCATACCACCTACTTGTAGTTTCAACCCAACACAAGGAGTAGTATGAAATGCCCAAAATGTAATACCGAAGAAGATAAAGTGATCGATTCTCGCCCATGGAAGGACGGAGCCGTTGTCCGTCGCCGCAGGGAGTGCCTCTCATGTAACTATCGATTCACGACATACGAAGAAATTGAGCGGGAAGATCTTCGCGCCGTCAAACGCGACGGCCGCTACGAACCCTTTGACCGAAGAAAACTCGTCCTCGGCTTCCAAAAAGCGTGCGAAAAACGGCCTGTCAGCCCCGAACTAATCGAAAAAACCGTCGATAAAGTCATGGAGGAGCTCGAACAGAAGTACGGCAGAGAAATCCCCACGACTGCTATTGGAGAGAAAATCATGGATTGCCTCAAAAAGATGGACGATGTCGCCTATGTCCGCTTCGCATCCGTTTATCGGCAGTTCCGCGACGCCCGCGATTTTGTCAGCGAAGTCAAAAACCTAGGTGCCCGCTAAAAAATCAATCCCTGCCGCCCTTCCCCTGGTAACCATTCCAGGCGGCTCCCCCGCGCGCCTAAGCGAAAACTGGCTCATCCTATCCATCGAAAAAGCCGCAGCCCAAGCCGGCCACTTCGCATGGCCCCTTGCACCTGAAGTCGCCCGCGCCGTAATCCACTACCTCAAACATGACTTTCGACGGCCTAGAATCGAAAGAGAAACCCTAGAACTAATTCTCCGTCGCTCCCTTGCAGGGATCGGCTGCCCCGCCATCGCTCGCCACTTCGAACTCGTCTCCTCCGCCCCTTCGATCAACCTCGCTACCCTCGCCCAGCAAGCCCCCTTCGAAATCCTCTTTTTCCAGCAACTGGCCTCCCTCGTAGATGAAAAAGTGACTTCGCTCGCCTCGGCTCTTCGTCTCGAAGGCCTTCGCTCCTGCGTTCTCGCCCTCACCGGCTCCGCCTCCTGGCGCAACTCCTGCCAACGCTTAAGCGATGAAATCGTTCACTTCATTCGTGCACGCGCTCGCACCCTGAGCCCTTCCCTTCTCGAACTCACCATCTGGTAAAACCCATGGCTAAAACGATCTTCGAAAAGATCGTCGACCGCGAAGCCAAGGCCGACATCCTATACGAAGACGACCACATTCTCGCCTTTCGGGATGTTGCGCCCCAAGCCCCCACACACATCCTCCTCATCCCAAAAAAACATCACGCCCGACACGGCGCCGTGCCCCCCGAGGATCATTCAGTCTTTACCCACCTTTTCGTCGCGGCCCAACGGATAGCCCGCCAAGTCGGCCTCGATAAAAGTGGCTACCGCCTTGTCATCAATAATGGCCCCGATGGGGGAGAAACTGTTCCTCATCTCCACCTCCATCTTCTCGGGGGACGCCCCCTCGCTTGGCCCCCAGGATGAAAAA
>JBBAWA010000231.1:0-1367 GCA_040397425.1 Methylacidiphilales bacterium
CGTTGCCCCAGGAGATGGCGATGTATGCGAACGTTTCGGAGGCGTACCGGCCTCCGACTTTCGCCCAAGCCGTTCCCACAGGCCCAAATTTGCGAGTCTCCGGGAATTTGCAGGAGGGTACAGTTTGGAACTATGAGGCGGGTTGCCGGGGGACTCCGACGGAGTGGTTGACCTTCGATACGAGTGGATTCTGTGTCGACTATTCGAACCAGATTGGTGAGACCGCAGTGGGTGGGGTCAATACGGTCAGTAACTCGGGTCGTTCTCGGGTATACGGTTGGGATCTGCTTTTTCAGGTGGATCTAGTCGGGATCGCCGATGGCATTGCTCACCAGCAGATGGGTTGGGGGGATTTGCAGGACGGAAAGACAGCCGGTTGGTCCAAAGAGTATGGGTCCCTTTTCTTTTACACGGCTTTAACTTTGCAAAATGGGAACTTTATCAATGGACCCAATGATGGGAAAACCCCGCAGTACCTATCGAACTACGTATACAAAACGGGTCTTGTGTATGATTGGGAATCCAAAGTGAAGGCCTCGTTTCTTGGGACGTATGTCGGGCATAGTTATGCCAGCGATAATAATCTGACAGGGTCAGACTCCCGATTTATCCCTGCCTACAATGTTTGGGACCTGACGTTGGAGGCAAAGTTGTGGAATGAGTACGTCAGCCTCGTAGCAGGCGTAAACAACCTTTTTAATAAACAGTACTATTCCCGAATTCGGGGAGATGGAATTGATCCCGCCATGCCACGGAACTGGTATGGGGGTCTTAAAATTATTTTTTAGAATCTGGTTTTGCAGTCCGACTGTTTCGAGGGCAGACCCCTTTGTCCCGAAGGGCGTCACAGGTGGCCTCAATTTGTAAATTCACGCGTTTCGGGCTGAAACCGTGATCTTTTGTCACGATCGATTCCCGCACGTCCAAGCAGTGGTCGTGAAACTCGACAATTTTTTGGCAATCCACACAGACAAAATGGCCATGGCGGGGGTGATCGGCAAAATTAGGATCGTACAGCGGGGTGGATTGACCGATGCCGACTTGGCGTAGAAGTCCTGCGCGGACGAGAAAGGAGAGGGTGCGGTACACAGTCGCCCGGGATACCTTGCGATCTTTTCTTCGGGACTTTGCGAGAAGGGATTCAGCCGTGAAGTGTTCCCGATTGGCGAAAGCAACTTCGGTGATGGTTTTACGCTGGGACGTAAGGCGCAGGCCTTGTGTGCGCATCGTTTCAAATGCGCGAACCTGAGGAGTATGGGTTGGTGCGGTAGTGGGATTATTCATGGGGCGCAAGGGTGGGGGCCTTCAGAGAGGAATTGGGTGTGCTTTCCCGTGGAACTTTAAGGGCCTTGAGGAATCGCTTCACA
>JBBAWA010000232.1:0-1362 GCA_040397425.1 Methylacidiphilales bacterium
GCGGGTTTTTAAATACGCAGTTTAGAAAATGGGCCCCCGCACGGCCATACCTCTGCGCCTTAAGTGCTGCCCTATTAGGCGGCATTGTGGTGATCTATGCCTTTGGAATTCCAGGCATTGTGCTGAAAACAGAACTGACGTTCGTAAAGGCATTTCTAGCAGCAACTGTTTTTGTACCCGGAGACATTCTGAAATGTCTTATTGCCGCCTGGATCGCTTCGCGTATTCGGCCAAGGTTACTCTAGGCCGCGCTTACTCTAAATGCACCGATTAAGTGATTTTGATTTTGATCTGCCGGTCGAGTTAATTGCACAGTACCCGGCTAGTGAGCGCTCTGCTAGTAGGCTTTTGATCGTAGGTAGTCACTTTCGCGATGCTCAATTCACCGATATTCTTGATCTGATTAATCCGGGCGACGTTGTAATTTTTAATAAATCAAAAGTCATTCCTGCCCGTTGCTTTGGAGTTAAAACAACAGGCGGCCAGGTTGAGGTTTTGGTCGAACGTATCGTGAGCGAATTCGAGGCGCGGGTTTTGCTGCGGGTGAGCAAAAAACCTGTCGCTGGCGCGAAGATTGTGCTTCGCAAGTCAACGCCGCTTAGTGACACAAATAAGATAGCGTCGGGTAACAAGAGCCCTGAGAGTGTGAATGATTGCGCCTCAGAGTTTTCTTGCGAGGTCCTTGGCCGCGATACCGAGCACGACGATCGTTTTCTTTTGCGGTTTAGCGCGCCTGTGTTGGAGGTGCTCGAATCCTGCGGCGAGATTCCTCTGCCCCCTTATATCGCCCACAAACCAACCGAAAATGATCAAGAGCGTTATCAAACGGTTTACGCCGAAACACCTGGCTCTGTCGCTGCACCTACGGCAGGGTTACATTTTGATGCTGCGCTAATGACTGCATTAAAAGAAAAAGGGGTTCGCTGCGGTTTTGTCACGCTTCACGTTGGTACTGGAACCTTTGCGCCTGTTCGCGAGGAAAACCTCGAGGCCCATCGCATGCATTCCGAGTGGTGTGAGATTCCAGTCGAAACGGCAAGTCTCATTAGAGAGGCTCGCCTAAGCAACAGACGGGTGATCGCGGTGGGCACCACTAGCCTTCGAACACTTGAATCGGGAAGCGTTGCCGAGAGCGGTTCTCGGGGCCTTGTTCGCAGTGGATCTTGGGAGACGGATATTTTTATTCGCCCAGGCTATTCGTTTCAGGTGGTGGACGCGCTACTCACTAACTTTCATTTACCAAAATCAACCTTATTAATGCTGGTTGCCGCCTTCGTGGGGTATGACACAATGCGGTCGGTCTATCAACACGCAATCAAGTCCCGCTATCGGTTTTTTAGTTATGGTGATGCAATGTTCTGT
>JBBAWA010000233.1:0-1361 GCA_040397425.1 Methylacidiphilales bacterium
AGGAGAACATTCATGCGGATTCGCTCCTCTACATGATCAGCTCCTTGGGAATCAACCCGCACGAGTGCGAGGCGATGTTTGAGGACGTGCAGTCAATCGTCAAAAAGAACGAGTTCGTGACGGGCATCTCGAGAGATCTGCGAAGAGACATCGATCTGACCAAAGTCGAAAACAAGAGGCTTTTGGCTAAGAACATATTTGTTTTTGGCCAGTGCATGGAGGGAACTCAGTTCTACGGACTGTTCGGCATGGTTCTTTCCTTGTACCGCCAAAACAAGTTCCCAGGAATCGGCCAGATGTTCCGCTACACATTACGGGACGAATCGAACCATATCGAAGTCTTCCGCAATCTGTTTATGGATCTGGTGGAGGAGAATCGGGAAATCTGGAGCGAAGATTTCAAGGAGGAACTGCGTCAAACCATGGCCACAGCTGTGGAGCTTGAAAAAACCTTCATCAAAGATTGCCTCCCCGTCAATGCGGTTGGGTTAAGCCTTGGTGATTTTCTCTCCTATATTGATTACATCGCGGACCGTCGTTTGGAGGGCGTAGGGTTGAAACCGCTTCATGATGAAGTCGCCAACCCTCTTCCTTGGTTGGCCGAGATGATGGACATCAAGAAGGAGCAAAACTTCTTCGAGGGTCGAGTCACCGAGTATCAGAAATCTTCGGCGCTGGCATCCGTGCACGACGACGAGCTCTGATTTTTTCGTAGTACATAACAGGAGGCATTGATTATGAAGATGGACCCGCGTGATGTGGATGTGGATTTGGCGATGAAGCGTTTCTTGAATCTGCCTGAAGGAAAATCTGAGGCATGGGGAGAGGCAATCGATTCAGTTCAGGTTGATATGCCTGAAATCGAGGTAATCGATGGCGAATCGCATCATGCGTTCCAGTTGGCCGAGGTGGCTGAGATGGTCGGCCGAAGTTTGGCCCGATGGTTGAAGGCGAAGGGGCAAGAGACCATTTTCACGGAAACGAACCGCCGCTGGGTTGCTAAAATTTGTACAGAAGTTGGTCGCAACCTCGCTCGCCAAGCCCTTGCCGAGCGGCCTCTGCGTCTTAGAATCGAAGACTTGCAAACACTCGTCGAAAAAACATTGGTCGATAATAACGCGTATGACGTGGCCCGGAGTCTTGTCGGAGAGAGAAGGGAACGTCCTCCGGTTGCCCCCGCGCCCGGAGATCCAGCAGCATGTGCAGTTCGACTTATTCGGCGTCAGGGCCAAACGGTTCCTTGGAACGAGTCCAAAATTGAGGTGGCCGTTTGCCAGGCTTTTCTTTCTTTAAGAATGGATGCGACACCAGCGCCTGAGATCGCACGGGCTGTGACAGGACGAGTTACGGAATTGGGGCAG
>JBBAWA010000234.1:0-1352 GCA_040397425.1 Methylacidiphilales bacterium
TTTTGTAGAGACAAATGCCGTACGGTCAAATCAAGGTAGATGAAATTACATTTACCAATGCAGGCGTAGATCAAACTATTTCTGTTTCCGGTGTCGTTGCTTCTATTTCTGGAAACATTACTGCAACCGGAACTATTTCTGGTAATGTAATCCGTGGGGGAACACTCGTTTCTGGTGCCACTGTTACTGGTACGGCTGGACAATTCGGCACTATCACTGGTAACACGGCAGGATTTACTACTGTCACTGGTACTACTGTAACTGGAACTACTGCTCAATTCACAACAGTAACTGGTGGAACTGCTGGTTTTACCACAATAACCGGCGGCACTGCAACAATTACATCCGGCGTTTTTGCATCAGGTACTGCTGCAGCACCCTCCGTTTCTGTTGGTACTACCGACAACGGCATCTACAGCCCCGGCGCTGATCAAGTAGCGGTAGCAACTAATGGGACCGGGAGGTTGTTCATCGACAGCAGTGGGCGGGTGTTGGTCGGAACGTCTAGTGCGCTTAACGTCGAACCTTTCGTTGCCGCACAAGTTCAGACGGAAGCACGTTACGGTTACGCCAGCATTTACAGGGCAAACGATGCCGGTGGTCCGGCGCTCTACTTCATCAAAAGCCGAGCTGCTTCTGCTGCAACTGTTGTTCAATCTGGAGATGTACTAGGGGAGATTAGGTTCCAAGGTGCAGACGGTGGGGATTATGAAACTCCTGGCGGAACAATTAAGTGCGAAGTAGACGGCACCCCTGGCGCTAACGACATGCCAGGCAGAATTGTACTGGCGACAACCGCAGATGGCGCTTCAAGCCCCACCGAACGCCTGCGCATCACCTCCGCCGGCCTCGTAGGCATAGGGACTTCGAGCCCTAGCGCAAACTTACACGTTGCAGCGGCAGTTAGCGATCCAATCTTGTTTTCTAATACAAGCGGCTCGGCTTACAACACCGCTGTTTGGCAGAATAACAATAACTTCAAGATGGCGGTTGGCATTGGCGGAGGCAGTGTTGGAGGAGGATTGAGCGATGTCGCTTACATAGGACCAGTCTCGAACATTCCGCTAAATATCCAGACAAATAATACTGCCAGAATAAGTATTACTGCCGGAGGCAACGTAGGGATTGGCACTACGAGCCCTAGCGCAATTCTTGACGTAAAAGTGGCTTCTGATGCAAAGCTCCTTGTTCAAGATGGTAACACTACAGGTAACGTCAAGTTTAATGCAGTAAATAACGCGGTTAGCGCAAACGTAAATCTAGAAATTTCCGCCAGTAATACTCAGTTTTTTAATGGTGGCTCCGAACGCGCCCGCATCGACTCCAGCGGCAGGCTCTTAGTTGGTACGTCT
>JBBAWA010000235.1:0-1351 GCA_040397425.1 Methylacidiphilales bacterium
TATGGGGATTGCTGCAAAGAGACACTCGATCAGCCTTGAGGGCATGAAGATCGAGGCGACCAAAGAAATGAGCACCGATACGCCCCGAAGAATTGTGGCACTTAAATCGAAAATCACCATTCCACTTCCAGAGAATCATCCGCAAAGAAAATTGCTGGAAGCGGCCGCACTGGGTTGTCCTGTTCACCACAGCTTGGACCCACGGATCACAAAGCCCGTTGAGTTTGTTTGGGGAAGTTGAAAATTAGGTAGGGCGGCGTGTCGCTACGCCGCTCGCTGACCGTTTTGGGGTATAAATGTTGAATGAGGCGGGTTGCGTACAAACCGGCCTACCTATGCCTAGTAGCTGGAATTTACATTTGTGCTCGGGATTGATTCCCTGTCGCCCCGAAATCTTTGCGGACACCCCTCCGGGTTGATGGATTTGTGTGCTTCGCGCACCTGCAATGCGCCCCATTGGACCTGCCTCCGCGCCATCCGTTCTTCCCCTCCGGGATGTGAGACACCCTATCCTCACAAGCGTTCGGACAGGGAGGGATTCGAACCCTCGGTTGGTTTTACCCAACACACGCTTTCCAGGCGAGCCCGATAGACCGCTCCGGCACCTGTCCCGCAATTTCAAAACATAAACCAAACCGGCCCCTTCTGCGAGTCGATTCGCCCAAGGTTGTCCTCTGGCGTTGTTGCGATAAACTAGATACATGCCAGCTCCTCTTCCGATATCCGTTTGCATGATCTCTGGGCCTGATGCCGACCGGATCGGTCGTGCTCTCGAAAGTGTTCGGGGATGGGTCTCCGACATTGTGGTGGTGGTGAATGATGATGTTGCCGACGGGACGGATAAGATTGCAGAGCAGTACGGGGCCCGTGTTTTCCGTGAACCTTGGAAGGAGCATATCGCCCAAAAAAATTCGGCGGCGGAGAAAGCCCTCCAACCCTGGATTCTCGGTCTAGATTCCGACGAGGAGATTTCCTCAAAGCTCAAGAACTCGATTCATCGATTTTTTCTTTCACCGAAAGCGGAGGGCCCAGTGGCCTTGAGGATGGCTCGCTGTTCGCTCTTTCTCGGCCACTGGGTTCGACATGGTGACTGGTATCCAGATTGGCAGACACGGCTTTGGCGTGCGGGGAGCGCGAAGTGGGGCGGGACGGATCCGCACGACCGACTGATAGTGGAAGGCAGAGTTGGAACGTTGTCCGGGGATATGCTTCACTACTCGAATCCTTCCATTTCCCGCTATGTCTCGAAGATTAACTACTTCTCTGATCTCTATCTAGAATCGCGTTTAAAGAAGAGATCCCGCTGGTTGCCGGCCGAAGCCACCTTCCGTGCGTTCTGGAGATTTTTCCG
>JBBAWA010000236.1:0-1344 GCA_040397425.1 Methylacidiphilales bacterium
AGCTGATCCATCCAAAGGGCGATCTTTTGGTCGGTTTGTGGCATAGCTCCTTTATGCCCAGCACACAGCCAAAGGACAACCTTGCGACTTTCCTGCAGTGGGTTTTTGGGAGAAGGTAGATACGTGAAGCCTGTAGAAAATAAACCAGATTCCCGCGTCCCAGGGATAGTTGGGGTAGGGCTTCTGTTGGCCTTGGCCTTAGGATTTGGGCTGGGCCAAAGATTCGGAGCGGGTGGGGTTGAGCCCGAAAGGTTGCCCGCCCCGTCAGCACCATCCCTTTTTCAGCTTCCATCCAAACTGGTGGTTTATCAGGAGGGACCTGCGATTCCTGCTTTGTGGCTGGATACCTTTTCGAGTGGAGTGGGAAACCCAAAGATAGATTTACGGGTTTTAGAAAGGGGTTCAGACGGATCGTGGCCGTCGGACGGAGATGTGTACTTGATCAAGGCACGGACTTTCCAGCCTTTGAGCCAGATTTTTTCTTGGGCTGACCTTACAGGACGGGTGCCTATGGACGGAATCAATCCTGTATTTCAAGGACAAGCTTTCGACCCCACGGGTTTCAAAAGTCGCCCTTGGAGAATTAGCCCTTGGTTTTTTATGAAAAAAGTGGCACCTGGAACTCCACACAAGGTCGCTTTGGCCGCTCCCGCGCGTTGGGCTGGCGAGCCCCAGTCTCTTTTTCCAAGTGAGCCAGATCTGATGGGTGCAATTTGGCTTAAGTCACAGGGCAAGCCGATCAATCTGGGGGGAGAGGCAACCCAGCAGACTGCACGACAGCAGGTCGAGGCCGTATTAAGTGGCAAGTTGGCTTCGGAGCAGGAGTGTTGGGAAGGACTAAAGAATGGGAGCGTCCAACTAAGTTATCTTCCTGCTTGGAGACTAGTCTTAGATCCACAGGCAGGAGGGGGGCTGATTCGTTGGTCTGCGTTGCCAGCGGGTACGGTTGTGGATTTTGAAGTGATGGGGGTAAGAGAGGAGTCATCCAAAAAAGAGGTGGCGTTTCGTTTCCTGGAGTTTTTGTTAGCTGGGCCTCAGCAGTCGGCCCTACTTGGGGCAACAGGTTATTTTCCCGTTCGATCAAAAATAGGGGCGGAGTGGGTGGGATCGGCTCTGATGATGCCCTCAGGACCGTGGTTTGACCGAAGCGAGTTTATCTTGTGGCCGTATCCGCGAGCCGCGGTCACTCCTCCGCAGCCAACCTCTGAAACAAACGCGGTTGTCCCTGTAAGTGGCGGGGAGCAGAAAAGTGAGTAGGCTTCAAATCTGACGCGATGTGTAAATCACGCCCTAACTAATTATGAATTTAAAAGATAAGGTTGTACTGATTACAGGAGCCGGGTC
>JBBAWA010000237.1:0-1331 GCA_040397425.1 Methylacidiphilales bacterium
AGGTTTGGATTGCGGCACTGATATTTTCCGGGCCGTTATCGCACCGAATAATGTTGGGCCGGCCGCGCCACTCAATGATCTGTTTTAAGGCACGGATTACTCGTTCAGACGGCAGCGAGAAGTCGATCTCAATGCCAAGCGCCTCTCGGTTGTAGTCGTCAATGACATTGAATAATCTGAAGCTTCTGCCGTCCGATAGCTGGTCGTGCATAAAGTCCATCGACCAGACTTGGTTGATCTCCTCGGGCACAGCCAAAGGCTCTGGCTTCTCGCGATTTAAACGCTTACGGGGCTTGATCCAAAGATTCAGCTCCAACTCCTTGTAAATCCGATAAATCCGCTTGTGGTTCCATTTAAAGCCTTTGACGTTACGCAGGGAGAGGTAACAAAGACCAAAACCCCAGTTGCGGTGGTTGTCCGTCAATCGCAGCAGCCAATCCGCAATTCTCTCGTTCTCGGCGTTCTTCTTGGCTTCGTACCGATAACAGGTCTCACTCACCGTAAAGATCTGGCAGGCCAGCCGCACCGATATACCTCGCTCTGTCACTACCCGTCTGGCCATCTCACGTCTGCGAGATGGCCTCACCACTTTTTTGTTAGGGCCTCGTTCAGAATCTCGGCCTTGAGCCGTTCCTCAGCGTACATCTTCTTTAACCGGGCGTTCTCGACCTCCAGCTCCTTGAGTCTGGCCATCATGGATGTGTCCATCCCGCCGTACTTGGCCCGCCACTTGTAAAACGTTGCTGAACTAATGCCCATCTCTCGGCACAACTCCGGGACCGCCAGGCCAGCTTCTACCCGCTTTAACGCCTCAGCAATCTGACTGTCTGTAAATCTGGACTTCTTCATCTGTAGAACCCCCTCATATCGAGAAAATTCTACCTCCGACCCCCTTTAACCTATGGGATGATTACCGGGGATGATTAGGGTGTGGTACTGGGTAACTGGGAATCCGTCACGAATGGCGTAGGCAAGGGTGTTCTCCTCAACGATTCTGCCCCTATCCTTGGTCTGAAGGTCACAGAAGAGGCATCCGTCTACCCTTTCGGCATAGAACCCCTCTAACTGCCTAAAATCGGTTCTATCTCGGTTTCCTTTGTTGGTGTTACATAACCAGCAAAGTGCCTGATAGTTCGTTATGTCGTTATCGCCCGTCTTGCTGCGGGGCACAATATGGTCAACATCTATGGGTCGATCCTCAATAGACACCCCACAGCACTCACACCGTCCTTTTGCCCTCTTTAGTACCTCGTAGCGGATTGACCCTGAAATTGCCTCTCTATCGGTGGCACGGTGTTTCCAGAACGATTCACCCCGTTTAGATTCCTCAT
>JBBAWA010000238.1:0-1325 GCA_040397425.1 Methylacidiphilales bacterium
TGAAAAATTCGGCCTGGAGGACGAGTTCGTCTTTAAATTGGGGTCTTTTTTCAACGTTATCGAGATGATGAAAGAATTCGTCGGCGGTCTCGAACAGATGGCCCTTTTCGATATAGGAATCGGTCGTGAAAGGGCTGAAGCCGCCACGGGGGAAGATCATATAGCGGGCCTTCATGTAGTCTCGGGCGTGGCCCAGTTCGTCCATCATGCCCGTGGAAAGGGGTGGGCGTTCAGGATAGGGATGAATGGCCACAACGGCGTGGACTTTGCCTACGTACCAGTGCAAATCGCGATGGACTGTGTATGCGTAAATGGACTCCCGATCGCTGGCAGGCACCCCCTCAAAGTTCGTTCCGATCTCAATCGACTGGGGATCTACGATCACAGCGTACTTGCGGAGACGGTGGATGATCTGGTCAATCTCCTTTCGTTTCTCCGGAGTTCCATAGCTCATCGAGTAGCTGGCATATACAACCCAGGGATTTGGATGGGTAACCAGTTTATAGAGGGCCTCGGGGGGTTCGCCCACGGCGATGACATAGTGAGGCACTCCCATGTACCGAGCCCAATCTTCGGAGAGGCTAACCTCCTCATTCATCCATGAGAGGATATCGTACAAAGTATGGTTCCGCTGTTTGAGAGCGATAAGGAAGGGATCGGCCTCTTGAAGAGTTTCGAGTTTTAGTTTGATCGCCCACTCCGCATCGATGAGGGTGACGATCAGGTCGGGTTTAATAAAATCCCGAAGAACCCGTTGATCCTTAAACTTGCGATTGATTCGGTTCCACTCAACTGTGGCGGGAGCACGAATAATGACGTCCTGATAATTGTTTCGCTGAATCTCGTATCCGATTTTTTCGTACTCTTTCTCGCGGGTTAGTTCAAAAACGTAGTCGGTAGTGCCCAGGAGACGTTCGAGAGGTTTTTTTCCTGCCTTTGTGAAGTCATCGATGGCGTTGTAGACCTTGATTTCTCGGTTGTTGCGCTGACCGAGGGCGACGACCCGCCGCAGGTAGTCGGCATCGTCCATCCCCGCAATCATTCCAGTGACAAGAACTCGCATTCTTGAACTTTATCCGCTTTTTTGTAAAAAAGCGATCTTGTTAATAGGGCGTGCGATTCAGGAGTTAAGGGCAATCAAGGCTTTCTCGCTTGCGATTTTCTTAAGGCTTTCCGTCTCCTTTTGAGGTATTTTTTTGGAGTGAAGTTAAAAACACTTCTGGCGTTGGTTTTTATCTCCGTAGGAGTTCTACTACTTCTGCTTGTAAGTAATTCTTTCATCAGTCGAAAAAAAGCTAACGAATTAGCTGAGGCGGAACTGCAGA
>JBBAWA010000239.1:0-1317 GCA_040397425.1 Methylacidiphilales bacterium
AGTTGTCGCTCTTCGTGTTTTCGATGCTGGGGATTGTTTTGGCGGACAATTTGGTTTCGATGTTCATTTTCTGGGAGCTCGTGGGGCTAAGCTCTTATCTGCTTATCGGATTCTGGGTTGAAAGACCTGCTGCGGGGGCAGCGGCAAATAAAGCCTTCCTGGTGAACCGTGTGGGTGACTTTGGATTTATTCTTGGAATCTTGGGGGCATGGGCTCTCTTTGGAACGGTGGGTTTTGCTGATTTGCCGGCTCGTGTTGCGGGAGTGGCTCCAGGCTGGGCTGTAACTGCTGTAGGGTTGGGTCTGTTTTGTGGTTGCTTAGGAAAGTCTGCCCAATTCCCACTTCACGTATGGCTCCCTGACTCGATGGAAGGGCCTACGCCAGTTTCCTCCCTCCTTCACGCGGCGACGATGGTCGTGGCCGGTGTTTATATGTTGATTCGAGTTTTCCCGATTTTGGAGTTGAGCCAAGTGACAATGACGACAATTGCATGGGTTGGTGGTGTTATGACTCTCTTGCCGGCCCTGATTGCATGTCAGCAGAACGACATTAAGAGGATTCTGGCTTACTCTACTCTTTCGGAAATTGCCTATATGGTCATGGCCGTAGGGTTGGGAGTGACTGGGCCAGCGATGTATCATCTTGTTACACACGCTTTTTTTAAGTGCCTTCTGTTTTTGGCTGCAGGGTCCGTCATTCATGGATGTCACGATGAGCAGGATATTTGGAAAATGGGGGGTCTTGCGAAAAGGATGCCTTTCACAGCTTTTGTTCTATTGCTGGGAACCATCGCTCTGTGCGGAATTCCGCCTGTCTCGGGTTTTTGGAGTAAGGACGCAATCTTTGCTGCGATGGCTCACTCTCCCGGTTTGGCTGTAATCTCGATGGCCGCAGGGTTTTTTACCTCCTTCTTTATGTTGCGGATGATCTTGGTGGCCTTTTGTGGGGAGCCGAAGAGTGAGGCCGCCCGACATGCTCATGAGGGCTCATTTTTCATGATTGCGCCGATGGCTATTCTCGCTCTTCTTTCCGTGGTCGGAGGACTGCTGCCAGTCGAAAAGTTTCTGGGGTATAGCCATGCTTCGGAACACGCCTCATGGACACTTTGGCTATCGCTTGTGCTGGCAGTAGCCGGGTTTGTCCCTGCTTACTTCTTTTACCGTCGTGTGACCCAAGACCCTTTGAATTTTGTGGTCTTACGCAACAAGTTTTACGTGGATGAATTTTATCAAAGGGTTTTCGTGTCGACACAGGATTCCTTTGGAAGGCTTGCGGATGCTTTTGAGGGGTGGGTAGTGCGGGGCTTTTTGGTAAGGG
>JBBAWA010000240.1:0-1310 GCA_040397425.1 Methylacidiphilales bacterium
GCGGCGGGACGATCAGCGCGAACAACGAGCTCTACATCGGCAATGAAAATTCCGGCGCTCAAGGAACTTACACTCTCAGTGGCACAGGAGCGCTCAACGTGGCGAAGGAAACGGCCGTGGGTCGCCAAGGCGGCACGGGCTTACTCAGCCAGAGTGCCGGCACCATCACGCTGAGCAACAATCTCTATGTGGGCCAGAGCTCTGGCTCCACCGGAACTTACAACATTAGTGGTAGCTCCGTCCTCAACGTCGGGCGTGATTTTGTCATCGGTCGGGAGGGCGGCACGGGCGCCCTCAACATGACCGGCGGCACAATCACCAAGACCGGGGATGAGAGGATGATTGTTGGCCACAACAACGGAAAAGGATTTGTCGTACACAGTGGTGGAACGATCAACGTGAACCAAAACGAGCTGTATATCGGCAACGAGAATGCGGGTGCCTCGGGCACCTACACCCTCAGCGGCTCAGGAGCACTAAACGTGGCGAACGAATTAGTGGTTGGGCGTGAGAGCGGCACGGGAACGCTGAATGTAAATGGTGGAACGATCACCACCTCGGGAAACGGCAACATGTACGTCGGGCGTCGCAATGGAACGGGGACGTTGAACCAGACCGATGGAACAATCGTTGTGAACAGAGAGTTCGGCGTGGGAACGCGGGACGACAATAAGATCGGAACCGGCACCTACAACTTGAGCGGAGGGTCCTTGTCCGCCTCAAATAACATCTTCATCGGCAAAGAGCTGGGATCATCGGGCACTTTGAACATGACGGGTGGAATCTTGGGGACGAGCGATAGGCTGCAAATCGGTCACAATCAGTCCACGGGCGTGGTATCGCAAAGCGGTGGCACGGTGAACGTGCAAAACGATGTCTATGTCGGCAATGAGAACAACGCCTCATCGGTCGGAACCTACACCCTGAGCGGCACGGCCGTGGTTAATGTTGGTAACGAAATCATCGTGGGTCGGGATAACGGGACGGGTACTTTTAACCTGAATGGCGGCACCGTCAATGCGGCTAAGATCTCGGGCGATAGCGGCAGCGCCACGGTCAATTTCAACGGCGGTGTCCTCAAGGCCAAACGGGACGAGCCTAATCTGATCGTAGGTCTCGACTCGGCCAATATTCAAAGTGGCGGTCTCAAAATCGACAGCAACGGCTTCAATGTGAGCACCAGACAAGTTCTGACGGGAACGGGTGGTTTGGAGAAGTTGGGTTTGGGTCAACTCACCTTAAGTGGCGCCAATAATTATTCTGGCACAACGACGGTGGCGGCCGGCGTTCTCCGGATCGAAAAAACCGGA
>JBBAWA010000241.1:0-1288 GCA_040397425.1 Methylacidiphilales bacterium
CGACTTTGTCTAAACGAAGACTCTCCCAGGCGGTTCGCCCAATAAGAAAGTGGCCTAAGTGAAAAGGATCGAAGGATCCTCCAAACAAACCAATTCGCTGGCTCAGAATATACTCCGGTCTACCTGAATCTTGTCGTTGGGCTTGAGTCGAATGTCACGACCTTGGTCGGCTTGGATTTCTTTTGCGTTAAACTCTTGGGTTTGTCCGCCTTGCGTTAAGCGAACACGCCGTCGGTTGGCGAAATCTGTAAATCCACCACATGCGGCGACTGCCCCGAGCGCCGTTAGATCCTTTGTGTAAGGGACCCGCTGAGGCATCCTCACCTCCCCAGTCACATCCACAAATCTTTGCTCCTTAAGATCGACGGTTACATTCGGGTTGGTAAAGATCTCCTCCTTAAGGTAGGTCGACTCAATCAACTTCTTCAGCTCAACCGTTGTATTGTTGGCTGCAACAAGGCTCCCGATATGGGGCATCGAAATTTTACCACTTTCGTCAATCTTGACCTCAAAAATACCCTGATCTTGTGTTGGCACACCTGTAAGACGAATGATCAACGTGTCGCCCCCACGTAATAGGTCACTTGTATCAATATTAGTGCTCACAGTCGTTGCCGCAGGAGTAACCATCGAATCAGTTACTGGCTTTGAAGTTGATAGACCAGCACCTACGACAGGTATATTTGTAGCAAGGATTGTCTGAGAGGCTGTTCCGACTTGGATGGATTGAGACAAGAGGGGCAGCGGCGCCACAACAAGTGCGACGATCCATAGGGCAATTCGGACGTGATGCATCAGAACCTGTCCTGACCCTGCGGGGGTCGTACAAAAGTGATTTTTGGAGTTTCTTGAGTTTCTAAATTAGGCTCCTCAATTGCGTGAGCCTCAATCTCATTTTCAGGCACCACCTGCGCTGAGGTAGTTACCCTACTGGTTGCCTGTTTACCCCTAGGGCCCCTTGGAGTGCGCTTTTTATAGCCATACTGAGTCGAATAACCTGCGTAGTAGTAGTAATTATCATCCGTCTTGATGTTCACGTTATTTAATATGACACCGAAGAGTTTACCTCCAACGTCCTCAATGACTCGCTTTGCCCTTTGGGATACATTTCGCGGATAACGACGATGTTGAATAAGAAGAAGTGTTACGTCGACCTCCTGACTAATCACGGATGCATCACTGATTCCCAACACAGGAGGCGAATCCACAAGAATTACATCATAGTTAGGACGGCAGGTTTCCAGTAAGGAAGAAAATCTTGCGCGACTGAAACCACCCAAATCCTCTG
>JBBAWA010000242.1:0-859 GCA_040397425.1 Methylacidiphilales bacterium
AGTTCAAGGTGACCCGAGAACGTATTCGTCAGATTGAGGCGAAGGCTTTGCGGAAAATGAGACACCCGACTCGGATACGTCATTTACGAGGCTTTTTAGAGAACGAACACCAACTGTAGTTGGATTCTGTTGGGGCAGAGGTTCTTGATATCGAATAGGCAGCGGATTATTATTTCTTCTATTGGGGGTATAGCTCAGTTGGTAGAGCGTCTCGTTCGCAATGAGAAGGTCTGGGGTTCGAATCCCCATACCTCCAAAGCAAAGCGTGGAGGTATAAATTATCCTGCCAGAGGCGTAATTAGGATAGCGCGGGAGGAGTTCAGTGGGCGCAATCCCCTTACCTCCAAAGCGTAGCGAAGAGGTAAAAATTCAAAGTGAGCGGAGCGGGAATTAAGAGAGTTTTCTGCAGACGGTCAGTCTGACAAGTCCCAGCGACATGGAGCGGGCGAAAAGAAGTTTCAGGCCTGCGGCATGCAATTCATGGTGAAGGGCCGAGGGTGTTGGGAATCGGGAGATACTTTCAGCTAGATAGCGAAAGGATTCGCCTTGGCGGGTCAGAAGTTGAGCCACCCAAGGCATGAAGCGAAAAAGGTAAAAGTTCCAAAAGAGGTTCCACGGATAGGGCGGGGGAGTGAACTCCAGCAGCGCGAAAAGACCGCCTGATTGAAGAGTGCGATGAATTTCCAGCAAGGCCTTGGAGCGATCAGAAAAATTACGTAATCCAAAAGCCAGCGTTACTGCAGAAAAAGAAGCATCAGAAAATGGAAGGTGTAGGGCATCTCCCTGAACGACCTGCTTGACTCCACGAGTGGAAGCTTGGGCCAAAAGCGCGTTGCAAAAGTCCAGTCCAGTAATTTGG
>JBBAWA010000242.1:869-1278 GCA_040397425.1 Methylacidiphilales bacterium
TACGTCGCCCGATCCACAGGCCACATCCAGCACGTTGGAGGGATGAGTTTCCGCTACTGTCTCAACTAGGCGCTTCCGCCAAAAGATATCCAGCCCAAGGCTGAAAATGCGGTTGTAGCAGTCGTACGAGGGTGCGAGGTCAGAGAAAAGAGTCTGAATCCGTGAAGCGTGATCGGATGTGTTCAGCTGGCGGTAGATTTCGCGGGTGCGCTAGGCGAGGTGGTGGTGAAGGTGAGGTTTTCCTTGTCGGCTCCGACTTTGACCCGGTCGCCGGCCTTGATTTTTCCGCGGATGACTTCCTCGGCGATTGGATCCTCCAGATATCTTTCGATCGCTCGGCGCAGCGGACGGGCACCGTAGACGGGCTCGTAGCCTTTCTCGATAAGGAAAGTAGAGGCTTCGGGGGTAA
>JBBAWA010000243.1:0-1245 GCA_040397425.1 Methylacidiphilales bacterium
ACGCGCGACTTCAACGCCCAACGCTCGTGTACTCAAATCCCAGGGACTTCATTTCCGTAGGATTGAGAAGGTTTCGTCCATCAAAAATTCGTGGGGTACGCATCGATTGTTTGATTTTGCGCCAATCCAGTAAACGATATTCAGGCCACTCTGTCGCCACAATAAGTACATCCGCCCCATCAGCTACCTGATGGGCATCCGAAACAATTTCGACCCCTTGGGGTAAAAGTTCCCGAGCTTTTTCGCTGCCCTTCGGATCGTGACATCGTAGTAAGGCGCCCTCGGAAACCATCCGCTTGGCCAATTCAATCGCAACGCTACAGCGGACATCATCCGTGTTCGCCTTGAAGGCCAAGCCCAACTGGCCGACCTTTTTATCCTTCATCACCCAAAGGGAACTACGCAGCTTTTTAAGGAATCTCTCCGGAATGGATGCATTGATCTTTTCCACTTCCCTCATCAGCCCGAAATCCACCCCTAACTCCTCTGCAATTCGAATAAATGCACTCACATCCTTCGGGAAACAGGACCCTCCATATCCCAATCCGGCATTCAGAAAAGCTCGCCCGATTCTTGCGTCCGACCCCATCCCCTCCGCCACCTGCGTGACGTTGGCTTTACTGGCCTCGCATACCGCAGCCACCAGATTGATGTAGGTGATCTTCAACGCCAAAAAACTATTCGCTGCATGCTTGATCAATTCCGCACTATTCAAATCGGTAATCATGATGGGAGCCTTAAAGGGCTCGTAGATTGCCTTCATCGTGGCCACCGGCCTATCCGAAGCCACTCCGATGACAATTCGGTCGGGCTTTTGAAGATCAGCAACGGCACTGCCCTCTCGAAGAAACTCGGGATTGCTCACCACGTCGAATTCTACCCCCTTGCGGCAGTACCGTCGGATCGTTTCAGCGACATGCTCGCCCGTCTTCACGGGCACCGTGCTTTTGTCGACGATGATTCGATATCCGGGCAACACTTCAGCAATTTCCCGTGCCACATGCTCCACGTAACTGAGATCGACCGATCCATCCTCTTGGGGAGGAGTGGGAACTGCGATAAAGACGACATCGGATTCTTCCACTGCCTCTTTCGTTGAAACCGTAAACGAGAGACGCTTGAGTTGGACATTCCTGCGAATCAACTCTTCCAAGCCAGGCTCGTAGATAGGAATCCGACCCGCCTGAAGTTCCTTAACCTTGGCCTGATTGTTGTCCACACAGATGACGGTGTGACCCGCCTCTG
>JBBAWA010000244.1:0-1233 GCA_040397425.1 Methylacidiphilales bacterium
TGCTCTTGATCTCTATGATCTGTCCACATTGTTCAACATCAGCCTTGAAGCCCACCCAATCCCCAACCTTGACGGTCTTGCCTTCTACCTGTGCCATGCTGGGTCTCCTTAGGCTGGTTCAAACAATTTTTGGAATTCTGCTTTGACTCTAAAGTAGGCCCTAAGCTCTGCCAGGGTGAACTCTTCTGAGTTTGCATCAATGTAGATCATGGTCTCCAGCATGCCTGTATTCAAACGGGCCTTGATGCCTTCGATAACGTTAATGTCTTCTGTAATCATATCGCTCCTTGTTAACATGTGTCAATTATAGCAGCCTTTTGCCACTCTGTCAATCAGTCCCCACGAACATCCGTGTTCAGCGTAGGGTTAATTGCGCGACGTAGAGCCACTTCACGCTTGTGGGCCGCGGCCTTGCCTCGCAGTGTTTCGTGAACTAGTACTTCGATCTCGCTCTTGTCGTTGAGTGTGCGCAAGGCCCTGCAAAGCAGCCAGTCCTTGTTCTCACGTTTAGCACGATAGAAGTGCTTGGCTGCACGAGCCAGCACTGACTTATTAATAGTAGTCTCTGTCTTAGCAGTGACTCCTATGTAGCTGGCACCGTTGACACGTAGCTCATAGATGATATGAGTACGATCAACACGCTTTTTACGGGTGGGCTTTTCTAAGTTCATGTTATAATTATAGCACCAAACGGCCATTCTGTCAACCAAAATCTAAAGACCCTAGAGGGTCTAGGGTTATTGGACGTGATCCTCTATAAGCTGCGACAGCGCAGCAACAGCGTCTTGCGCGGCCTCGTCATCTAGATCGGTATGCTGCTGTAGCTGTGCTAGCGCACTGTAGAACTTGTGCTGTAGATCGGTCATGTGCTTCCTTGTAAAACACTATTATAGCACATGTCGGCATTTTGGACAACCAAAGACCCTAGGGGTTGTTGGGTTTCTCGTCGCTGTCTCGCTCGCGGCTAGCGGGTGACCCAGAACCCCGCAGCTATCGCGAGCACTGCTGCGATGACCCAAACCAGCAGCTGTTCCAGGGGCCATAGCTCGCGATACCAACGTTTGACGCCATCAAAGGGATCCATGGGGTTCGGATGTTTGTACACTCTAGTTCTCTCCCTTGCTGCTGCGCTGCTGTTAACGTTGATCTGGCCAGCCCTACTGGATTCGAACCAGTGGCCTACAGCTTAGAAGGCTGTTGCTCTATCCAACTGAGCTAAGGGCTGCTGCTGTG
>JBBAWA010000245.1:0-1228 GCA_040397425.1 Methylacidiphilales bacterium
TTCGAGATCGAATGCAGGGGCAAGGCGAGTTAGTGATTCGTACTGCGGATACTCCACCTGCTACTGCGCCAGGTGCGCAAGCCAACACCGCTGGTGATGGCGCCGCCGCGGCGGCAGCCAAGCCCGCCGCCCGGCCACAGGCTTCCCGGCCAAGCGAGCCCCAACAGACGCCGGTAACGCTGGGTAGTAAATCGTCAGAGGTGACTCCTGCTAAGCCTGAGCCAAAGCTCCCCAGCATGCCTAAACCGGTAACGCCCGTTGAGTGGGCCTACGATGGGGATCGTGGTCCCGCAATGTGGGGCAAACTCCATCCGAGTTATGCGGCTTGTGAAAAAGGGCGCTTTCAGTCCCCAATTGATATTCGGGATGGGGTTGGGGTTGATCTGCCCGCGATTAGATTTGATTTCAAGCCATCTAAATTCAGGCTGGTGGATTCAGGCAAGACCATCGAAGTCCATTACCTCGAGGGAGGAGCCGTAAGCGTGATGGGGCATTACCACAGGCTGACCCACATTGAATTTCGTCATCCTGCCGAGGAGCGCATCAATGGCAAGTCGTTTGGCATGAGTATGCAGCTGCATCTGCGCGATATGCAGGGCAGGCTCGCAGCCGTGTCCGTATTGCTGGTGCCGTCTGGTTCGGAGAATCCTTTCATTCAGCAGATCTGGAACCACATCCCGCTCGTTCGTAATGAGCCTGTGGCGCCGCCCGATGTCATGCTCAACATTGCAGACGCCCTTCCCAAGGACCAGGCCTACTACACCTATATGGGGTCGTTAACCACACCGCCTTGTACCGAGGGCGTCACATGGTATGTGCTGAAAAATCCGGTTGCGGTATCGGCCGAGCAGATCGGCATCTTTGCGAGGCTCTATCCCAACAATTCCCGACCCCTGCAGGCATCCAGCAGCCGGCTGATTAAAGAATCTCGGGGGGCAATGCCGGTTTCCTCGACTTCTGGCCAGACACTGGCTCCGGCCCCCGCCCCCGCGCAATAGGCCTTCTGTATAAAACGCGGCGGTTAGCGGAATAACTTTCCTCTCAGGCTCGGTACTTTTTGCCGAGTCGCGGATCTGGCCTAAACTCCAGATCCGCTTTTTCCCCTTAATAGATCTTTTTTATTTTCATAAGTCATTGATTTTTAATGACTTTATATGTTTTGGCACATTACTTGCTTAGCTGATGGTGAATCCAATTCCTCCGCATGGAGAGTTGGCCCAAAACTTGC
>JBBAWA010000246.1:0-1222 GCA_040397425.1 Methylacidiphilales bacterium
ACCACCAGCGTGAACGCGGTAGTGGCCAAGAAGGGAAGTTTGGCTTACGACACGAGCAAAGCAGCGGCCAATCATCTCGTTCGGGAGTTGGCGATTGAGCTTTCCCCGTTGGTTCGGGTGAATGCAGTAGCCCCAGCGACGGTGGTACAGGGAAGCGCGATGTTTCCTAGGGATCGGGTGATGGCCTCGCTTGCCAAGTACAAGATTCCGTTTTCGGAAAAGGAAGGGGACGAGGAGCTCCGGACGCGGTTGGCGGAATTTTATGCCAAGCGGACGCTGACCCAGTCTCCGATCACGCCCGCAGATCAGGCGGAAGCTGCCTTCCTGCTCGTCAGCGGCAAACGTTTCCCGCGGACGACGGGACAGGTGATCCACGTGGACGGTGGATTGGCGGACGGGTTCCTGCGTTAAGGGGTTAACTCTTCAGCGACGGGGTTGCTCAGCGAACCGATCTTTTCAATTTCGATGGTGACCATATCCCCTGGTTGGAGCCAGCGGGGAGGAGTGGTGGCCATGCCCACCCCGTGGGGGGTGCCGGTCAAGATGACCGTTCCAGTTGGCAGAGTGGTACTGCCACTGAGGAATTCGATAATTTGGGCGACGGTAAAGATCATGTCGTTCGTGCTCCAGTCTTGGACGGCTTCTCCGTTGAGTAGAGTACGAATCTTCAGATTCTGGGGATCTGGGATTTCGTCGGGGGTGACAAGGTAGGGGCCGAGAGGGCAGAAAGTATCGAAGGTCTTTCCGCGACACCATTGACCTCCGCCGGCGTGTTTCTGCCAGTCGCGAGCGCTGACATCATTAGCGCAGGTGTAGCCTGCGACATAGTCGAACGCTTTCGAGGCGGAAACGTTTTTACAATCACGTCCGATGACGACGGCGAGTTCGCATTCGTAGTCGACGCGATCGCTTCGGAGGTGACGTGGGAGAAGGATGGGATCTTCTGGATTCTGGAGAGAGGAGATGCTTTTGATGAAAAGAACGGGGTATTCAGGAAACTTTGAGCCCATTTCCGTGGCATGGCGGCGGTAGTTTAGTCCGATGGCAAGAATCTGAATCGGAGCCAAGGGAGCGAGAAGTTTTTTAACTTCGGCTTTTTTTCCCGTCGATTGAAAGCCATTCAACAAGTCGCCTTTTAATAGAAGGGCGGTGCCGTCTGCTTGCAGCTCAGAATGGGTGATTCGATCTTGGGGATCGAGATGACGGATGATTTTCACAGATC
>JBBAWA010000247.1:0-1196 GCA_040397425.1 Methylacidiphilales bacterium
CAATCTCACTTAATTTTAATTTCCCACCTTGGGCCTCACTTCGTAAGTAGTCCTTAAACATCTGCCGATCCTGACCTTCGACGGGATCCAGTAACATCACCCGATCCAGTTCCACCTTCTGGGTTTTCGCCTGACGACGAATGAGATCCGGTTGCCCCAGCAGAACGACGGGCCCCATCCGCATCTGAGCGTACCGCGAAGCAGCACGAACTACTTGAGGATTGGTTCCTTCAGGAAAAACGATCCGCTTGGGATGCTTGACCAGTTTTTCAGCTAATGAAAGGAGAAGAGATCCCTGTCTCACCTAAGTATCTTCGACCCCTTCTTCATGCAGGGCAAGGCCAACATCCCCAAAGAAGGCTCAAAACTCACGATGGTCACACACGCAAAGCTGCCCGCAGGCCTCCTACTTTACTGTAAGCCGAGTCGAATCAGTAGGTTGGTGAAAACAGAAAGTTCAAGAAGAAGGTTGTAGGTAAAAATAGCCCCCACTACGCCTAAACATGCGGCTACAGTCCCTAAACATCGGATCACATAAGAAATTTCTTCCGTATCCATATCTTCTTCTACCTCATCTTGGTTATGAATCCAGCCTCTAGCGCAAAGTCACCTTGAACTGGAATTGACTATCGTCCGAACCTAATAAAATCTGATTTTCTCCACCCCGCAAATCCTGCGTCAAACTGTTCTCCGCTAAACCGATGGCCGCATCGTTCACCACCGTTCCAAGTGAACTTCCCCGATCTCTCACAAAAAAGTGATCCCCCTCCCGCTCGATAGAGCAGTGATTCCTGGAAATTTGGTACGGCTTTTCGTCGGCAATCGGCAAATCATTTGACGCGAATACCGTGGCTCCCTTTCCAGGGTTTTCATGTTTTCGCCCAATCCGAAAAGGAAACTTCTGAATCGTCACAGAGCTTTCGGGTAGCCGAGCCATGGCATGATCGTTACAGGCAGTTAAAACAATAGACTGATATCCGCCTTCTGGCGGGGGAGCCACTGGGGCAACAGACGGAGCTGTAGCTACAGGAGCAGGGGCTACAACCCGCGTCATCTCCAGAGAAGCAGGTGCAATTGGCTTCGCCACAGGAGCAACGACTCGTGCCACAGCAGTCGCAGGGTTGGAAGCCACAGGCACAGACGCTCTCTGCTCCGCTTGAGCCCGCAACCTCATCTCCATCCGCAAACGATCATTG
>JBBAWA010000248.1:0-1194 GCA_040397425.1 Methylacidiphilales bacterium
CGCTGCTTCTCGTCACCAGAACATAATTCCCACGCACCGCGGCCAAGTAGCCGTTTGAGGGAACCACGGTGGATCCAAAGGAAGGCGTCCCACCCCCCAGCGTGTCATTACCTGTCAGTGTCGATTTTAAGATGGAGATCTGCGTTGCCGCCGCGCCATTGCTCGGGAAGGCAATCAGATCAGGCATGGCAACCAGGACAAGAGCCTGAATCTCAGACGCCGTATCTACCTGCGAGGCGGTCTTTGTTCGAATCACAGCATTTAGGCCGGCCAAGTTGGATGCCGTCACTCCACTTACTCCTGCCAATTGATAATCGTATTCCGTGGGAGCTGCGGTCGTTCCTCCGCTGGTCGCATAAGCAGTGATCCGATCCAAACCTTGACTGGCACCACTACTCACCACCGCTTGAAGTTTCGCCAAACTGTCCACCCCCGATCCATCGTTGATCGTGTCTGCAATAGCTTTCTGGATAGCCGCCAAGTTGGCATCTGTTACCCCAGTCATCCCCAGCAGTTCCAACTGTGCCTTGGTCGGCACTCCCGCCGTTCCGTTGGCCCCATCCATTATCGCCTGTACTGCATTGGCCAACGCCTGCATCTCCGCCACCGTGTCCACCGCACTGCTCACCTTCTTATCGATCACCGATCCCAGCAACGATGTCTCCGCTCCCACATCCACTCCAGTCACACCGATTGCTGCATAATCACCAGCTCCAGGCAGTACCCCATTCCCACCAACCCCATCGGCTCCCGCCAAGATCTTCCCATACGCATCCACGATCGCTTGTACTTCTGCCGTCGTATCTACTGCGTCTCCATTCACTGCACCGCTGTTGAGCACATCGTTGATCGCCGCCAAGTTGCTGGCGTTAACCCCGCTCACCTGTGCCGCCGTATAATCGGCGATCGAAGGATTGCTCCCCGTCGCACTATTGTTCTGCGCCGCATCACGGATCTTCGCCAACGCAGCTGTCGTCGCTGTGTTCACCCCATCGGTCAACCCCTGCAACTTCGCTAAACTATCCGCTCCATTTGCCCCGGCATTCCTGATGGCTTCTTGGATCAACGCTAAGTTGGCATCCGTTACGCCAGTCATCCCCAGCAGTTCCAACTGCGCCTTGGTCGGCACTCCTGCCGTCCCGTTGGCCCCGTCCATCACCGCCTGCACTGCATTGGCCAACGCCTGCATCTCCG
>JBBAWA010000249.1:0-1159 GCA_040397425.1 Methylacidiphilales bacterium
GATTCTCGATGATGGCACCTGCATTTACGATTCACGGGTGATCGTGGAATACCTCGATTCCCGTGCGCCGATTCATCGTTTGATTCCAGAAGGCGGCCGCGAGCGCACGGAGGTCAAAGTCTGGGAGGCCTTGGCCGATGGTATGCAAGATGCGGCTATCGGGGTCTTACTGGAAACAAAGCGGCCTAATGAATCCGCACGCAGCCCCGAGTGGATCGCAAAGCAGGCCCGCAAGGTGGATGCGGCGCTAGCATCAATGTCACGCAGCATTGGTAAGAGCCCATGGTGTTATGGCAAATCGTTTTCACTGGCGGATATCGCTGTGGGCACCTCTCTCGGTTACCTAGCCTTTCGTTTTCCAGAAAATAATTGGCAGAAGACCTACCCAAATTTACTTGCCCATTACAACAAACTCATGGAGCGGGAATCGTTTAAAGACACGATCCCGAAGGGCTGATTTTCCACGGGATGACTCCCTAAAGGCTGATAATTCCGCCACCCAGGCAGACGGGGCCATCGTAGAGAACCGCGGACTGCCCGGGCGTTACTGCCCACTGGGCCTCTTGGAATTGCAAGGAAAAGCCACTGGGAGAATCTTGAAAAAACTCGCAGCTCGCATCCGTCTGCCGGTAGCGGGTTTTAGCAGTTAACGCTGCACCCTCTTGCGGCGGTGTTCCACTAATCCAGCTTGCCTCAATTGCATTAAGCGAGGTTGACATCAAACCCTGGTGGTCGTGGCCCTGTGCAACCACCAGAGTGTTGGCATCAAGGTCTTTGCCCAGCACAAACCAGGGGCTCCCGTCGCCCGCTTTATCGCCGCCAATGCCAAGCCCTCTGCGTTGGCCAAGTGTATAAAAGGCAAGGCCCACATGCTCGCCAACATGTCGACCCTCAGGGGTTTTCATGGGGCCAGGCTTTGTAGGCAGATAGCGGTTTAGAAATTCGCGAAAGGGACGCTCACCGATAAAGCAGATTCCTGTGGAATCTTTTTTTGCTGCATTCGGCAGACCAATCTCTTGCGCAATTTCACGCACTGCGGTTTTTTCTAGATCTCCAATTGGAAAAATAGAGTGGCTTAACTGGGTCTGGCTTAGGCGATGGAGGAAGTAAGTTTGGTCTTTGTTGCTATCGACCCCACGAACTAATTGTGCAAGGCCAT
>JBBAWA010000250.1:0-1146 GCA_040397425.1 Methylacidiphilales bacterium
AAAACCGATAAAGGAAGTAGCCTTGCACGCTTTGGGTGGAGGTTCCGTTGTTATTCTGGACGAATTGGAAAAAGTTGCCTCCTGTAAAATCCTGCTCCCCAGTTCCGGTGTACTTATAGTAAAGGCCCGCCTGCATGTTTTCCGAAAAGGGGAAATCGAGCCCGAACTGGCCAGCGTAAGCAAAGGAGAGAGCGGTACTGATTCCGTCGGAGCCCTCAAGAGAGACGCCTTGGAGTGAAGTTGTTTGGGCTGCAGACACCATGCCTCCCACGCCAAATCCCGCTGAGATCGTGAACTGGGGATGGATCGGAATGGTAAACAGGAAGTTGGCAAGCATCGGGATTTGATAGTAGTCGCCGACGAGGGAAGCCTGGCCGTTTTGGGAAACAGTTTGCGACCCAATCGAGAGAGATCCATTCGTGGGCTCAATGTACTGAATCGTGTTCAGCATGAACCCGGGTGCGAATTCGAGCGCAAACCAGTCGGTGATTTTGGCTCCAATGGGGCAATCCATGCGGAATCCGGGATTAAAGGCGAGGGTGGCAGCACCGCTACTGACGGTTGTGCCGCTGGTGCTTCCTGAGAACTGATTGATATCGGTGTCACGGATCATCGAAATTCCCAAGGCTGGGGCGACGTACCAGTCGAAGCCGGAGGCTTCTTTTCCCTCGGCCGTCTTCCAAGGGGGAACATAATTTTCCTCATCCACAGGGGTGGGGGCAGGAGCGGCCAGCGGGGTTTGGCCTTCGGAAATCCCCCCTGTCAGAAGTAAAAGGCCGATAAGAAAAATGCACGACTTCACATCTCTGACATGCAGGGGAATAGGTGCCACGTCGAGAAAGGGAAGCCCCTGTTTTGAGACAAAGTGCTAGTAAGTAGAGAGAAACCTGCAAAAAGAGGTTGTTTTCTAGTGGCGCCAGAAGGTCAGCCAACTCCAGATCTTGACCAACCAAACCTTCCACCACGGCATCGGAGGTTCTTCACTACCAGCAGCAGTTTCGACGTCCAGACTAGGTCCAGACTGGAGAGCCACAATGTCATCTGAGGTTCTGGGAGCACCATCAGGACCCACCGAAAAGAGGGAGTAGGTCTTGCCATCGGGTGAGGGAATGTAAGCAATCTCCCGACCCCACGGATCTTTGGGAG
>JBBAWA010000251.1:0-1142 GCA_040397425.1 Methylacidiphilales bacterium
CGGATGGGAAAATGAGCCCATCATCCTTGTCGAAGACCCCGCCCTTCGGAAAATACTAAATCTCGCTCCTGCCACCCGCCACTTCTCCCCCCGCCTCCTAGTCACCCAACCCCGACTCGCAGAACTCACCCGCGAAGCTGAAACTGCCCGCGCCGCTGGCCCCCAAGCAGAGATCCCTCCCCTCGCTAACGCCGCGCAAACCGTTTCCCTCCGCCTACGCGTCTTCTCCTCCATTGTTTCGGGAGATGCCCTTCGTGTCATCCCACCCGCCACCCCATCCCTTGAAAACGCCCCGTGGTCCTCCCCCCAACTTCCAATCCCCCTATCCGAACTTCTCGAAAAACAGAACAGCTCGGCTTTTTCACGTGCAAAAATCCAGATCGAAGTCGCCTATCTAAAATTCCATCCCTTCCGCCTATCTTGGATTGCTTGGCTTCTCTCATCCATTGTCCTGCTTGCCGTAGGCCAAAATAAAAACCCACGCCTTCTATCTCTAGGGACTCTCTTGGCTTGGGTCGGCCTTTCTCTTTTGGTCATCGGATTTGCCATTCGCATCTGGATTGCAGGCCGACCTCCTGTCACCAATATGTACGAAAGTATTCTCTGGGTTGCTTTCGGGGCAGGTCTATTCGCTGTCATTTTCACCGCCCGTCACCACTCCTCCATCTATCTCCTCGCTGCCTCCCCTGTCATTATCCTCTCCCTCATCGCTTCCGATCTTCAGCCTGCCGTTCTAGATCCCTCTCTTAACCCCCTGGTCCCTGTCCTTCGAAGTAACTTCTGGCTTACAACCCACGTCCTCACCATCACGCTTAGCTACGGCGCCTTTGCCCTGGCGACTGCCTTGGCCCACTTTCTTGTAATCCGCTCGATCCGCTCAAACAAACTCCCCTCTGCGGATGACTCTTGGGTTCTTCACCTGTACCGATGCCTTCAAATCGGTGTTCTTCTGCTAGCCGTCGGCGTCATTCTGGGCGGCGTTTGGGCCAACTACTCGTGGGGTCGGTTCTGGGACTGGGATCCCAAGGAAACTTGGGCCCTGATCGCCCTCATGGCCTACATCATTCTACTCCACGGCCGACTCGGGGGCTGGTGGGGCGGATACGGACTCGCCATCGGATCCATCGCCTCGTTCCTCACCA
>JBBAWA010000252.1:0-1102 GCA_040397425.1 Methylacidiphilales bacterium
ATGACGTTCTCCGACTCGGCCGCGAATGCCGCGAAAAGCTCAACCTCGAAATGGCTGCTACCCCTCCGATGCTGCAATTCGCTCTCCGCCTCCAACCCGCCGAAGTATGCCTGGTCCCCGAAAATCGAGCCGAAGTCACAACCGAGGGCGGGCTCAACGCCGCAAATCAAATTCAAACTCTTCGTCCCATCATCGAAAAACTCACCCAAGCCAAGATTGTCACGAGTCTCTTTATCGATCCCGATCCCCGCCAAATCGATGCTGCCGCCACCCTCCAAGCTCCCGTCATCGAACTTCATACCGGCCGATTCGCTGATGCTACTCCAGCGGCCCGACCTGCCACCTTGGACCAACTCAGATCTGCCGCAGAACAGGCCCACCGCTTAAAAATACAAGTCAACGCGGGCCATGGTCTTCGCCTTTCAAATCTTCCCGATCTTCTATCTGTTCCCCACCTCCATACATTGAACATTGGGCACTCCTTGGTTTCTCACGCCATCACAGTTGGTCTTGAACAAAGTGTTCTGGACTTTCTTCTAGCGATCAAAAAGAAATGAATTCCGAACGAATCCTCGGCCTTGGAATGGATCTGGTGGAGATCGATCGTATTGAGGAGTCCCTCAATCGGTACGGGGATCGCTTCCTTCAAAAGATTTTCCACCCTTCGGAAATCGAGTATGCCCGCTCACAATCCCGCCCTGCAGTCCCACTCGCCGCACGATTTGCAGCGAAGGAAGCCGCTTCCAAAGCTTTTGGCACGGGAATTGGCCAATCCTTGCCTTGGTTAGGAATGGAAATCGAGCGCCAATCCCACGGGGAACCTCACCTTCGCTTCCACAGCGAGGGAGCCCAGCTTGCAATAAATCGAGGAGTAACCCGCTCCCTCATCACCCTAACTCATACCCGCACCCACTCGGCTGCCACGGTCATTCTTCTTGGCTCATGATTGTCCTCCCACCCCAACTCGCCCGTTCATGGGAGGAAAAAAGTCTTCAAGGGGGGGCGCGAATCAAAGATCTGATGCGTCAGGCTGTTGCAGGTGCCCTACGCGAACTTCAACCATTCCTACCTAAGCCCTCCACCGCACTCATCCTCGTTGGAC
>JBBAWA010000253.1:0-1086 GCA_040397425.1 Methylacidiphilales bacterium
GTCTCTTTGGGGGGTACTCCTGCACTTGGGACGATGACCTGATGCTCGATTCGATGACCGCCTCCGCCAGCATGAATGTTCTCAAAAAGACGGAGGCCGCCATGGAAAACCTTCGCAAACTCACCGATCTTCTTGTTTGTGCAAAGCTTAGTGCTCCAGGCGGGATGCAGAGGAATCTTCTCCTTACTCTGTACTGGCTGGCCGAAGCCGATATGGCAGGGGCCAGTGTCGAACAGGTTCTCCAGGAAATCTCCCGCCGAGGCCGCGACCAGGCCACCCCAGCCGACTCCACCATGGCTGAAGTCCTCCTATTTAACTACCACACCGCTCGCCACCTCGGTGTTCTCAGCTTCTCCTGCCTCGTCAAACTTGGCCAAGGCCTCCCCCCCTCCATCCCCGAGTCGGACAACAATCCCGACAACCGCCTCGCCTTCGCCATTCCCGTCCTCCCCCCCGACCGCTTCCCCCAAGTCGCCCACCAACTGTTCAACTACGAACTGTTCGATGGCGCGCTTCCAAAATCCACCTCCACCACCCTCGCCCCTAGCCAAATCGAGTTCGCCAAAAAACTGATCTCTCGCGGCCTCCTTCCCCCAGACGCTTTAAAAGCTCCCTAAGTCCGCATTTCACAAGTCCTCTGCCCTTAATCCGCTGCCCTCAAGAATACTTTTTAACGTCCCGATCGGAATCGATTTCGATCCATGAAAAGGGACAATGACCTGTCTCCCATCTTCATTTCGCCATTTCTGGTGACTGCCTGATTGGTCAATCTGTTGAAACCCGTGCTTTCGCAAAGCCCGGATCACTTCTTTTGCGTTGCGAACGGGAAATCTTCGGCTCAAGGAACGGAAAGTTCCAAAATTCTCGCCCGACTCGGAAACTTTATCTTGGAAGGCTTCAGCCAGAGCGCGAGCGCTTCCCGGGCATTTTCTACCGCCTCCGCCTCCGTGTCGCCTGCACTGGCGCAACCGGGAACTTCAGGAAAAACTGCCGACCAGCGATCAGTTAACTTATCTTTTTCAACCACGACCCTAAACTTCATGTTCTTATTTTAATAGCTATACCTCCTTTAGCAACCCACATCGT
>JBBAWA010000254.1:0-1064 GCA_040397425.1 Methylacidiphilales bacterium
TTTGGAATGTTTTTGTCTGCGCCGATGTTTGCTTTTCGGGCCTTTCCCATGCGCCTGCGGCTCATGGTGACACTCATGATTGCGACAGCAATTCTGCCTGGCGTAGTCGATCAGGTGAAGATTTTCGGGATTGCGCCGCCCACCTTTATGGGGGCAGCGATCGAGCTCTTGATCGGGGTGTTTGTTGGCTTTGTAATTCGACTGGGTCTGATGGCTGTCGAGGTGGCGGCTGAGGTCCTCTCGATTCAAACAGGCCTAAGTTTCGCAACGGGCTATACGCGGGATCCAAACATTGCGTCCGGCCTCATGGGAGAGTTTCTGGGCTTCACTGCAATTGCGCTCGCATTCGTGATGAATGTACACCTCGCCTTAATGGAGGTCATCATCACGAGTTTTAAAACCCTTCCCTTTGGTCAGTGGCCAACAGTCTGGGCATTACCGGCTGTGACCGGCTTAATTTCTCGATCGTTTCAGCTTGGCCTAGTGCTAGCGCTACCGTCGATTGTGGTGTACCTCCTTTTTTATGTCATGCAGGCAATCCTTGCGCGCACGAGCCCGCAGTTCAACCTCTTCTCGGTAGGCTTTGCAATTACGGTACCGCTTGCGTTTCTAGTGCTGATCATCCTATTGCCCGACATGCCCGAGTTCGTGGGGCGTGTGATGGAAATGCCTTTTTCCTTGATTCGGCAGGGCTTGCAGAACTAAACGTCGGGCGTCTAAAAGCCGTTTTTCTGCACGAGAGGAAGAATAGTTATGCGAAATATCCCGAGAACACTGATAGCGGTTGGCCTTGCAGGCATGGTTAGCCTATCGGCTGCATCTGCCATTGCGCAGGAACCCCAGCCGCTGCCAAAACCTGGTGTACAAGTCACGCCAATTCCCGCCGCCTCCCAAGAGTCGGGTAGGCCACAGGTAACGATTAACAGTGCACCAGTCAATAAGCTTGCCCAACAGGCGGCAGGTGCAGGTGCCGCGCCCGCCAAGGGTGATGAGGCGATACGCCAAGCGATTCGAGATCGAATGCAGGGGCAAGGCGAGTTAGTGATTCGTACTGCGGATACTCC
>JBBAWA010000255.1:0-1054 GCA_040397425.1 Methylacidiphilales bacterium
TCGTACGCTTGATCCGATGTCCCTGATGCAGCAGTAACCGGGAGACTCACAACCCAAGTCGTTGCCGTAATAGGCAATACCGCCAAGTCCAAAGGCCGAACAACCCAAAAGTCCGCAAAGGAGTACATAGTCTCAGGTGGGGCAAAGTAGTCACTTGGGGCCTCAGCATGTAGGTCTCCACACCCATATGCCCAAATAAAACTTAATCCGAGAAAGAATTTTCTCACGATTCCAAAATTGGCCATAAGACCGAGTGGGTCAACTGCCCCCTCCCCTTAGGGTGAATGGCTTGGGGACAAAGAAGAAGATCTTAAAAGAACCAAGCACTCCACATGCGCCGTCCTTGGGAAAAGGTCGATGGGCTGAAACCACTCGGGCGTCCATTTCGCTGCCCAAGCACGCAAATCCCGAGCCAATGCAGGAGGATCACACGAGAGATAAAGAACTCCTTGAAACGGGAGATCCCGCTCAAAAAACCGTCGTGCATCAGGACTCAATCCGCCCCGGGGCGGATTGATCAAACAAAACGAGGGCCCCTTCCCCATCCTGAGAAGAGCATCCTCAAAGTGATCCTCAAATCGGCCCTGAAGGAGTTCCGCCTGAGGAGCCTCCCGTTGAAATGCTGAAACGGAAGCCGAGCTAGACTCAACCGCCACCACCCGAATGCCACGGCGCGATAAAGGCCCACTAAAAAATCCAGTGCCCGCATACCCCTCCAATACCGATTGCACTCCCTCTGGCACGGCCGATACCACCTGCTCCTGCAATTTCTTTCCCAAGGGCCGGTTCGATTGATAAAACGCCTCCCCGCGCACCTCATCTGCCCGAATCGAGTAGTGAGGACGGGGTCGAGGCCGCTCCCTCAATACGGCTAACTTCTGGTTCACATCGTCCGCCGCCAAAAGACATCGTGGCACATCCACCAAGGTTCGTCCGTCTGTTCCTAAAAATCCAATTCGCCCCTCGCGATTATGCACCGTGATCCGATTCCGATATGCATAATCAGGACCCGTCAAAGCAGGCCGAATCACAGGATTTTCTATTTTACCGATCC
>JBBAWA010000256.1:0-1025 GCA_040397425.1 Methylacidiphilales bacterium
ACCCTCTTCATCCAAATCCAACTACCAAATCCCACAAGTAGTGTGATGAGCAAGATAGCGATCGCCCGGTACTCCAAAAGTTGACCCGTTGGCACTCCTGCTCCCTGATGTCTTACCTTTCTTCCCCCAAAAAGTAGCTTTATCAGTGACATACCATAATAATACGCCTGCCAATCGAAATTCGCAAACCCTATTTTTGCCTTCGCTTCTTTAAAGTAACTCGTAAAAGGTGTTTCTCTGTACCGGCTCCCTCCCCGCCTCCCGAATCGCACGCTCCAAGTTCCCCCTCGTCTGCCCCACCGGCGTCTTTGCCCCCGCCATGTGAAAAATTTTCTCCTCCCCAATCGTCCCGTGCAAATCATCCGCCCCATAACTCAACGCAATCTGAGCCAAAGGTAATCCCGTGCTGATCCAGTACGCCGTCACATGATCAAAATTATCCAGAATCAGCCGACTCGCCGCAATGACCCTTAACTCCTCCAGCGCACTCGCTCTCCGAATTTTTCCTAACTCCGCCAGCCGCGTCTGGGATGGCTCGAACGCAAATGGAATAAATCCCGTAAATCCTCCCGTTTCATCCTGTAACGCTCTCAACTTTTCCAAATGATCCACCCTTTGCTCCGCCGTCTCCACATGACCATACAACATAGTGGCAGTGCTTCTCCCACCCATCCCGTGCCAGATTCGATGCACCTCCAACCATTCCTCTGCCGATTCCTTCCCTCGACAGATTTTCTCCCGCACTCCCGCATCAAAAATCTCCGCACCACCTCCCGTCAAAGAATCCAAACCCGCTTCCCGCAGATCCCGCAACACCTCCGGAATTGTTTTTTTTGCGACGCGCTCCGCCAAATGTCGAATCTCGATTGCCGTAAAGATCTTGAGCATCGGCTTGGGCTTGATCCCCGCTAACGCTTTCAACATCTCCAAGTAGAACGAGTAAGGCAAACTGGGATGTAGCCCACCCACAATATGAATTTCGGTCGCCCCTGCAGCGACCGCCTTGCTTGCCTCGCCCACCATCT
>JBBAWA010000257.1:0-1015 GCA_040397425.1 Methylacidiphilales bacterium
TTTGGGAAGGGGTTCTCGTGAGCAAAGTGGGAAATCACTACTTTGTCAAAAACGCGCCGTACAACGCGGTTATACCCTCCGGCGGAAGTGTCCTCGTGGGTGCAGTCGCAAACTTCTCTATGCCCGGAACACTGCCGACTGGTTTTTCTCTTAATGGAAGTAGCAGTGTGGTGCCGGCTCTTGCGGTGAGTAGCGGTGTCCTTAAAAGCGCAACCCAAGGGGTGGCTTATTCGGAGACCTTGGTGGCAACAGGAGGAACGGCTCCTTACTCCTGGATGGTGCCGAGTTGCTGCGCTTGTCCTAATGGACTTACCCTATCTAATTCGGGGGTTGTCAGCGGGACGGCTACTTTGGCGGGAAATTACACCTTCAAGGTGATGGTTACCGATTCGACTTCAGCCACAGCTACCCGATACCTCACCCTGAACGTGGCAGCGGCTCCCGTGGTCACCCCCCCGGTTAGTCCTGTTACTCCTCCCGTAACTCCTCCCATCACTCTGCCTAGCTTGGCGGTGGGGGATGCGGCGCTTACGTTGTCCGCTTCGAACGGCACGGTCACTACGAGCGGATATCTTTCCGCTTCGGGGAATCAGATTGTCGATGCGGCCGGAAATCCCGTGCGGATCAGTGGAGTGAACTGGTTCGGCTTTGAAACGGGCAACAAGGTGCTCCATGGGCTGTGGAGCCGGGGCTACAAGCCGATGCTCGATCAGGTCAAGGGACTGGGCTTTAACACTCTTCGGATTCCTTTTTCGAACGAGATGCTTCGCACTGATGCGGCGACTACCAGCATCAACTTTGCGCAGAATCCTGACCTGCAGGGTCTGACCCCGATCCAGTGCATGGACAAGGTGATCGACTACGCAGGATCGATCGGTCTCAAGGTCATCCTGGATCGGCACTCGGCCAAAGCGGACGGGTTTACCGGGGAAGATGTTTGGTACATCCCGGGAGACGCTTACTACACTGAGCAGCGCTGGATTGAGGATTGGGTCATGTTGGCCAAGCGGTACTC
>JBBAWA010000258.1:0-1008 GCA_040397425.1 Methylacidiphilales bacterium
GAATACGCTGCTGCCTACGATGCCATCGAGAAGGCCATTGACGCTCTGGCCGCTGCAACCTTGAATGGTCGCGATTTCTATCCGCAGCCCGAAGGTGCCTACTACCAAGCTCGTGACGAGCGTCAGGCGGCCCTCGAGAAGCTTCGCGAGGCTCACCAGTACGCTGGGGAGATGCTCGCAGGCATTTGCGACCAGCGGCGTTGAGCCTTTGTAAAGCTTTGTTACGGGGGCTGGAAACAGCCCCTTCTTGCTCTATTGTTCCCTCAACGGGCCGAGAGGCTCTCCTCCTTCAAAACCATGACCGCTCCTTTCAAAGTCAATGCTGGTGGCCTCATCATCCGCCACACCGAAGACCAGCTCCTGAGCCTTGTCGCCACTTTCATCGTTGAGGGCAAGCCTGGTGCAACGCTGCTGCTTCCTTCGTTGGCCTGGCTGCGTAAAGCAGACGATGGTCGCATTCTCATGGGGCGTGACGGATCCATCGGCACCCGCCTTCATAATGAAACCAGCGACGACATCGTTGCTCGCATCAAGCGCTGGAGCAAAGCACTGTGACCACCATCAACATTCTTGCCACTAGCAATAGGGGCCGATCACGCATCGGCTCCAGCATCACCACCGCCATTGTTGAGCAGGATCACCACGACAAGCTTTTCATTGTTATCAACGAAAGCCAATGTCGATGGATAAAGAAACAAAACGACCCTGATTTTCGCATTATTGGAGACGATTGATGATTCGCTCAGTGTTTTATTTTGCTTCTGAAGATGGATATGAGGATTATGCTCTCACCATTGCAGAGCGTGATCAACTGAAGACCATTTACCAAGCCGCTGGCACTTCGTTCATTATCAAGGAACTGCCAAGCGACGAAGAAGACGACGAGCCCCTTTACGAGCCTTTCTGATCATGAAAACCACTGTTCGCACCTACCAAGACAATGGCCCTTACTGGGAGCCTTCTGTGATGAGCTACCAGGCCGCTTCGCTCAAGGACGTGCTGTTCCAC